>NZ_WQQE01000010.1:0-156572 GCF_018785655.1 Blautia sp. MCC269 | reverse complement strand
TGCGCCTTCCGGGCGCAAGCAGGGAATAGTCCCTTATAGGGACAGAGCAAGCCACCCGCTAAGCGGGTGGTCTTGACTATTCACCTAAAAACCCAAGATCAATTTCCCCATCAAACACCGTAGTTGCCGGACCGGTCATGTAGACGAGGTTTTCGTCTCTTTCCCAGGAGATGTTTAAGTTTCCTCCCAGGAGCTGTACAGTAACCGGTTTGCTGCCGTCAACTTTGTCGTTGAGGATGGAAGCTACCGTAACCGCGCAGGCGCCGGTGCCGCAGGCGAGAGTCTCTCCGGAGCCGCGCTCCCAGACACGCATCTTAACGGTGTGGCGGTCGATCACCTGAACAAACTCGGTGTTGACCCTGTCAGGGAAGCATACGTGATTCTCAAAGGACGGGCCGATTTTTTCCAGGTCAAGGCTGTCCACATCATCTACGTAGATGATGGCATGAGGATTGCCCATGGAAACTGCAGTCATATGATACTCTTTTCCGTCAACGGTAATGGGAGCGTTGATCACCTGCTCGGTTTCGGCAACCACCGGGATCTCTTTTGCAGTGAGGATCGGGGAGCCCATGTTGACTTTTACCATGGAAGCTTTGCCGTCGCGGATGGTGAGGTCTACATATTTAATACCGCTTCTTGTGGCAATGCTTAAAGATGTTTTGTCCACAATGCCGTGGTCGTAGACATATTTGGCAACGCAGCGGATACCATTTCCGCACATGGCGCCCTGGGAACCATCCAGGTTGTACATATCCATCTCGCAGTCCGCGATCTCAGACGGGCGGATCAGGATCAGGCCGTCGGAACCGATGCCAAAGTGGCGGTCGCTGACAAATTTCGCCACTGCGGCAGGATCTTTGACAGTCTCCTCAAAACAGTTTACATATACATAATCGTTTCCAATGCCGTGCATTTTCGTGAATTTCATAATAATAACCTCCTTATTCCTGAATATTATACTTGCTTTTTCCGGAGGAACACAAGCCCCTGCCGGAAAAATATACCAGTTTCTTCCTCAGGTATTATAGTATACTGGATAATTGTTATCGAAAAGTGAATTTTCCCGCAGATTGACAGAAAAAATACCGGGATTTATAATATTTTTATAAAGCTTATGAGAAGGAGGAAAGTACATGAGAAGAAAAAATATCTGGCTGAAAAAGGTTCTGGCAGTTTCCGTATGCGCGGCAATGGCGTTTCAGCCTGCTGTAACATTTGCGGAAGATTTTCCGGAAGAAAGTGTTCAGGAAGCCACCGGGGAAGTGGATGAAGAAACCGAGATCGGAGATGCAGCGGTAAAAGAACCGGAAGTTACGGAGGAACCGGCAGAGGAAATGCCGGAGGAACCAGCAGAAAATACCGAAATTCCGGACGCTGTGGAGGAACTTCCGGAAAACGAAGATTCACAGGTGGAGGATCTGGAGCCTGATGCAGCTGCAGAAAGTGATATGGACGATGAGGATGATCTTTTTTCCGACGGAGAAACTCCGGATGGAGAAGAAAAACAGGGTACCTGTGGAAAAGGTGTAAACTGGACATTGAAAGATGGAATCCTCACGATTTCCGGAAATGGGGAGATGGATGATTTTTATGTTGTTGCGGATTTTTTTACCGGTGAAATAACAGAAGAAAATTTGCCTGGCTGGAATGATTATAAAGATGAGATAACAGAAGTTTATGTAGAAGATGGTGTTACCTATATTGGAACGGAAGCGTTTATGAATTGTCCCAATCTGAAAAAAGCAGTGGTGGGAAATACGGTAAAAACAATTGAGAGAGATGCTTTTTCCGATGATCCATTGTTAACGGATCTTGCTCTTGGAAATTCACTGGAAAAAATTGGAGAAGAAGTATTCTGGGGAGCCGGACTGACAAAACTGGTATTGCCTGCAAGTATAAAAGAGCTGGATGGTTCAAGCCTGTCAGGGCTGAGGAGTTTGCAGTCTTTCGAAATGGAAGAAAATAGTATTTATAGCGTCAGAGATGGAATTCTTTATAAGGACAATGGAAAAACGTTACTTTCTTTTCCGGGAGGCCGTGTGGGAGAATACAGAATTCCGGAAGATGTGACCAGTATTGCAGAGAAAGCGTTTGCTTATACAAGCCTTACAAAAGTAACCATTCCAGGTACAGTGAAGAAAATGGGAGCATATCTGTTTCTCTGTGCAGAAAAGATAACGACTCTGATTTTTGAAAAGGGAATAAAAGAAATTCCGGATGGATGCTGTTACAGAGACTCTGTGCTGGAAAAAGTTGTAATTCCGGAAGGAGTTACGAGTATTGGAAATGGTGCTTTTGTGAGATGTCCGGCTTTGAAAGAGATTATGCTTCCATCTACTGTTGCGAAAATAGATGACAGTTTTGACAGCACTACAAAAATTAAATCCGCAGGTGGTGGTTTTTATACAATTGAGGATGGAACTTACATCAGCAGTGTAAAAGTAAACGTGCGTGCAAAGGAATGTTATGCAAAAGCTTTCGAAGTATTGAACCTGGTAAATAAGGAAAGAAAAAAATGTGGTCTGAAGGCACTGACCATGGATAAAAGTCTTCTTGAAACCGCAATGATGCGGGGATTTGAGAATGTACTATACTATTCGCATACAAGACCCTGTGGAAAAGACTGTTATACTGCCAATTCAAAAATGTACGGAGAAAACATCGCAGCCGGTACGACTACTGCATCTGCTGTAATGAATATGTGGATGAATTCCGAAGGCCATAAGGCAAACATTCTGGGAGAAGATTACCAGAGTATCGGAATCGGATGTGTATGCTACAATGGTTACTATTACTGGGTACAGTGCTTCAGCTATGACGGAGCAGATAAGGCAACATCATCTTCCTATAAAGATAAAACAAACGACCGCAAAATCGTCGTAAGCAAAGACAAAGAATACTACAGAGCTTCTCTGAACGTTTCCGCAACTTCCCTTAAAAAAGGCCAGACAGCAACCGCAACTGTTCTGTGGGATGGTATGCCGATGAAAAATACGGGAGTTGTGATGAAATCTTCCAATACATCCGTATGCACCGTGAAGGGGGGAAAGATCACAGCTGTAGGTGCAGGAACTGCAACCATCAAGATGTATTTTGCAGGATATGAAAACGGAGCTTCCACCAGAAAAATCACAGTAACTGATCCATCGGTTGCCAGATTGACGTTTAATCCAAACGGTGGCACAGTAACCACAAAAACCAAGAATGTCAAAGTAAAGGCAAAAGCAGGAACACTGCCGTCTCCGTCAAGAAAAGGCTATACCTTCACAGGCTGGTACACAGCAAAAAGCGGAGGCACAAAAGTAACAGCCGAAACAAAAATATCCAAAAGCCAGACCCTGTATGCACACTGGACAAAGACAACGGTTTCAAAGGCCGTGATCAGCAAGCTGACAAACACAGCCGGACAGAAACTGAATGTATCCGTAAATACAATCAAAGGCGTTCGTGGTTATCAGTTCATATATGCAGAAAAGAGTGATTTCAGCGGATATAAAAAAGTAAATTCCGCGAAAACGTCCGTAACACTTTCCAATCTGAAGAAAAATAAAACCTATTATGTAAAAGTCCGTGGATTCAAAAAAGATTCCGCAGGAAATTACGTATATGGAACATACAGTACTGTGAAAAAAATCACGGTAAGAAAATAGGAAAATCATGGTTATGAAGTTTCTGTGCTTGCATTTTATGAAAAACATGGTATCATAAAACAAGGCAATATGCATAATTATGTATAATTATTCCTGTACATTACGAATAGGGCTGACGGAAACCGGAGAGACATAACGTAAAGTACACAGAAACAGGAGGAAAAAAGAAATGAAAAGAAAACTTATGGCACTTGCACTGGCGGCAGCTATGACAGTATCCATGACATCCGCTGTTTTTGCAGCAGATGAGATCAAGAGCGCAGATGATCTGGAAGGAAAGAAGATCGGTGTTCAGCTTGGAACCACCGGTGATACCATTGCTACAGATATCAAGGACGCAACTGTAGAGAGATATAATAAAGGTAACGATGCAGTAATGGCTCTGAAGCAGGGCAAGATTGACTGTGTGGTGATTGACAGTGAGCCGGCCAAGAAATTTGTTGAGAAAAATGACGATCTTCAGCTTATCGACAATGTATTTGATAAAGAGGAGTATGCGATCTGTATTTCCAAGGACAACACAGATCTTACCAAAGAATTCAATGATGCGCTGAAAGAGCTTGAGGATGAGGGAACTCTGGATTCCATCAGAGATAACTACATCGGTGATGATGCAGGTAAAACTCCGTATGAGACTCCGAAGGATGCAGATCATTCCAAGGGAACTCTGACAATGGCTACCAATGCAACATTCCAGCCATATGAATATTATGACGGAGATAATATTGTAGGTATCGATGTTGATATCGCAAAGGCAATCTGCGACAAGCTTGGATACGACCTGAAAGTTGAGGATATGGAGTTTGATGCCATCGTAAATGCGGTAAAATCCGGAAAAGCTGACTTTGGTGCTGCAGGAATGACTGTAACAGAGGATCGTAAGAAGAGTATTGATTTCACAGATCCATATACAACTGCAGAGCAGGTTATCATTGTACAGAAATAAGTCTTTCTGATGAAAAATTATAAGAACTGAATTCAGGTTCCGGATATCCGGGAGTATACTTCCGGAATTCGGAACCTGTAGTTTGGGAAAGGGTGGAAATTTTGAGTCTTATTGAACAGTTTCAGTTTAATTTTCTGGACGACAGCCGCTGGCAGTTCATTGTATCCGGTCTGAAAAATACCATCATTATTACATTCTTTGCGGTATTGCTTGGTATTTTTCTTGGCTTTGTTATTGCCATTGTTCGTTCCACACATGATAAGACAGGCAAACTTAAGATCCTCAATGTGATCTGCAGAGTTTACCTGACTGTGATCCGTGGGACACCAACCATGGTACAGCTGCTGATCGTATACTATGTTATTTTTGCAACCGTAGATCCGGGAAAGATCGTAGTTGCGATCATTGCTTTTGGTATGAACTCTGCCGCATACGTGGCTGAGATTGTCCGTTCCGGTATCATGTCTATTGACCAGGGACAGTTTGAGGCTGGCCGAAGCCTGGGCCTTAATTACACACAGACCATGACGAAGATCATTCTTCCTCAGGCTGTCAAAAACATTCTTCCGGCTCTTGGAAACGAGTTGATTGTACTTTTGAAAGAGACATCTATCAGTGGTTATATTGGACTTATGGATCTGACCCGTGGCGGTGATATTATCCGAAGCCAGACCTACAGTGCGCTGTTCCCACTGCTTGCAGTAGCTGCAATCTATCTTATAATTGTTTGTTTCCTCACCTATCTGGTAGGAAGACTTGAGAGGAGGCTGAGAACCAATGAGCGTAAGTAATGAAGTACTTCTGGATGTGCAGGGCCTTCAGAAAGCCTATGGCAGCAATCAGGTCCTCAACGGAATTACCACACAGATCCGCCGTGGCGAAGTGGTGGCCATTATCGGACCATCCGGCTGTGGCAAATCTACATTCCTCCGTTCCCTGAACCTTCTTGAGGAACCAACCGGAGGAAAAATTCTCTTTGAGGGAACCGACATTACAGATCCGAAGGTGGATATCAACCGTCACCGTCAGAAGATCGGAATGGTATTCCAGCAGTTTAACCTGTTTCCGCATAAGACTGTAAAAGAGAACATCATGCTTGCACCGGTAACCCTGAAGCTGATGAGTAAAGAAGAAGCAGAGAAAACCGCTCTGGAGCTTCTCAAACGTGTCGGTCTTCCGGACAAAGCGGATTCCTATCCGGATATGCTTTCCGGTGGCCAGAAGCAGCGTATTGCCATTGCGAGATCTCTTGCCATGAATCCGGATGTGATGCTGTTTGATGAGCCCACATCCGCACTTGACCCGGAGATGGTCGGAGAGGTTCTGGAACTGATGCAGGAGCTTGCAAAATCCGGCATGACTATGGTTGTGGTAACCCATGAGATGGGATTTGCCCGCGAGGTGGCAACCAGAGTTCTTTTCATTGATGAGGGAAAGATACAGGAGGAGAATTCCCCGAAAGAATTTTTTGCAAATCCGAAGAATAAACGACTTCAGGAATTCCTTTCAAAAACATTATAAATCTGAATTATACTGAACTGATATTTTCCATATTCTGTACAAAAATGCAGGAGGAAAATATCAGTTTTTTTGTGGTATGACAGCTTCTGAAATGGAAAGTGTGTTATAATAATCAGAGAAAAAAGGGTTTTACAGCAAAAAACTAAGGGGGAAAAAACTATGACTATTTACACAGGAAAAGATTATCAGGATGTAAGCAGAAAAGCAGCCAATATCATGTCTGCACAGATTATTATGAAACCGGATGCGGTTCTCGGACTTGCTACCGGTTCCACACCGGTGGGCATGTATGCACAGCTGGTGGAGTGGTACAAAAAAGGAGATCTGGATTTTTCAAAAGTGACAAGTGTGAATCTGGATGAATATAAGGGACTTTCCGGTGACAATGACCAGAGTTACCGTTATTTTATGAATCAGAATCTCTTTGACCATGTAAATATTGACAAGGAGAGAACCTTTGTGCCTGACGGGCTGGAAGAGGACAGTGATAAGGCGTGTGCACAGTATAATGAAATCATCCGGAAAACCGGCGGTGTGGACATGCAGCTTCTTGGTATTGGCGGAAACGGTCACATCGGATTTAATGAACCGGGAGCGGCTTTTGAGAAAGAAACCCATTGTGTGGATCTGACGGAAAGTACAATCAAAGCCAACGCAAGATTTTTTGAAAGCATGGATGAGGTTCCGAAACAGGCCTACACTATGGGAATCAAGAACATTATGGCAGCAAAAAAAATCCTCCTTATGGCAACGGGAACTTCCAAGGCAGAAGCCCTGTACAATTCCCTGTACGGACCGATCACACCGAATGTTCCGGCATCTATTCTGCAGCTTCATCCGGATCTCACGGTTGTGGCAGATGAGGATGCACTGAGCCTGATCCGTGAAAAAGGACTTTTATAGAGGAAGCGCAGAGAGGGGCAAAAAAGTTATGATTATCCGAAATGGAAATGTTTTTCAGGAAGATGGCAGCTTCCGGAAAATGGATCTTTATGTGAAAGACGGGAAACTTGTATCCGGTGAGGCGGAAGTTTCTGATAAAGAAGAAATTGACGCTTCCGGACTGAAAATCTTGCCGGGACTTGTGGACATTCACAGCCATGGTGCGGTCGGACATGATTTTTCAGACGCAGATGCGGCCGGCCTGAAAAAAATTCTCCAGTATGAAAAAGTTCACGGAGTTACTTCCTACTGTCCTACATCTATGACACTTCCCATGGATGCGCTGATCCGGATTTTTGCGTCCGCAACAGAAGTGGAGCAGGATGAGAGTTGTGCCAGAATTGTGGGTCTGAATATGGAGGGACCGTTCCTAGATCCTGCAAAAAAGGGCGCACATGTGGAGGAATACATCCGCAAACCGGACATTGAATTTTTCCGGGAATGCCAGAACGCTTCCGGTGGAAGGATAAAGGTTGTGACTGTGGCTCCGAATATGGAAGGAGCAGAGGAGTTTATTGAAACGTTTAAAGATGATGTGGTGATTTCCATAGGCCATACAGGTGCGGATTATGATTGCGCCGCAAAAGCCATGGAAAAGGGTGCTCATCATGTAACCCATCTGTACAATGCCATGAATCCGCTGGGACACCGTGCGCCTGGAGTGATCGCAGCAGCGGCAGATGATCCGCTGTGTATGGTGGAGATGATCGGAGATGGAATTCATATTCATCCGGCAGTAGTAAGAAATACATTCCGGATGTTCGGGGAAGAACGGATTGTACTGATCAGCGATTCCATGATGGCGGCAGGAATGGAAAACGGTGTTTATGAGCTGGGCGGCCAGAAGGTGATTATGAATAACCGGAAGGCGGTTCTTGAGGATGGCACCATTGCCGGTTCCGCAACCAATCTCTATGAATGTATGCAGTGCGTGATCGCAATGGGTGTGCCGGAGCGTACGGCGATTTTTGCGGCCACCAGAAATCCTGCAAAGAGCATTGGCATCTATGGAGAGGTGGGCTCTCTTGTGCCTGGAAAACGGGCGGATATGGTACTTGCAGATGAGAAGCTGAATATTGTGAGGGTGATCTGATCGAATCAGATAAAGAAGGACAGAGAATAAGGCTCCGGTTCCCGGGAAAGCAGAATGAGAATATTCGCTTTATCCCGGGAACCGGAGCCTTGTTTTTGTTTTTTGGGGCTGGTAGCTGAGTTTATTCTTCAGCAGCGCCCTGTGCGGCTTTCATTTCGTTGTAACAGTATTTGATGATGGATTTTCTGGTTATGATTCCGATAAAGGCTCCCTGGTCATCCACAACTGGCACGAAGTTCTGATTGATGGCGCGGTCCAGGAGATCTTCCATATTGGAATCTGCGTGGACCGGTTTATAGGTGGCACGGCGTGGAATTGCCATGATGGGAACGCCCTCTGTTTCCTTGATATCGTGAATGTCTGCCCGGCGCATGCCCCAGAGAAGGTCGCCCTCTGAGATGGTGCCGAGATATTTGCCGTCCATGGTGAGAATGGGAATACAGGAGTACTTGCGGTGCTCCATTTTTTCAAGGGTCTGGCGAAGGGTCTCATCTTCGAAGATGTAGGCGACTTCGCTTTTGGGAATCAGAAAAAACAGAATGTTCACGTTATTACCTCATTTCCGCAAAAATTATAAATAAATCTGCAAGATGTTTTAGAGAAGCTGAAGTCCGTGTGCCTCTGCAGCATCTGTGATTTCTTTTGGCCAGAGAGATACATGTACTTCTCCGATGTGTGCTTTACGCAGGAAGAACATACAGATTCTGGACTGTCCGATACCGCCACCGATGGTGTACGGAAGTTCTTTGTTCAGGATGGCTTTCTGGAAAGGAAGCTCTCTTCTGTCATCGCAGCCTGCCTCGGTAAGCTGGCGGTCAAGTGCGTCCTCGTCAACACGGATTCCCATGGAGGAAAGTTCAAGTGCAATGTCAAGTACCGGATAGTACACAAGGATATCGCCGTTCAGTTCCCAGTCATCGTAGTCCGGGGCACGTCCGTCGTGGCGCTCTCCGTTTGTGAGGGTTTTTCCGACTTTCATAAGGAATACGGCACCTTTTTCACGGACGATCTTGTATTCACGTTCCTTCGGTGTGCAGTCCGGATACATGTCAAGAAGCTCCTGTGTTGTGATGAAGAAGATGTCTTTCGGAAGGATTTCTTCGATGTAGTCGTACTGTACAGCCATGTATTTCTCAGTTTTACGAAGGACACTGTAGATGGTGCGTACGGTCTCCTTGAGAGTCTCCATGGAGCGCTCTTCCTTGGAGATGATTTTTTCCCAGTCCCACTGGTCTACGTAAACAGAGTGGATATTGTCCAGATCTTCATCGCGGCGGATCGCTACCATATCTGTGTAGAGGCCTTCACCGTGAGAAAAACCGTATTTTTTCAGAGCGTAGCGTTTCCATTTCGCAAGGGAGTGTACGATCTCGGCGTTGCTGCCTTCGATAGCCTTGATATCAAAGCTTACCGGGCGCTCTACACCATTAAGGTTATCGTTAAGGCCGGATTCCGGTGCTACAAATGTTGGAGCGGATACTCGGAGAAGGTTGAGCTTCTGGGAGAGTGTCTGCTGGAAGAAATCTTTTACTGTTTTGATCGCAATCTGTGTGTCATGGAGGTTCAGGTCTGCATGATAGGTTGCGGGGATTGTGATTGTGTTCATTATCGCTTCCTCCTGATGATTTTTTGGCTTGTTGCTCTGTGGGGTATTATAGCAGAAAATGGCCAGGGTGGCAATATAAGGAGGTGTGAAGTCCGGGCCCTGGAGCGGGAAAAATACTGGGTATTGAGAGCATGATATGATATACTGAATGTAAATTGTGGAATGATCGCATTCAGGGACATGCAGCAGGACGAAATGGGAATGTCCGATTGATAAAAATAAATGTAAATGTCCGTTTTAACGGACAGAATGGAGGGAGTTTATGGCAGGTGAGAAGTGTCAGGTTTGTGGCGGCAGGGTTGTAAATGGCAGGTGTTCACTGTGCGGGATGCCTTACAGAAATGATGAAGTACTTTACCATCTTAATGAGCCCCGTGAGGTACATTACAGACATGCTTCCGCCAAAGTGCGGGATATGATGCGACAATATGGACAGACCGTTGATAAAACAGCACAGCGCAGCGGCCGGGTGAAGCAGAGTACGAATATGGGGCGGAATACGAATGCAGGCCGCAATATGAATACGGGACGGAATGCAGGAGTGAACCGGAATCCAGGCGGAAACCGAAATATAGGAAATACAGGAAATGCAGCTGCAACTGTGAAAAAGACCGCACCGGCAGGTAGTACCGTGTATAAAACAACGGCGAACAGAAATCGTACAGAAGTTTTAAATCAGGGGAAAAAGCAGCAGAACGAAGGCCGGAAAAGAAACAGTATAAGCTGGATCATATGGCTTATAGTGGCATTGGTCGCCCTGCTTCCCGAGATATGGGATTTCATCGCAGAATGGTTCCAAATGAATTTGTAAGAATATTTCCGCAGTGAGATCATGCAGTGCTAAAAGTCTGTATTTTTTTGTATACAGAAATATCCCTTTTCTTTTCCTCCCAGCTGTGGTATACTCATGCCTAGCACAATATATAGAGAAAAATCAAGATATAGGTAGAGATAGTACTATATATAGTATTTGGGAGAGATGAGCCATGTTATATGTAATTAAGAAAGACGGAACAAGAGAGGAGTTTAATCCTCAGAAAATCGTGGCTGCCGTGAACAAATCAGCAGAGCGTATTCTTTATACTTTTTCCGATGAGGAGAAGGATTTTATCTGCCGTTTTGCCCAGGAGCATGCGGATTCCCTTGGGAAAAATGAGATCGAGATCCAGGAGATGCACAACATCGTAGAGGGAGCGCTGGAGCGTGTAAATCCTGCAGTTGCCAAGAGCTACCGCGATTACCGGAATTACAAGCTGGATTTCATTCACATGATGGATGATGTTTACACCAAGAGCCAGGCTATCCGTTACATCGGTGATAAGAGCAATGCCAATACGGACAGTGCGCTTGTTGCAACCAAGAGAAGCTTGATCTTCAATGAGCTGAACAAAGAGCTTTACCGGAAGTTCTTTATGAACCGTAATGAACTTCAAGCATGTAAGGACGGTTACATTTACATTCATGATCAGTCTGCACGTCTGGATACTATGAACTGTTGTCTGTTTGATGTGGCAGCTGTTTTAAGCGGCGGTTTTGAGATGGGGAATGTCTGGTATAATGAGCCGAAGACCCTGGATACAGCCTTTGATGTGATGGGCGATATCATCCTCAGCACAGCAGCGCAGCAGTACGGTGGTTTTACCGTTCCTGAAGTTGATAAGATCCTGGCACCGTATGCGAAGAAGAGTTACGATAAATATATTTCCGAATTTCTGAAATACTCTGATGAGAGCTGGAGCGGCCGCGAGGAACGTGCGATCGAGTATGCCCTTGACAAAGTCCGCAGGGATTATGACCAGGGATGGCAGGGAATTGAATACAAGTTGAATACGGTTGGTTCTTCCAGAGGTGATTATCCGTTTGTTACAGTAACACTTGGTCTTGGAACCGAGCAGTTTGAGAAGATGTGTACGGTTTCTCTTCTTGAAGTGCATCAGGGAGGCCAGGGAAAAGCCGGACATAAAAAACCGGTACTGTTCCCGAAGATCGTATTCCTTTATGACAAAGAGATCCACGGCCCTGGAAAGTGCTGTGAGGATATTTTTGAGGCTGGTGTGGAGTGCTCCTCCAAGACCATGTATCCGGACTGGCTGTCCATGTCCGGCGCAGGCTATATCTCCAGCATGTACAAGAAATACAAAAAAGTCATCAGCCCGATGGGATGCCGTGCTTTCTTAAGCCCGTGGTATGAGCGTGGTGGCATGGAACCGGCAGATGAGAATGATACGCCTGTTTTTGTGGGCCGTTTTAACATCGGTGCGGTAAGCCTTCATCTTCCGATGATCCTTGCCAAGGCCAGAGCGGAGAGCAGAGATTTCTATGAAGTTCTGGATTTCTATCTGGAAATGATCCGTAATCTGCATATCCGTACGTATGAGTATCTGGGACAGATGCGTGCGTCTACCAACCCTCTTGCGTACTGTGAGGGTGGTTTCTACGGCGGACATCTGAAACCAAATGAAAAGATCGGCAAGATCCTGAAGCCGATGACTGCTTCCTTTGGTATCACAGCACTCAACGAGCTGCAGGAGCTTTACAATGGAAAATCCATTGCAGAGGATGGTGCTTTTGCCCTGGAAGTTCTGAAATATATCAATGACAAGGTAAATCAGTATAAGAAGGAAGACGGTTACCTTTACGCAATCTACGGAACGCCGGCAGAGAGTCTCTGTGGCCTGCAGGTAGAGCAGTTCCGTAAGATGTACGGAATTATTGAAGGGGTTTCTGACAGACCATATGTAAGCAACAGTTTCCACTGTCATGTAACAGAGGACGTAACCCCAATCGAGAAACAGGATCTGGAGGGACGTTTCTGGGAGCTTTGCAATGGTGGTAAGATCCAGTATGTACGTTATCCCATCGGCTACAATAAAGAAGCCATCCGTACACTGATCCGCAGAGCCATGGATCTGGGATATTATGAGGGCGTGAACCTTTCTCTTGCATACTGTGACGACTGTGGTCATGAGGAGCTGGAAATGGATGTGTGCCCGGTCTGCGGTTCCAGAAACCTGACGAAGATCGACCGTATGAACGGATATCTTTCCTACAGCCGTGTTCATGGGGACACCCGTCTGAATGAGGCGAAGATGGCGGAGATCGCTGAGCGAAAATCCATGTAAAATATAGGCCGGACAGATTGGCTGAGGTAGAGCTATTTACACAGATATGGCATTATGCTGTATCTGTGTTTTTTTGCGCCGATTTCCGGCATAAAAAATATCCCGCAGAACTGCCGGTAGATTCAGCAGTTTTCTGCGGGATATTGTTATGGGAAAGTGTATTATTTAATGATGGTTCCTGTCTTCTCACAGTATCCGTCTTTGGCGTGAGCCATATCGGTGATGATGGTACGGCGTCCGGTGCCTTTTTCAACGAAGGAAACACCTGCTTCAATCTTCGGAAGCATGGAGCCTGCCGCAAACTGATTGTCTGCGATGTATTTCTTCGCATCTTCTGTGGAGATGGTATCCAGATAAGATTCCTGATCGGTGTTGTGGTTAAGGCTTACCTTCTCAACACTTGTAAGAATCATCAGGGTATCTGCATTCAGTTCCTCTGCAAGAAGTCCTGCTGCACGGTCCTTTTCGATGATGGCGCTGGCACCGTTCAGCTGGGTACCCTGCTCAAGAACCGGGATTCCGCCACCGCCTGCTGCGATAACGATCTGCTCTGCCTGGGAAAGAACCTTCACGGTCTCGATCTCCACGATCTTCTGTGGCTTCGGTGCTGCAAGGATTCTTCTGTACTGTCCTTCCCCTACTTTTGTGACGAAGTTTCCTTTTTCTTCCTCGGCTTCTGCTTCTTCTGCATTCAGGACACGACCGATGATCTTCTCCGGTTCGGAAAATGCTTCATCATATGGATCAATGACAACCTGTGTGAGAATGGTGCTGACAGGTTTATAGATTCCTCTGGAAATAAGTTCCGCACGAATGGCGTTCTGAAGGTCATAGCCGATATAACCCTGGCTCATGGCAGAACATACGGACATTGGTGCAAATGTATAATCAGGATGTGCCTTGCCGAATTCATTCATTGCGGTGTGGATCATCCCTACCTGCGGACCGTTGCTGTGGGAGATTACCACGCGGGTTCCCTCTTCAACCAGGTCTGCGATTGCCTTGGCTGCAAGTCGGGCGGCTGTTTTCTGCTCAGGAAGTGTGGTACCAAGTGCTCGGTGGCCTAATGCAACTACTACGGTTTTTTCGCTCATAGGAAATACCTCATTTCTCTTTAAAATTGGTTACTGTTCAATAGTAACGAGTATTATATTTTATTATAAAAGACCTATGTTGGAAATGCAATAGAATTTTAGATGAATATGGTTTACAGATAGTTGTCAGGCCGTGAATTTTCAGACAAGGAAAAACCGCCTGATTCGGTCAGGCGGTTCATTTCCTACTATTTTTTGAGGGGGGAGATAGAGAGTGGTTTTTCATCTATCCAAGACCTATTATATAGAGGAAATATGTTTAAATTATGTCGGCAATCTAAAAGAAATCGAAAATTTATAAAGAAAGTTTAAACAAACTTTATAATTTTTATATCTGGTTGCGCCCATTTGAGGAATGTGCTACATTGAAAGAGTCTAATTTCCGCGCTCTGCGGAATGTATTCACGCATCAGTTCGATGCAGAAATCCTTTTTTTATTGATAAATATTGTTTTTCTGACGGTTATGCACCGTTTTGCCGGGGAGGGATGCCTTTGTCTGTGGAAAAGTAAGCTTCTGTTAAATGTGAATGTGTAAAAGATAATGCCATAGCAGGCAGAAATGGAGAATTGTGATGAAAAACAGAATATGGAAACAGATAAGGAGAACTTCAATTGCAGCTGCAGCTGCGGGAACTGTACTGGTGGGAAATATTCAGCCGGGAACCGTTTTGGCATCTGCATTTCAGTCAGGGCCGAACCCGAAAGTGGAGCAGAGTTGTTTCTGGACAGACAGAGAGAAGGGAATGGCAGAGCTGGATATCCGGATCACGGGATTAAAGGACTGGATAATGGAAAGAAGGATTTCGGACGGCAATGAGAACCTGCCGGAAATAACAGAATCGGAAAATAAGCAGGAAATGGAGGAAGAAGATGAGTACATGGAGGAGCTGGCATCCGGGAAAACAGTATACGAAGAGAATGAAACGCAGGAGGAAGAGAGTGAGGGCTCACAGGAGGGAACGACGTCCGGAGGAGAAGATGTAGAGAATGAAAGCTCTGCCATGATACTGGAAAACGAAGAAGTCACGGAAGAGGATCAAAATCCGGAAGAAACGGAGGAAATGCCAGAAGAAGAATCGGAAGAGGAATCCGGGGAAAACAAAAATCCTGACGTGGAACCGGAACCAGTGACCTGCGTGGTGTATGTCTCGGAATATTTTTCCCCGGAAACAACATCACTTCCGGAAAATGTACAGACACAGCAGATACCGGTGAAAAATCAGAAAGGCGAAGATACGGAAATCACAAAACTGGTATATAAGATAGAAACGGAAAATTTCCATGAGGAATCTATTTTGCTGCAGATTCCGCTGTCTCTGCGGGAAGAATACAGATATCCGGTGGAAGAAACCAGTTATCTGCTGGTGCAGGATGAACCGCTGCAGAAAGACTGTGATGGTGCGGGAACAGCTCTTCTGGTGAAAGAAAACGGAAGTACTCAGATTCTTGCGGAAGGAATTTCTCCAATTCTTACTGTGGAAGCTGCAAAAGCAGATATGACACTTTCTGTAACTTCCGAGACAGAAGAAATGAAAGCCGGAAAAACCATCCGTTATCGGGTAGATCTTGCGAATACAGGGGCTCTGGATCTTGAGAATATCCGGATGACCAGCAGTTTTTCCTGCCCGAAGATTACGCAGCAGTGGGAAGAAGCACAGGGACTTACCGGAAAAGGCTCCAGGGCGGAAGTGACAGAGTTGAAAGCCGGTGAACAGAGGAGTTTTTATATTCTGGCACCGCTTTTAAATGAACAGGAAAAGGATCTGGAGCATAAAGTGGAAGCAGGGGCAAAAGTGAAAGGCCGTCCGGAGGAAACTATCTTTCGGAAGGCGGAGGTGGTCAGTCCGCTGCAGTCTTTGAAGGCGGATTTTTCCGTAAAGAAAACAGCAGACCGGGAAAGCGCAGCTCCAGGAGAAACCGTGACGTATCAGATCTGTATCATAAATACAGGGGAAAAAACACTGCATTCGGTTGTTGGAACAGAACGTTTTCAGGCAGAGGGAATTGAAGCACAGTTTGTGGAAAAGGAAGGCATTAGGTTAAACAGCACCAGAACCAAGGCACTGATCCCACAGATAGCGCCAGGAGAAGCCGTGTCACTTCAGGCAACGGTAAAGATTCCGGAAAAAACCGTAAACCAGAAACTTTTTAACCAGATCTCTGTGACAAGTAAGGAAACCGGTGAAAAACAGGTGACTGCATCCGCAGAGATTACTGTGGAAGGAAAAGCCACCCAAGCGCTGGAAACAGAGATGATCTCAGAAAATGGAGAGCCGGATTCCACATCTGTACAGGAAGGAATGGCAAGAGAGGCATCCACACATCCGAAAACAGGAGATGATACAGATACAGAACTGTTTGTTCTGCTTGCACTGACAGCTGCAATCACAGCTCTGGGGGCTTTCTGGCTGTACCGAAAATATGCCGGAATGCGAGAGAAAAAGTGATGTTTCAGGCGTTGGGCGCACCGTAAAGAAACGTTGAAAACAGGGGGCAGGTGTGCTATTCTATATGGTATGTACATAAAACAAGAATAGTATGCCTTCCCGTATTCTGGCCGCGAAGCGACAGCAGAGATACGGGGAAATGGAGGAGAAAAAATGAAACTTTTATCCTTATTGGAACATCTTGAATACAAATGTCTTCAGGGAAGTACAGACCAGGAAGTTTCTTCTGTTGTTTATGATTCCCGTAAAGTGGAAGAGGGAAGCCTTTTTATCTGCATCCGGGGCGCTGTAGTAGACGGACATAAATTTGTGCCGGATGTTGTGGCAAAGGGAGCCAGAACTCTTATTGTGGAGGAACCTGTAGAAGCTCCTTCTGATGTAACGGTAATTCAGGTGAAGGATACCCGTTATGCCATGGCGTTTATTTCCGTTGCATGGTTCGGACATCCGGCAGAGAAACTGAAAACCATCGGAATCACAGGAACAAAAGGAAAAACCACAACCACCTATATGGTAAAATCCATCCTTGAGAATGCTGGATACAAGGTAGGTCTTATCGGAACTATCGAGGCGATTATCGGAGAAAAACATATCCCGGCTGCCAATACCACACCGGAGTCCTACATGGTACAGAAATATTTTCATGATATGGTAGAGGCAGGATGTGACGCGGTAGTTATGGAGGTTTCCTCACAGGGACTGATGCTTCACAGAACCCAGGGCTTCATCTTTGATTTTGGTATCTTTACCAATATTGAACCGGATCATATCGGACCGAACGAGCATAAGGATTTTGACGATTATCTTCACTGCAAATCCATGCTTCTCAAACAGTGTAAAGTCGGTATCGTAAACCGTGACGATGAGCATTTTGACCGGATTGTGGAGGGACACACCTGTGCTCTTGAAACTTACGGATTTTCTGAAAAAGCGGATCTTCGTGCAGAAGATGCAAAACTTGTGGGAAGAAAAGGATATCTTGGAATTTCCTACCATGTGAAGGGACTTCTGGACTTCCCGGTTGAGATTGATATTCCGGGTAAATTCAGCATCTACAATTCCCTGACAGCCATTGCCATCTGCCGTCATTTCAAAGTATCAGAAGAGAACATCATCAAGGCTCTGAAAGTAGCCAAAGTCAAAGGACGTATTGAGATGATCAAGGTATCGGATGAATTTACACTGATGATCGATTACGCACATAACGCCATGGCACTGGAGAGCCTTCTTGGAACACTGAAGGAATACAACCCGCACAGACTGGTATGCCTGTTTGGATGTGGTGGAAACCGTTCCAAACTCCGCCGTTATGAGATGGGTGAGGTTTCCGGAAAAATGGCAGACCTGACCATCATCACATCCGATAACCCAAGAGATGAAGATCCGCAGGCTATCATTGACGATATTAAAATCGGAATGGCAAAAACAGATGGAAAATATGTGGAGATTCCGGATCGTAAGGAAGCGATTGCCTATGCGATTCATCATGGCGAACCAGGAGATATTATTGTTCTTGCAGGAAAAGGCCATGAGGATTACCAGGAAATCAAGGGCAAAAAATACCCAATGGATGAGCGTGTGCTGATTCAGGAAATCCTGGAAGAAGACCAGAAAGCGTAAACGGATGATTTATGCAGATGTGATCATTGACATTTCACATGAGAAGCTGGACCGGGATTTTCAGTACCGTGTTCCGGAAGAACTGGAGCAGTCCATAAAACCGGGCGTTGTGGTTACAGTGCCTTTCGGAAAGGGAAATACAGTCCGGAAGGGTTATGTAATCGGGATTTCCACAGAAGCCAAATACGATGCTTCCAGAACCAAGGAAATCCAGGGAGTATCCACAGATGGTGAGACAACAGAATCCAGGCTGATCGCACTTGCGGCATGGATGAAAGAGACGTATGGTTCTACCATGATTCAGGCACTGAAGACGGTTCTGCCTGTAAAAGATAAAGTCCGGGCCAAAGAAAAAAAACTGATTTTTTTTACCGGGGAGAAAGCGGCTGCCGAAGAATTGCTGAAAGAACTGGAGGGCAGCCGCTTTAAGGCACGTGAAAGATTTCTGCGGACAATTCTGGAGTCAAAAAGTCTGGATTACACCTACGCATCCAAAGAACTGGGGGCCAGCAGTTCTGTTCTTGATTTCTTCGAAAAAAAAGGTTTTATAAAAATCGAAAGTCAGGAAATGTACCGGATTCCGGAAAGTGAGGGGCTTGTAAAAGACGACAGAGAGCTGTGCCTGAATCAGGAACAGCAGGAAGCGGCAGAGCAGATTTTCCGGGAATGGCAGAATCCACATCCGAGACCAACGCTCCTGTTCGGAGTAACCGGAAGCGGAAAAACCCAGGTCTATATGCGGCTGATCCAGAAAGTTCTGGAGGAAGGAAAACAGGCCATTGTCCTGATTCCGGAGATTGCCCTTACGTACCAGACTGTCCGCCGCTTTTATGCCATGTTTGGGGATAAGGTTTCGGTTCTGAATTCCAGACTTTCTTTAGGAGAGCGTTATGATCAGTTTAAACGGGCAAAACGTGGAGAGGTGCAGGTGATGGTAGGCCCCAGATCTGCACTGTTTACACCGTTTTCCAATCTGGGACTGATTGTGATTGATGAAGAACATGAACCCACATACAAGAGCGAAAATACGCCCAGGTATCATGCGAGGGAAACTGCGATCCAACGTGCACAGATGGAACATGCACAGGTTGTGATGGGTTCCGCAACTCCGTCACTGGAAGCATACAGCCATGGGTGCAGCGGAGAATATCTGCTGGTGAGACTGCGTGCACGTTATGAGGAAAGACCTCTTCCACAGGTATCGATTGTGGATTTGAGGGAAGAATTAAAAAAAGGAAACCGTTCTGTGCTGAGCCGGGAACTTAAAACTCAGCTGGAACAGGTCCTTGAAAAACGGGAACAGGCCATGCTGTTTCTGAACCGGAGAGGTTATGCAGGGTTTGTCTCCTGCCGGGCCTGCGGCCATGTGATGAAATGTCCACACTGTGATGTATCTTTAAGTGAGCATAACGGAAATCGGCTGATCTGCCATTACTGTGGTTATGAAACAGCGAAGCCGGAAGTCTGTCCGTCCTGTGGTTCGCCTCATATTGGAGGATTTAAGGCAGGAACCCAGCAG
The DNA here is from genome assembly GCF_018785655.1 of Blautia sp. MCC269. NCBI lineage: Bacteria > Bacillati > Bacillota > Clostridia > Lachnospirales > Lachnospiraceae > Blautia > Blautia sp. MCC269. The sequence continues at coordinate 137,008 of NZ_WQQE01000010.1, read as the reverse complement.
ATTGAGAGAGTTCTGGAAAAAGAATTTCCGGAAGCCAGGGTACTTCGGATGGATTTTGATACCACAAGGACCAAGGACAGCTATGAAAAAATTCTGGCATCTTTTGCAGGGCATGAGGCAGATATTCTGGTGGGAACCCAGATGATTGTCAAGGGACATGATTTTCCGGATGTAACTCTGGTCGGCGTGATTGCGGCAGATCTTTCCCTGAATATGGATGATTATCATTGTGGAGAGAGAACCTTTCAGCTTCTGACCCAGGCAGTGGGACGTTCCGGCAGAGGTGACCGGCCGGGACATGCGGTGATCCAGACGTATCAGCCGGAACATTACAGCATTCAGGCGGCAGCTATCCAGGATTATGAAAAATTTTATAAAGAAGAAATGGGTTACCGGATGCTTCTGGATTATCCACCGGCAGCCCATATGATGACCGTTTTTGGCGCCTGCCAGGATGAAGAATTTCTCAAAAAAGCCATGTATTATATAGAAGTTTTTATCCGCAGGGTAAGTCCGAAAGAGGAGCTTCACATGATCGGCCCTGCGTCTGCATCGGTAGGAAAAGTAAAAGATGTTTACCGCCAGGTGCTCCATCTGAAGCACACAGATATACGTTTTCTCACGGCAGTCAGAGAAAAGCTGGAGAAATATATAGAGATAAATTCCGGATTCCGGAAGATATACATTCAATTTGATATGAATTAAAGGAGAAGAAAAATGGCACTTAGAACAATTCGTGTACAGGGCGATTCTGTACTGACAAAAAAATCCCGCACAGTGGACAAAATGACACCAAGGATCGGAGAACTGATTACAGATATGCTGGATACCATGTATGATGCAATGGGCGTAGGCCTTGCGGCACCACAGGTGGGAATCCTGAAACGTATTGTTGTAATTGATGTAGGGGAAGGCCCGATTGTGCTGATCAATCCGGAGATCCTTGAGACCAGCGGTGAGCAGACCGGTGATGAGGGATGCTTAAGTGTTCCTGGAATGGCAGGACAGGTTACACGTCCGAACTACGTGAAAGTAAAAGCACTTGACGTCAACATGGAAGAGCAGATCCTTGAGGGTGAGGGACTTCTTGCGAGAGCGTTCTGCCACGAGATCGACCATCTTGACGGAAAAATGTATACAGAACTTGTGGAGGGAAAACTTCACAAGGTAACTTATGATGAGGAAGACTAAAGGCGGGATAATATGAAAATTGTTTATATGGGAACTCCGGACTTTGCGGTAGCACCTCTTGCGGCGCTGGTAGAGAACGGATATGAGGTGGAGGCTGTAATTACACAGCCGGATAAACCTAAGGGCAGAGGCAAGACCATGATGCCTACCCCTGTGAAAGAAGAAGCACTGAAACATGAAATTCCGGTTCTGCAGCCGGTGAAGGTAAGGGATCCGGAGTTTGTGGAGAAACTTAAATGTCTTGCACCGGATATTATTGTTGTAGCGGCATTTGGACAGATTATTCCGAAGAGTATTCTGGATATGCCGAAGTTCGGATGCATCAACATCCATGCATCTCTGCTTCCGAAGTACCGTGGAGCAGCGCCGATCCAGCAGGCAGTGATCGACGGAGAAAAAGAATCCGGCGTTACCATCATGCAGATGGGAACCGGACTGGATACCGGTGACATGATTTCAAGAATTGTGGTGCCACTTGCGAAGGATGAGACAGGAGGAAGCCTGTTTGCCAAACTTGCCCAGGCGGGCGCGGAACTTCTGATTCAGACATTGCCGTCCATTTTTGACGGAACTGCCACCCGCGAAAAACAGCCGGAAGAAAGTCCGACTCCATATGCGGCCATGATCTCCAAGAAAATGGGACTTCTGGATTTCAGCAAAAATGCAGAGGAACTGGAGCGACTGATAAGAGGCTTGAATCCATGGCCAAGCGCATTTACCTTTATCAATGGAAAAACAATGAAGGTATGGAAGAGTTCTGTACAGGAAAAACAGGCAGAAGAAGCGCCGGGAACTGTGATTTCCGCAGACAAAGAGGGAATCCGTGTAGCATGTGGAAAGAATGTGCTGGTGCTTCAGGAAGTACAGCTGGAAGGCAAAAAACGTATGGAAGCAGATGCCTTCCTCCGGGGATATCAGCTGAAACCAGGAGACATGTTTAAAGATTCCAGGGAGTGATGAGTTATGTACGGATATGGTTATTACGGATGGGGAATGGACCCTACCGTTCTTTTACTTGTAATCGGAATGCTTCTTTCTCTTGCAGCCTCCGCAAAGCTCCACAGTACCTTTGCGGTTTACAGAAAAGTCCGGAATCATTCCGGGATTACCGGCGCAGAAGCTGCACAGAGAATCTTAAGAGCCGCCGGAATTACGGATGTACAGGTGGTTCCGATCAGAGGAAGCCTTACGGATCACTATGACCCAAGAACAAAAACCGTGTCTCTTTCTGAAGATATTTATGGAAGAAATTCACTGGCAGCAGTAGGTGTGGCTGCACATGAATGTGGACATGCCATTCAGGACGCCATCAATTATGCGCCTCTGAATATCCGGTCTGCCATTGTGCCGGCTGCAAATATCGGGTCACAGTTATCATGGCCACTGTTTATTGCAGGACTGATTTTTTCGATCCGTCCCCTGGTAACTCTGGGAATTGTTCTGTTTTCACTGGCAGTTCTGTTTCAGCTGGTAACATTGCCGGTTGAGATCAATGCATCTTCCAGAGCCCTGAAGATGCTGGAGAGCACCGGTATTTTAGGCACAGATGAAAAAAAAGGAGCAAAAAAAGTACTGACAGCGGCAGCACTTACCTATGTGGCAGCGCTGGCGGCATCTATCTTACAGCTTCTGAGACTGATTATCCTTGCAGGAGGTAGAAATCGTGATTAACAGCGGAGTAAATGCAAGAGAACTGATCCTTGAGATCCTGCTGCAGATTGAGGAAGAAGGCGAGCACAGCCACATTGCCATCCGCAATGCTCTTTCCAAATATCAGTTCCTTCCCAAGCAGGAACGCAGTTTTATAACGAGAGTATGCGAGGGAACCCTGGAATACAGGATTTATATTGACTATGTGATTGATTCTTTTTCCAAAATATCCGTAAATAAGATGAAACCGCAGATTCGTGAGATTTTAAGAAGTGCGGTATATCAGCTGAAATTTATGGACAGTGTGCCGGACAGTGCTGTATGTAATGAGGCGGTGAAGCTGGCACAGAAAAAAGGCTTCTATAATCTGAAACCTTTTGTCAACGGAGTGCTCCGTACCATTGCAAGGGAAATTGGAAATCTGGAACTTCCGTTAAGAGAAGAGAACGAAGTACGTTATCTTTCTGTGAAGTATTCCATGCCGGAATATCTTGTGGAAAAATGGAATGCTGCCTATGGTGTGAAGACAACCGAGAAAATTCTTGAAGATTTTCTCACAGAAAGACCGATTACAGTGCGGTGCCGGACACATAAAGCGTCTCGGAAGGAAATCGTTACCAGCCTGAAAGCACAGGGAGTAACGGTGGAACAGGCACCGTATCTTTCCTATGCACTGAAAATTTCTGATTACAACCATATCCTGACACTGGATGCATTCCTTCAGGGAAAAATCCTGGTGCAGGATATCAGCTCCATGCTGGTGGCAGAGGCGGCCAGCCCCAAAAAAGGGGATTACATCATTGATATGTGCGCGGCGCCAGGTGGCAAGAGTATTCACGTCGCAGATAAGATGGGCGATTACGGAAATGTGGATGCAAGGGATGTAAGCCAGTACAAAGCCGATCTGATTAAGGAAAACATTCAGAGAACCGGTGTGATCAATGTTGATGCAAAAGTTCAGGATGCAACCATTTATGATCCGGAGTCTGAACAGGCTGCAGATATTGTGATTGCGGATGTACCGTGTTCCGGGTATGGAGTTATCGGCAAGAAACCGGAGATTAAATACAGGGCAACGCCACAGAAACAGGAAGAAATCGTAATGCTTCAGAGGATGATCCTTGACAAGGCGGCGAAATACGTGAAACCGGATGGAACACTGATTTTCAGTACCTGTACCATTGCCCGTGAAGAAAACGAAGAAAATGTATTATGGTTTTTAAAGAACTATCCGTTCCGACTGGAAAGCCTTGACCCGTATATTCCGGAAGAACTTCACTGTAAATCCACCAAGCTTGGATATCTGCAGCTTCTGCCTGGAATACATAAGACAGACGGATTCTTTATTGCCAGATTCAGAAGGAAATAACAGAAAATGACAGATATAAAATCCATGACAATGGAGGAACTGAAAAATCTGATGACAGAGATCGGCGAGAAGCCCTTCCGTGCAAAACAGATCTATGCATGGCTTCATCAGCAACTGGTTACCTCCTGGGATGAAATGACAAATCTTTCCAAAAGCCTCCGTGAAAAGCTTTCGGTTTATCCGATTACAGCGCTCAGCCAGGCGGATGTGAGGATTTCAAAAATTGACGGAACCAGAAAATATCTTTTTCAGCTGGAAGACGGAAATGTAATTGAGAGTGTTCTTATGAGATATCATCACGGAAACTCCGTATGTATCTCCTCGCAGGTTGGTTGCCGTATGGGCTGCCGGTTCTGTGCCTCCACCATTGGAGGACTGACCAGATGCCTGAAACCTTCCGAGATGCTGGATCAGATTTACCGGATTCAGGCAGATACCGGAGAGCGTGTGGCCAATGTGGTTGTAATGGGAACCGGAGAGCCGATGGATAATTATGATAATCTTGTCCGCTTTATCCGGATTCTTACCGACGAGAACGGCCTTGGAATCAGCCAGAGAAATGTGACGGTTTCCACCTGTGGAATTGTGCCGAAGATGTATGAGCTGGCGGAAGAAAAACTTCAGATTACCCTGGCGCTTTCCCTTCATGCTCCAAATGATGAAAAGCGTCAGGAACTGATGCCTATTGCAAATAAGTATTCCATGGATGAGGTTTTGGATGCCTGCAGAAATTACTTTGACAAAACAGGTCGGAGGATTACGTTTGAGTACAGTCTTGTGGCCGGGGTCAATGACAGCGAGGAAGATGCAAAGCAGCTGGCAGGCCGTATCAGAGGAATTAACTGCCATGTAAATCTGATTCCGGTTAATCCGATTAAGGAACGTTCCTATGTGAGGTCTACTCGACAGGCTGTGGAGAATTTCAAAATAAAACTTGAAAAATACGGAATTAATGTTACTATTAGAAGGGAAATGGGCAGTGATATTGACGGTGCCTGTGGACAGCTAAGAAAAAGTTACATGGAAAAAACAGAAAGCGAGAAGTGACATGAGGATATACTCAGCTACTGATGTAGGGCAGAAGCGGAAGATGAATCAGGATTACGTGTTTGCGTCTGAAGGTCCGGTGGGAAATCTGCCTAATCTTTTCACAGTCGCGGACGGGATGGGTGGCCATAACGCCGGTGACTATGCATCCTCACATGCAGTACGGATCCTTGTGGATGAAATCCGTGAAGATGCGGATTACAATCCGGTGAAGGTCATTCGTCATGCCATTGAAACTGCAAACACGGAGATCAGAAACCGTGCACAGGAAGACGAAAACCTCCGGGGCATGGGAACCACTATGGTAGTGGCGACTATTGTAGATCAGTATGCCTATGTAGCCAATGTAGGTGACAGCCGTTTGTACGTGATTCAGGACGGGATCCACCAGATCACCAGAGACCATTCACTGGTCCAGGAAATGGTGAGAATGGGCGAGATCAGCCAGGAGGAAGCACGGAATCATCCGGACAAGAACATTATTACAAGGGCGCTTGGCGCGGAGAAAACGGTGGATGTGGATTTCTTTGATCTGAAACTTGAGGAAGGCTGTACCATTCTTATGTGTTCAGATGGCCTCAGCAATATGGTTGCAGATGAAAAGATTGCAGAAATCATATCCGATCCGGAAGCAGATATTGATCAGAAGGGCAGCGCGCTCCTTCGGGAAGCAAATCAGAATGGTGGTAAGGATAATATTGCAATCGTACTGGTAGAACCATTCACGAATGAGGTGGAAACATGTTGAAGACGGGAATGATCATAGCCGAGCGCTATGAGATCGTAGGAAAAATCGGAACTGGCGGAATGGCAGATGTCTATAAGGCTATGGACCACAAGCTGAACCGCTTTGTAGCAGTGAAAGTCCTGAAACCGGAATTTCGGGAGGATACCACATTTATCAAAAAGTTCAGAAGTGAGGCCCAGGCAGCAGCCGGTCTTACTCATCCGAACATTGTCAATGTATTTGACGTGGGAGATGACGGTGGTGTTTATTACATTGTTATGGAGCTGATTGAGGGAATTACCCTTAAGGAATATATTTCCAAAAAAGGCAAACTCTCCATCAAGGAAGCAACAAGCATTGCGATTCAGGTTTCCATGGGTCTGGAAGCAGCACACAGCCATGGAATTGTTCACAGAGATGTAAAACCGCAGAATATTATCATCTCCACAGATGGTAAAGTGAAGGTAACAGACTTTGGAATTGCCAGAGCTGCGTCATCCAATACCATCAGCTCCAATGTGATGGGATCGGTACATTACAGTTCTCCGGAACAGGTAAGAGGTGGATACAGCGATGAGAAGAGCGATATCTATTCTCTTGGTATCACACTGTATGAAATGGTAACAGGAAGAGTTCCTTTTGACGGAGATACAACCGTTGCCATTGCTATCAAGCATCTACAGGAAGAGATGGTTCCGCCAAGTGTGTATACACCGGATCTTCCGTACAGCCTGGAGCAGATCATCCTGAAATGTACCCAGAAGAGTGTGGATCGCCGCTATGGACGTATGGAGGATGTGATTGCAGATCTGAAGCATTCACTGATTGATCCTCAGGGAGATTTTGTGAAGCTTGCCACGGTAGATACAGACGCCAAGACTGTTGTGATCTCCGAGGAAGAACTGGGAGAAATCAAACATACACCGAAGCAGATTACCAAGCCGGAACCCACTGCTCTTGAGGAAGAAGAGTATGATGATAACGACTACGATGATGCTGAGGACGACTACGATGCAGGCGCCAGAAAGAAATCCGGAAAGAAAAAGAAAAAAGGTTCCGGCATGGGCCTGACAATTGCTGCATTAATCGGAGGGGCGGCCCTTCTGATTATCCTGGTGGTTGTTTTTGGACGTGCGGCAGGCCTTTTTGGAAACAGCAGTACAAACAGCGGAAAAACAGAGACCGAGCAGAAGACAGAAGAGTCAGCATCCAATATGGCAACTGTGCCAGATCTTGTAGGTAAGACAGAAGATGAGGCAAAGACACTTGCAAATGATGCACACCTTGGTGTACAGATGGCAGGTGAGGAATCTTCCAACCAGGAAAAAGGCAAGATTTCCCGTCAGGAAACCGCAGCGGGAACTCAGGTGGAAGAATATACAACTGTGAAGTACTGGGTAAGTACCGGAACTGCACAGGTTACCATTCCGGATCTGGATGGACGTACCGGAATTGACGCACAGCAGACTCTGGAGGATCTGGGACTTGAGGTAACTGTTCAGAAGGAGTACAGTGAGACCGATGATAACGGTTACGCACTGGTAGATCCGGGATATGTTTACAGCGTTGAGCCGGCAGCAGGCACTTCTGTGCAGGCTGGATCTTCGGTAACACTGACAGTCAGCCGTGGTGTTGATTATGGCGATAACGCAGAGGTTCCAAGTGTTGTTGGAATGAGCAAGGATGATGCGCTTACTACTTTGGGCAAGTTTATTGATATCCAGATTACAGAGCAGCAGAGTACAGAGGCTGCCGGAACTGTTATCGCACAGGAACCGGAAGCTTATGCGGCAGCGGATCCGGATCAGCCAATCTATCTGACGATCAGCTCCGGTGACCAGGCTCCGTCTACGGACAGCAGTGCATCCACAGACAGTACCGCGTCTACAGACAGCAGCGTGTCCACAGACAGCACAGCCGCCACAGACAGTACTGCATCTACAGACAGCACAGTGGCATCCGCAGGAAGCACAACAAGCGGTTCCGGCTGGAAATGTACACAGACACTGGATACTCCGTCCGGATATAACGGAGGAGCAATCCGTCTGGAACTGATTCAGGAAGTAAATGGTGAGCCGAAGGCTTCCACCATCCTTGACGGACAGAATGTAAACTTCCCGTATCAGCTTGATGTGACAGGTGCAGACGGTGTTACAACCGGAACCATTTACCTTTACGAGCAGGTAAATGGAGATTATCAGCAGCTTGGTACTTATACCGTTACCTTTAAGGAAGCCAACTGATTATGCAGGGAAAAATAATCAAAGGTATTGCCGGATTCTACTATGTATATGCAGAAGACGGCAATACATACGAATGCAGAGCAAAAGGCATTTTCCGAAAAGATAAATTCAAGCCCCTGGTAGGGGATAATGTAGACATTGCAGTTCTGGATGAAAAAGAGCTGGAAGGCAGTGTGACAGAGATTCATAAGCGGAAGAATTCTCTGATCCGCCCGGCAGTAGCCAACGTAGATCAGGCGCTTGTAATCTTTGCCATGGATAACCCCAAACCTAATTTCATGCTTCTGGACCGTTTCCTCATTATGATGGAACGGGAAGATGTTCCGGCGGTTATCTGTTTCAACAAAAAAGACCTGGCAACGGAAGAAGAGCTGGAGTTTCTCTGTGAAACTTACCAGAGCTGTGGTTATCAGGTAATTCTGTCAAGTGCCCTGAAAGGGGAAGGCCTTGGCGAGATTGAGGAAGTGCTTCAGGGCAAAACAACGGTTGTTGCAGGTCCTTCCGGTGTTGGGAAATCTTCCCTTACCAATTCCCTTCAGGAAGAGGTAGAGATGGAGACCGGTGAGATCAGCCGTAAGCTGAAGCGTGGAAAACATACTACCCGCCATGCACAGATTATACCGGTAGCGCAGGATACGTTTCTTGTGGATACGCCAGGATTTTCCTCCTTATATATTGAAAATATGGAGGAACAGGAACTGAAGGATTATTTTCCGGAGTTCCGGAAATATGAAGGACAGTGCCGTTTCCAGGGCTGCCGTCATATACATGAACCGGGCTGCGCCGTTAAGGAAGCCCTTGAGAACAATGAGATCAGCAGACTCCGTTATGAAGACTATCTGGAGCTGCATCAGGAATTAAAAGAGAAAAGGAGATACTGAGTCATGGAATACCGATTGTGCCCGTCGATTTTATCAGCAGATTTTAACCGACTGGGAGAACAGATTAAAATTCTCGAAAGAGAAGGTGTTGAATATCTGCATATTGATGTTATGGATGGAGATTTTGTTCCGAGTATTTCGTTTGGAATGCCGGTGATCAAATCAATCCGGAAAGAATCCAACATGTTTTTCGACGTACATTTGATGGTAACAGAACCGGAAAGATATATTCGCGATTTTGTAGAGTGTGGAGCAGATTCCATTACCGTACATGCGGAGGCATGTGAGGATCTGGAGCGTACGCTGGAGCAGATTAAAGCTTCCGGTGTAAAAGCGGCAGTTTCCATTAAACCATCCACACCGGTAAATGACATCAGCCATCTTCTCGAAGATGTGGATATGGTGCTCGTGATGACCGTTCAGCCGGGCTTTGGCGGACAGAAATATATGGATGAGTGTACAGAGAAGATTCAGGAGCTCCGTGAACTGATCGATGAGGAAGATCTGGATGTTGACATTCAGGTAGACGGTGGCATCAATGATGATACCCTGGAAACCGTTATGCGTGCAGGAGCCAATTTTATGGTAGCCGGTTCCTGGGTATTTAAGGGAGATGTGGCAGCCAATGTAAGACATATCACAGAGCGGATTCACGATATCAAAGAAAAGCTGGACTGAAAATGATTGATACAGTAATAATTAGCGGGGGCAATATCCAGGATGGTTTTGCCCTCGGTTTTTTGAAAAAAAGAATAGAAGAAGGCCAAAGAGAAAGCCTTGCCCTTGTTGCCGCAGATAAAGGCATGGAATGGTTCATGAGAAACCGGGAATTTACTCCGGATCTTGCAGTGGGAGATTTTGACAGTCTTTCTGAAGAAGGGGAAGCCTACATGGAAAGCCTGAAGGATCTTGAGATTGTCAGGCTGAAGCCGGAAAAAGATGATTCCGATACACAGTCTGCCGTGAATCATATGATCCGTGAAGGGGCAAAAGAAATCCTGATTTTTGGTGCCACCGGAACAAGGCTAGATCATGTACTGGCCAATCTTGGACTACTTTCCATGGGAAAAGAACAGGGAGTACAGATTGTTCTTGCAGATCAGTGGAATTATATTACTCTGGTTGAAAGTGGAACCGTGCTGAAAAAAGAGGAGCAGTTTGGAAAATATGTTTCTTTTTTCTCTGTAGGAGGAGATGTAGCCGGATTGTCCCTGAAAGGATTTAAGTATCCGTTGAACCGGTATCATCTCACCGTTGCGGACAGTGGACTGACTGTCAGCAATGAGATTACAGAGGAAACGGCTGAAATTACCTATGACAGTGGTCAGCTTCTGATGATTATGTCCAGGGATTAAAGCATTGGCTGTTACGGCACAGAGAATCCGGTGGGCGGCAGTCCCGGGTTGCGGATTCCGGTTGTGTGTGGTAAGATGGGAACAGCAAAATGGCTGAAAATGCTGTGAAATCAATACATTTAAAGGAGAAATATAGAGAAATGAAACTTGGAATTGTAGGTCTTCCTAATGTGGGAAAAAGTACATTATTTAATTCACTGACAAAGGCCGGCGCAGAGTCAGCAAACTATCCGTTCTGTACCATTGATCCGAACGTAGGCGTTGTAACCGTACCGGACGAGAGACTGAATCTTCTCGGTGATTTTTACAAATCAAAAAAAGTAACACCTGCAGTGATTGAATTTGTGGATATTGCAGGTCTTGTAAAGGGTGCATCCAAAGGTGAGGGACTTGGAAACCAGTTTCTCGCAAATATCCGTGAGGTAGATGCCATTGTTCATGTAGTACGTTGTTTTGAGGATTCCAATGTTGTCCATGTAGATGGAAACATTGATCCGCTTCGTGATATTGAGACCATTAACCTGGAGCTTGTTTTCTCAGATCTTGAGATCCTTGAGAGAAGAATTGCAAAGGTTACCAAGACTGCACGTATGGATAAGGAAGCAGCCAAAGAGCTTACATTCCTCGAAAAAGTAAAGGCACATCTGGAAGACGGCCAGCTTGCAATTACTCTTGAGACAGAGAATGAGGATGAGGATGCATGGCTTGCAACTTACAATCTTCTTACTGCTAAGCCGGTTATTTATGCTGCCAATGTTGCGGAAGACGATATTGCAGATGACGGTGCAAATAATGCACATGTACAGGCTGTACGTGAGTATGCGTCCAAACAGAACAGTGAGGTATTTGTAATCTGTGCACAGATCGAGGAAGAGATTTCCGAGCTGGACGAGGATGAGAGAAAGATGTTCCTGGAAGACCTGGGACTGACAGAATCCGGTCTTGAGAAGCTGGTACGTGCAAGTTATCATCTTCTTGGCCTTATGAGTTTCCTGACAGCAGGAGAGGACGAGACAAGAGCATGGACGATCAAGATCGGAACCAAGGCACCTCAGGCAGCCGGTAAGATCCACACAGACTTTGAACGTGGCTTTATCAAGGCAGAGGTTGTAAACTATCAGGATCTTCTGGACTGCGGTTCCTATGCAGGCGCCAGAGAGAAAGGTCTTGTAAGAATGGAAGGAAAAGATTACGTTGTACAGGATGGAGATGTGATCTTATTCCGCTTTAATGTATAACAGGTGATTTTATGGATATGTCAATTCGCTTTCCCGGATTGAAACTGATATTGGATTATGTTCCGAAATCCTTTGAAATCTTTGGATTCGAGATCACGATTTATGGTGTTCTGATTGCGGTCGGAATGCTTCTTGGAATCTTTTTTGTGGTACTGGAAGCAAGGAGAAATCATGAAGAGCCGGATGCTTATCTGGATCTGGCTATCATAACACTGATTACAGGGGTGATCGGAGCAAGGCTTCTGTATGCTGCTTTTTCGTGGAGCCTTTATAAGAATGATCCCGGACAGATTCTGAATGTGCGCTCAGGAGGCATGCTTTTTTATGGCGGTCTTCTCGGCGGAGTGCTGGGTGGTATCGTCTATTGCAGGATACGTAAAAAATCATTCTGGAAAATGGCAGATCTTGCCTGTATGGGAATTCTGATCGGGCAGATCATAGGAAAGTGGGGAAGCTTTTTTAACAGAGAGTCCTTTGGGGAATATGTGGATAATATTCTTTCCATGCAGCTTCCACTGACTGCGGTAAGGGCCGGAGAAGTGACGACCACAATGCGTGAGAATCTCCAGATGGTAGATGGAGTATCCTGCATTCTGGTGCAGCCGCTGTTTCTTTATGAAAGTCTCTGGTGTCTTCTGGTGCTTATGCTGCTTATGATGCACCTTCGCAGGAGAGTATTTCAGGGAGAAATTTTTCTGAGATATCTTGCTGGTTACGGACTTGGAAGATTTGTGATCCAGTGGATGCGTACAGATAAAGTATTTTTTCCGGGAACGGAGATTGATGTTTCATTAGTGATTTCAGGTGTGCTTTTTGTCCTGTGTACAGTGATTGTTACTGTAAAGATTGTGATGGCGAAGAAGCGTGCCCGGGTACGAAAGAGAAGAATCGAAAAAGATTACCAGGCAGAGCAACAGGCCGCAGAACAAAGAAAAAATGCAACAGAGAATCTGGAAACAGAAACTGTACAGGGAGAAAAATATGAGTCAGAACAAAATACAAATACAGCAGAACCAGGAGACTCTCCGGAAAGCATCCCTTCTGCAGCAATTGCAGGAGGAACGGAAGAATCTGGACAGCCAGATCAGAAGCAGGAGCGATCTTCTGAAGAATCTGGAAGCCAGTCAGAGAGTTGACCGCATTCTGGAGTTATATTATCAGTGCTGAGGATATAGCTGAAAAAATAAACACGGATCTGTGTGAAAACCTGAAGGTTCAGGGGCATACAGATCCGTGTTTTTTTAGTACATTTTCCGGAAGTCCAGAGGTGTTGTGCCGGTAATTTTTCGGAACATGGCAATAAAATGGCTGGAATCGGAAAAGCCGGAGGCGCAGGCAACATCCTGAATTTTCATATCCGGTTTGGAAAGAAGCAGCTCCCTGGCACGGCTGATGCGGTACATGGTAACGTATTCATAGACAGAACAGCCAAGAAAACGCTGGAACAGACGGGAAAGATACTGCGTGGATACAAAGACACTCTGACTGAGTTCGGCAGCGGTGATGTCCTGCTGATAACGGGTTTCAATTTCTTTTATTACGGGAACAACATATCTCTGGTAAAGAGGGTTATCCTGAATTTTCGGAGAAGCGGCGCAGTCCATAAAATTCATGAGAAGATTATAGCAGTCCGAGGAGAGCGATTTCATATTCGGGGTTGGTTCGTGGTATTTTCGAAGGGAATAAGAAATCAGTTTCCGGATATTTAAGCCCTGCTCTTTCGGGATGAGGATGACGTCCTGATTATCGGTCATGGATGGGATGCTGCCGGCGAGAGTTCCGGTAAATGTGGCAAACATGGTAATCCATGAAGTAGATTCCCGGTGATAGGAGTGGGGAACGGAAGGTGCAATGAGGATGCCTTCGTTGGCACCCAGAGTGTAGTGCTTTCCATTTACTTCGATGCGGCCGGTTCCTTTTTCTGTCTGAAGATAATGATAGTATGGGTATCCGTCCGGCCGGTTTATGGTATCCTGGTTCCAGTGATTTCCGAGAGATTCGAACATAAACGGAGCACTGACAGGAGTATTTCTGAAATAAATTGACATATGCTTCACCTGTTTCTAAATGTTATATATTTTGGCGAAACATATTATACCATAATCTGTAAGTTTATACTATAATAATGTACAGACAGAAACGAAGTTACGAAAATACAACTGTAAAACACAGCATTTCAGGAAATTCAGACAATATTTACCGGGATACAAAAGCCGGACAGGAGGAAAACATGAAAAAATTTGATTATTCTCTGGTGAAAGACCCACAGTATTTCTGTGACGGAAGAATGGAAGCACATTCTGACCATATGTATTATCGCAGTGAGGAAGAACGGGAAGATGAGGAAACTTCCTATCGCCACAGCCTCAACGGACTTTGGAAATTCCACTATGCGAGAAATTATGCAAGTACAGTTGCAGGATTTGAGGAGGACTCATATTCCTGCAAAGACTGGGAAGATATTTATGTGCCGGCCCATATCCAGATGGAAGGATATGATGCACCACAGTATGCCAATGTCCAGTATCCATGGGAAGGTCACGAGGAACTTCACCCGGGACAGATCCCGGAGCGTTTTAACCCGGTGGGAAGCTATGTGAAATATTTCCATGTGCCGGAAAACATGAAAGGAAAAAGAGTATTTATCTCCTTCCAGGGAGCAGAAAGCGGACTGGCTTTGTGGCTCAACGGAACTTTTGTGGGATACAGTGAAGATTCTTTTACCCCTTCAGAATTTGAGCTTACAGAGTATCTGAAAGAGGGCGAGAACAAACTGGCAGCCCAGGTATTCAAATGGACAGCCAGCAGCTGGTGCGAAGATCAGGACTTTTTCCGTTTTTCAGGAATTTACAGAGATGTTTATCTTTATACCGTGCCGGAGGTTCATGTCTATGACCTGCAGATCCGTTCAATCCCGGATGAGACCCTCAAAAAAGCAAGCCTTGAGATTGTGACAAAAACCTGGGGAAAAGTAAAAATGAAACTTACACTTTCCAGAAAAGGCGAGATCCTTTTGCAGGATGAAAAAGCTCTGGACGGTGAAGATACCTGTACATGGGAAATTTTGAATCCTCTGCTCTGGAGTGCGGAAGAACCGAATCTTTATGACCTTGACATGGAAGTGTATGATGAGAACGGAATGCTCCAGGAGATTATTCCGGAAAAAGTTGGTTTCCGCCGCTTTGAAATGAAAGACGGCATTATGACCCTCAACGGAAAACGTATTGTGTTCAAAGGTGTGAACCGTCACGAGTTCAGTTCCGTCACAGGAAGACACGTATCCCGTGAGGAACTGATCCAGGATATTGTGACTATGAAGCAGAACAACATCAATGCCATCCGTACCTGCCATTATCCGGATGCCTCTCCGATCTACCGCCTCTGTGATGAGTACGGCCTTTATATGATCGCGGAAAACAATCTGGAATCCCATGGTTCCTGGGATGTGGCCGAACTTACCGGAGATTACACAGATATTGTTCCTCACAATAAACCGGAATGGCTTGGTATGATGCTGGATCGTGTAAATTCCATGTACCAGCGTGACAAAAACCACCCGGCAATCCTGATCTGGTCCTGTGGAAATGAGTCCTTTGGTGGAAAAGATATCTTTGAGATGTCCGAATTTTACCGCAAGAATGATCCTACAAGACTTGTGCATTATGAGGGACTTTTCCATGACAGAAGCTACAATGCCACCAGCGACATGGAAAGTCAGATGTATCCGTCTGTAGAAGCAATTAAGGATTTCCTTGCAAAAGATGACAGTAAGCCGTTTATCTGCTGCGAGTACACCCATGCAATGGGAAATTCCTGTGGCGCAATGCATAAATATACAGATCTTACTGACGCAGAACCGAAATATCAGGGTGGTTTCATCTGGGATTACATTGACCAGTCCATTTACAAAAAAGACCGCTACGGAAAAGAATTCCAGGCATACGGCGGTGATTTCGGTGAGCGTCCGACGGACTATAATTTCAGTGGAAACGGTATTGCATACGGCGGCGACAGAACTCCGTCCCCGAAGATGCAGGAGGTCAAATTCAATTACCAGAATATCACTGCAGAAGTAACAGAAGATGCTGTAAAAGTTATCAACAAAAATCTGTTTGTAAATACCGATACGCTCCGATGCGAAGTGACTCTTGCAAAGAATGGACATGTCCTCCGTACAGAGACACTGGAGACATCCGTAGAACCGTTAAGCGAAAAAACATACCCACTTCCTTTTGGAAAACAGCAGCGTCCAGGCGAATATACAGTGACCGTATCCTTCCTTCTCAGAGAAAAAACACTCTGGGCAGAGGCTGGACATGAGGTTGCGTTTGGACAGTATGTTTACAGTGTAGAAGGAGCGGAAAAAGCTCCGGTTTCCGGTGTGGAGATTGTGAGAAGCCTTCATAACATCGGCGTTCGCGGAGAGAATTTTGAGGTGATGTTCTCTGTTCTCAATGGTGGCCTGGTTTCGTATAAATATGCAGGAAGAGAAATGCTCGAGGCAATTCCGAAGCCGAATTTCTGGAGAGCACCTACAGATAATGACTGTGGAAATCAGATGCCAATGCGTTATGCACAGTGGAAAATTGCCAGCATGTACGCAAGCCACAAAGAGTTCCGCAAGGGAATGTATGGTCCGTCCAACGCTCCGGAGACAACTGTTCATGACAACAGCGTGGAGGTCGCTTTTACCTACATCATGCCGACTACGCCGGTCAGTGAGTGCCGTCTTGCCTACGAAGTATTCGGAGACGGAAGAGTAAAAACTACCCTGACCTATGATCCGGTAAAAGAACTGGGGGATATGCCGGAGTTTGGTGTACTCTTTAAATTCAACGCAGATTATGACCATGTGAAGTGGTATGGACTTGGACCTGTGGAAACTTATGCTGACCGCAAACATGGTGCAAAACTTGGCATCTATGAGAATCTGGTAACAGACAATCTGGCACGTTACCTGGTACCGCAGGAATGTGGCAGCAAAGAAGGCGTACGCTGGGCAAAAATCACAGACAGAAAGGGCAGGGGAATGCTCTTTGAGATGGACGAGAAAAACGGCCCGATGATGTTCTCAGCACTTCCATATACCCCTCATGAAATGGAAAATGCCATGCATCCGTATGAACTTCCGGAAATTCATTATACCGTTGTCCGTGCTGCAAAAGCACAGATGGGTGTGGGAGGAGATGACAGCTGGGGCTCCTATACTCACCCGGAATATCTTCTTGACACCAATGAAAAAATGGAATTTTCCTTTGTATTCAAAGGTCTTTAAAATGTCATAAAAAGACACTGCAGAAACCAGAAAAAAGCTTCCGGAATTTTCCCGGAAGCTTTTTTATTTCATAATAATGCACAGAAAATATACATGTTGAAAAAAAACCTGTGGATATTTCATGAAAAGAAAAAAAACTTGGATATGCACTTGTTTTTTCATGGTAAATAGTTTAGAATGATTACATAAGTGGTAGAAAGTGGTGAATAGTGGTAGCGAATGGGGCTGAGTGGCAGAACACACCATTTGCACCCTGGAAACACGAAGGGGAGAATCGTGTTTCACGAGAGTAGGTGGGTTTCATGTTCATGGGCGAGTATAATCATACGATCGACGCGAAGGGGCGTCTGATCATCCCATCCAGGTTCAGGGATCTCTTAGGGGAAGAGTTCGTACTGACCAGAGGGCTCGATGGTTGCCTTTCCAT
Organism: Blautia sp. MCC269; assembly: GCF_018785655.1. Lineage (NCBI taxonomy): Bacteria > Bacillati > Bacillota > Clostridia > Lachnospirales > Lachnospiraceae > Blautia > Blautia sp. MCC269. The sequence continues at coordinate 119,605 of NZ_WQQE01000010.1, read as the reverse complement.
TTATCCTATGGATGAATGGGCTGCCTTTGAAGAGAAACTCCGAGCATTACCACTTACAAATAAAGACGCAAGAACCTTTTCACGTTTCTTTGTAGCCGGAGCTACAACATGCCAACTGGATAAGCAGGGGAGAATTCTGGTGCCGCAGACGCTGCGCCAATTCGCTGGTCTGGAGAAGGATGTGGTGCTTACGGGTAATCTGAACCGGATTGAGGTCTGGAGCAAGGAGAAGTGGAGCGAGAACTGCAATTATGATGACATGGACAGCATTGCGGAGAGCATGCAGAACATTGGAATCGTCATTTGAGCATAGCGCAGGTAGAAATCCCACAGGAGATGGATATGGAATTTAAACATAAATCTGTATTACTCGATGAGACCATTGACGGCTTAAGGGTAAAGCCGGATGGAATCTATGTGGATGGCACTTTAGGAGGAGCGGGACACGCCACAGAGGTGTGTAAGAAACTTTCTGCCAAGGGGAGATTTATTGGCATAGATCAAGACCAGGATGCGATAATTGCTGCGAGTGAACGGCTGTCAGCCTTTAATCAGGTGACAATCATTCGCAGCAATTATTGTTACATGGCAGATGAGTTAAGATCCCGTGGCATTGAAAAAGTGGACGGGATCCTGCTGGATTTAGGAGTGTCATCTTATCAGCTGGATAATGAAGAGAGAGGTTTTTCCTACAGGTATGATTCTCCTCTGGACATGCGAATGGACAGAAGGCAGAGCCGTACAGCCGGAGATATTGTCAACGGTTATGAAGAACGGGAACTTTATCGGATTATCCGCGATTACGGCGAGGATAAATTCGCCAAGAATATAGCGAAGCACATCGTGGCTGCCAGAGCGCAGGCACCAATTCAGACAACCGGGGAACTGACAGAAATTATAAGGGGAGCGATCCCCATGAAAGTACAGGCTACAGGAGGACATCCGGCCAAGAGGACTTTTCAGGCGATACGTATTGAGCTGAACAGAGAGCTTGACGTACTCCGTGATTCTCTGGACGGAATGATCGATCTTCTGGATGACGGAGGAAGGATCTGTATTATCACATTCCATTCTCTGGAAGACAGAATCGTAAAAACGATTTTCCGCAAAAATGAAAATCCATGTACCTGTCCGCCGGATTTTCCGGTTTGTGTATGCGGAAAGAAATCAAAAGGTAAAGTGATCACAAGGAAACCCATCCTTCCCAGTGAACAGGAGATGGAAGAGAATCCGAGATCAAAAAGTGCGAAGCTTCGTATTTTTGAACGTAAGCTGTAAAAGAGTTTTTTTAGATGGAAGGTAGGCAAATGGCGAAGACAGGAAGAGGGACTACAGCCAGAAGAAATCGGAATACCGTCAGGAACAGCAGAGAAATGTATGTTCAGGGAAATGCGGTAAAAAGGTTACAGGAAGTTCCTCGGAGAACTGATCTGCACGATGTACAGGAAAGGCGTCGGCTGGCCCAGGAGAGAAAACAGAAATCCGCAGTTCCGGTGACACCTGCGAAGCAGGCTGTGAACAGGAGGACACAGCGGAACAGAGAGAAAGCGATGGCCATGAATAAAGGTTTCGTTCTGTTTCTCACTGCGGTTTCCATTGCAGTATTATTTACCTGTATCAATTATCTGCAGGTAAAATCAGAAATCACGGCGAGTATGAAAAATGTTGCAAATCTGGAATCTGAGCTTGCACAGCTGAGGGAAGATAACGATGCATATTACAGTCAGGTTACTTCTGATGTTGATATCAGCGAGATCAAGAAAAAGGCAATCGGTGAGCTTGGGATGAAATATCCTTCTGAGGATCAGATACAGACATATGTTACCGAGGGTAACAGCTATGTGAGACAGTATCAGGATGTAGATTCGCACAAGTAACAGATGTACAGTTTTTTGAGCAGGTGATCGATTGAGTACAAGAAGGCGCAGGCCGGTAAAAAAAATTAATAAGAATATGAAAAAAAAGCTGGCAGTACTATTTTCTTTAGTGGTGTTGGCTTTAGTTGGTTTGGTGGCAAGAATTACCTATATTAATGCCACAAGCGGAAGCAAATACAGAAAACAGGTGCTGAGTCAGGCACAGCAGAAATATGAAAATCAGACACTCCCCGCCAAAAGGGGAGATATTTATGACCGGAATGGAAATATTCTGGCAACAAGCAACAAGGTCTATAATGTAATTCTTGACTGTCTGGAAGTCAACAAGGATGAGGACTCTGTGGAGCCGACCATCAAGGCTCTTGTGGAAGTACTTGGCCTGGATGAGGAGGAGATGCGTAAGCTTCTCAACGATGACAGCACAAAGAGCAGTCAGTATCAGATTGTCAAGAAACAGATCTCCATGGATGATAAGAAAGCCTTTGAGAGCTATGAGAATCCGGGGGATGACAGTGAGCTGAGCGCCGCTCAGAAGAAAGAGCGTTCCAAGGTCACAGGAGTATGGTTTGAGGAGGATTACTTAAGATCTTATCCGTTCAACGAAACAGCCTGTGACACCATTGGTTTTACACTTTCCAGAGATGTGGCAGATGCAGGTCTGGAGGGCTATTACAATGCAACGCTTGCCGGTGTTGACGGAAGACAGTATGGATACATCAACAACAATTCTGATGTGGAGCAGACGATCATAGAGCCCACCGACGGAAAAAGCATAGAAACTTCCCTTGACCTGGGGCTTCAGCAGATTGTGGAGAAGTATGTAAATACTTTTGAAGAAAAAATGGGAGCCAAGAATGTCGGTGTCATTATCGAAGATCCAAAAACAGGAGAAATTCTGGCCATGGATGGTGGTGACCGTTACGATCTGAATAATCCGAGAGACCTTTCCAACGTTTATTCCGAGAGTGAGATTGCGGCCATGAACGATGAGGAAACCGTAGATGCCCTGAACGGAATGTGGAGTAATTTCTGTGTGACAGACGCATACGAACCGGGATCAGTAGTAAAGCCCATTGTTATGAGTTCTGCTCTTGAGATGGGAGCCATTTCCGAGACAGATAATTTTGTCTGCGACGGAGGACAGTCCTTTGGTGCGGAAGGAGCTACGACATTTATTAAATGCGCGGTATGGCCCGATGCCCATGGAACAGAAACACTTTCCGATGTTATTGCCAATTCCTGTAACGATGGTATGATGCAGATCGCGGCGAAAATGGGAAAAGATAATTTCCTCAAAACGCAGAGTACGTTCAACTTCGGAACAAGAACCGGTATTGACCTTCCGAATGAGGGAAGCGGTGTAATCCACACCAGCGAGACCATGGGAGAGACAGAGCTTGCATGTTCCGCATTTGGACAGGGATATACGCTGACGATGATCCAGGAGATCAACGCCATGTGTTCCGTTATCAATGGTGGATATTATTATCAGCCACATCTGGTAACCAGGATCAAAGACAGCAGTGGTGGAATTGCGAAGACGATTTCTCCGACTCTGATGAAACAGACCATTTCCGAGAAGATATCCGCAGATATCCGCTCCTATATGGCAGCCAGTGTAGATCACGGTACCAGCCGTACTTCTAAGGTTCAGGGCTACAGCTCCGGTGGTAAAACCGGTACAGCCGAGAAGCTTCCGCGAGGCAATGGCAAATATCTGGTATCTTTTATCGGCTTCGCGCCGGTGGATGATCCGGCTCTTGTAATTTACGTAGTTGTAGATGAGCCGAATGTAGAGGATCAGGCAAGCAGTACTTATGCACAGTATATTGCCCAGGGAATCCTTTCTGAAGCGCTTCCGTATCTGAATGTACAGCCGGATGAGGCTGAGGACGGTGAAGTTCCGACGACAGAACTGTGGGATATCTTTAAGGGTATCAGTGATTCCGCAACAGGATCTGCCACAGACGGACAGAAGGAAGCAATCTCCAATGAGGATGTTCCAAGTCCGCCGGAAGATGATTCTGAGGACGAAGATACCGAAGACAACAATGATATGCAGAGTGATGGCCTTACCAATGAAGAGGCCGGCCTGGAATAAGATTTCGAATACCCTCTCAGGGAAATGTCATATATTACAATGACAATCTCTGAGGGGGATTTTTTTATGATCCGGACCATGGTTTATCACAGGAAAAAAATCTGGGTGGTTTTTATAGTCTGTGCGGCGCTTCTTCTGGGACTTGTGGGGAGACTTCTGTACCTTATGGGAGCACAGTCTGAATATTATTCAAAAAAAGCAGACGACCTTCATGAGCGGGAACGTGACATCAAAGCTGCCAGGGGAAAAATTCTGGATATCAATGGAAATATTCTGGCAGATAACCGGACAGTCTGTACCGTATCGGTGATACACAGCCAGATGAAAGATCCGGAAAAAGTAATTCAGGTACTTGCCAGAGAACTGACCATGGATGAAGAAATCATCAGGAAAAAAGTAGAAAAAGTTTCTTCTATTGAAAGAATTCGAACAAATGTGGAAAAAGCAACCGGGGATGCGATCCGTGAGTATGCACTCGCGGGAGTGAAAGTGGATGAAGATTACAAAAGATATTATCCCTGTGGTTCCCTTGCCTCCAAAGTGCTGGGATTTACAGGGGGTGACAACCAGGGAATCATTGGCCTTGAGGTGAAATATGATGAGATCCTGAAAGGTGAGCCCGGAAAAATTCTCACAGTTACCGATGCACGTGGAGTGGAGATTGACGGGACAGGAGAACGGCGGAAGGAACCGGTGGCGGGAAATACACTGCGAACCAGTCTGGATGTTAACATTCAGAAATACGCACAGCAGGCGGCTCTGAAAGTGATGGAGGAAAAACAGGCAGAGAGGGTGTCCATTCTTCTCATGAATCCTCAGAATGGAGAAATCTATGCCTGTGTCAATGTTCCGGAATTTGACCTGAACGATCCGTTTACGCTAAACACAGAAGAGACAGAAGGAACGTCTTCAGATGGAAAAAAGAAGCAGGATCTTCTGAACCAGATGTGGAGAAATCCCTGTCTGAACGATACTTATGAACCAGGTTCGACTTTTAAGATTATCACCATGGCAGCGGGACTGGAAGAAGGAGCTGTGTCAACGGAAGATCGTTTTTTCTGCCCGGGGTATAAAGTGGTGGAGGACCGGAGAATCCACTGTGCAAAGAGAACCGGACATGGGGCACAGAACTTTGTGGAGGGCGCACAGAATTCCTGCAACCCGGTGTTTATTGAAGTGGGGCTGCGGCTGGGAGTAGATAATTATTATAAATACTTCAAACAGTTCGGACTTTTGAAAAAAACAGGAATTGATCTTCCGGGAGAAGCCGGAACGATCATGCATAATCCGAAAAATATGGGAGAGGTGGAACTTGCCACGGTATCCTTTGGCCAGTCGTTTCAGATTACGCCGATCCAGCTGGCAACAACGGTCAGTGCGATCATCAACGGCGGAAACCGGATCACGCCCCATTTTGGAATCAGTGTGGAAAGTGTGGATGGAACAGAAGTGCAGACACTGGAATATCCGGTGGAAACCGGGATCGTGTCCGGAGAAACTTCACAGACGGTACGGACAATTCTGGAAACAGTAGTTTCGGAAGGCTCCGGGAAAAATGCAGGGATCGAGGGTTTTTCCATCGGGGGAAAAACAGCTACTTCCCAGACCCTGCCAAGGGGTTCCGGCCGATATATTTCTTCATTCCTGGGTTTTGCACCGGCAGAAGACCCAAAAGTCCTGGCTCTTTGTATTATCCATAATCCTAAAGGTATGTATTATGGAGGGATCATTGCCGCGCCGGTAGTACGGAGCATCTTTGAAAATGTGCTGCCCTATCTTGGAATTGAAAAGACCGTCACGGAAACTCCATCCGGGGAAAACCAGGCAGATGGGGTTGATTAATGAAAGGAAAAGCCTTATACTGTTGAAGAAGTATAAAAAAACGAAAGAATTAGAGGTGTGAGGATGGAGTTTCATGTTGTGATCCCTGTGCTGATTTCATTTGCGATCAGCCTTGTATTAGGACCGATTGTTATCCCTTTTTTAAGAAGACTTAAAATGGGACAGACAGAGAGAGAGCTGGGCGTGCAGTCCCACCTGAAAAAGAACGGTACCCCCACCATGGGCGGAGTGATCTTTCTCATTGCGACAACTGTAACATCACTGTTTTATATCAGAGATTATCCGATGATCATCCCGGTACTTTTCCTGACCCTAGGATTTGGACTGATCGGATTTCTGGATGATTATCTGAAAGTAGTCCTGAAACGTTCAGACGGACTTCTGCCATGGCAGAAAATGGCACTGCAGATTGTTGTGACAGCTGTATTTGCTTTTTATCTTGTAAATTATTCCAACGTATCCCTGACTATGAAGATCCCGTTCTGGAGTGGACATTATCTGAATCTGGGATGGTTTGCGGTTCCGGTACTGTTTTTTGCAGTTATTGGTACAGTAAACGGAGTAAACTTTACCGACGGACTTGACGGACTGGCATCCAGTGTTACCCTGATCGTTGCAGTATTCTTTACCGTTGTTTCCCTTGGAATGAACAGCGGCGTGGAGCCGATCACCTGTGCAGTTGTGGGCAGCCTTATGGGCTTCCTTCTGTTTAATGTATATCCGGCCAAGGTATTTATGGGAGATACCGGTTCTCTGGCACTGGGCGGTTTTGTGGCTGGTGTGGCTTATGCCATGCAGATGCCGCTGTTTATCATCCTGGTGGGACTGATCTATCTTATTGAGGTACTGTCCGTTATGATCCAGGTATCCTATTTCAAGGCAACACACGGAAAAAGAATTTTCAAGATGGCGCCTATCCACCATCATTTTGAGCTTTGCGGGTGGTCCGAGACACGGGTCGTTGCAGTGTTCTCTGTTGTAACTGCCATTATGTGCCTGATCGCTCTCCTGGCATTATAAGGAGGAACAGAAAAATGGATTTAAAAGGAAAAAAAGTTCTCGTTTTCGGAGCTGGAAAAAGTGGCATTGGTGCCGCTGACCTGCTTGGAAGTGTAGGAGCACAGCCGATAATCTATGACGGAAATGAAAACCTTGATAAAGAAGCGGTTTTACATAAAACAAACGGAACATACACCCCGGAGATCTGGGCCGGTGCTTTTCCGGAAGGAGAGATGGAAAGTCTTGATCTCGTAGTGTTAAGCCCGGGAGTACCAACAGATCTTCCACTGGTAAAGAGCTTCTACGAAAAAGGCCTTCCGGTATGGAGTGAGGTAGAACTTGCCTACCGTACAGGAAAAGGTGAGGTTCTTGCAATTACAGGAACCAACGGCAAGACAACAACAACAGCTCTCCTTGGAAAGATTATGGGAGATGCCCGTGAATCTGTATTTGTTGTAGGAAATATCGGAACTGCATATACATCAAAATCACTAGAGATGCGTGAGGATTCTGTAACCGTTGCGGAGATCAGCAGCTTCCAGCTGGAGACTATCGAGCAGTTCCGCCCGAAGGTCAGTGCGATCCTCAACATTACAGAAGATCATCTAAACCGTCATCATACCATGGAAGAATACATCCGTGTAAAAGAGCTGATTACCAAGAATCAGGGACCAGAAGATGTATGTGTCCTGAATTATGAGGATGAAGTCCTCCGTAAATTCGGTGAGAACATCGTTCCGAAGGTGGTATATTTTTCAAGCCTTCGTAAACTGGATCAGGGTATCTATCTGGACGGAGATCAGATCATTCTGAAAACAGAAAAAGAAGAGATCCCGATCGTAAAGACAGGAGAACTTAAGATCCTTGGCCGTCATAATCACGAGAATGTAATGGCTGCAGCAGCCATGGCATATTATGCGGGAGTTTCTGTGGAGAGCATCCACAAGAGTGTTTGCGAGTTTGTGGCAGTTCCTCACAGAATCGAGTATGTGACAGAGAAGAACGGCGTTGCCTATTACAACGATTCCAAGGGAACCAACCCGGATGCAGCCATCAAGGGAATTCAGGCTATGAACCGTCCGACTCTTCTCATCGGCGGCGGCTATGACAAGGAATCCAGCTACGATGAGTGGATAGAATCCTTCGACGGAAAAGTCCGTTATCTTGTTCTCATCGGCCAGACGAAAGAAAAGATCAAAGCAGCAGCAGAACGTCTTGGATTTACAGACATCATTCTCTGTGAGGATCTGAAAGAAGCTGTTCAGGTCTGCGCGGAAAAAGCAAATCCTGGAGATGCGGTTCTTCTTTCACCGGCATGTGCAAGCTGGGGACAGTTTGACAACTATGAGCAACGCGGCGACATGTTCAAGGAATATGTGAAAGCACTGTAATAATCCGAAAAATACATACATAAGCTGAAATAAAGACCACTGTGGAGGCCACAGCATGAAGGCAGAACAGAAACAGACCGGAAAGACTGATACCGTTCTCTGGGTTCTGGTTCTGATCCTTGTCATGTTTGGCCTGGGGGCGCTTTTTTCGGCAAGCGAATATAATGGCAGAGTGCGTTTTCACGACTCTGCCTATTATTTTAAGAAGCAGCTCTTTGCCACGGCACTGGGGCTGCTTGTTATGTATCTGGCATCAAGGGTGGATTATCGCATTCCTGTGAAGCTGGCACCGGGAGCATATATTCTTTCACTTTTTCTCTCAACGGCAGTGCTGCTTTTCGGACAGGAAATTAACGGATCGAAGCGGTGGCTGAATCTCGGGCCGCTATCATTTCAGCCCTCGGAATTTTCCAAGGTTGCGGTAATCCTTTTTCTTGTGTGGCAGATCAGCCGGACAAAAAGCAAGACAACCGGATTCTGGTTTATGTGCAGGACCATGATGACGTTGCTTCCGGTAGTTGGTCTGGTAGGTTCCAACAACTTAAGTACAGCGGTGATCATTCTCGGGATTGGTGTGCTGCTGATCTTTGTGGCCAATCCCAGATACCTGCAGTTTCTGGCTCTGGGGAGTGCGGGAATCGGATTTATTGCAGTTTTTCTTGCTGCGGAGAGTTACCGTCTGGAGCGTCTGGCAATCTGGCGGGATCCGGAAAAATATGAAAAAGGCTTTCAGACCATACAGGGTCTGTATGCCATAGGAAGCGGAGGGATTTTTGGCAAAGGTTTCGGAAACAGCCTTCAGAAGCTGGGATTTGTGCCGGAAGCCCAGAATGATATGATTTTTTCCATTGTGTGTGAGGAGACCGGGATCCTGGGAGCGTTTCTGGTATTGTTTCTGTTTGGGCTTCTGATCTGGAGGCTTTGTGTTCTGGCACTGAACTGCCGGGATATTCAGGGGACACTTCTTTGTGCCGGGATCATGGCACATATGGCGATCCAGGTAGTTTTGAATGTTGCGGTTGTGACGAACACGATCCCCAATACCGGGATTACGCTGCCTTTTGTAAGTTATGGCGGAACTTCCGTTGTTTTTCTTCTGGGGGAAATGGGGCTGGCGTTAAGTGTCAGCAGTCACAGACAGGGAAGAATCACATAGAATAAAAAGTAAGAGGCCCTTTTAGGAGTGGAAGACTTGAATGAGATCGATGAGATCGTCGTAACCGGAGGCAGGCCGCTGCATGGGACTGTGCGAATCCAGGGGTCAAAAAATATAGCACTTCCGGTTATGGCAGCGGCCCTTTTAAGCTCCGGGACCAGTGTGTTGCGGGAATGTCCGAAGATCACAGATGTATTTCTGATGGAAAAAATCCTCCGGGAGCTGGGGGCGAGAACCTGGTGGGAGGGTCATGACCTTTATCTGGACTGCAGCCATGCGGACGGTACCGTGATACCGGAACATTTTTCCGGAAAAATGCGTTCTTCCGTGATTCTGATGGGGGCAATGCTTGGACGGAACGGGAAAGCACAGACCGGTTATCCGGGCGGATGTGTCATTGGCAAACGCCCGGTGGATCTTCATATACAGGTTTTACAGAAACTTGGTGCCAGAATCGTGGAAAACGGAAGTGAAATTCAGGCAGCCTGTGGAAAACTGAAAGGAGCGGAAATAATTTTTCCCAAAAGCAGTGTGGGAGCTACGGAACAGGGAATTCTGGCAGCTGTCTTGGCAGAAGGAAAAACCGTTCTTTCGGGATGTGCCCGCGAACCGGAAATTAACTGGCTGTGCCAGTATCTGACCGGGATGGGCGCAAGGATTGAAATCCTGAAAAATGGAAGGATCTGTATTGAAGGCGTAAAGAAACTGCACCCCGGAAATATGACGATTCCCCCGGACCGCATCGTTGCCGGAACTTATCTTATGGCAGCGGCAGCGACCAGAGGAGAGATTATTCTGGAAAATCCGCCGCTTGATGAAATGGATGCAATCCTGGAAGTATATCGGAAAATGGGTGGACAATGCCACCAGGTAGGTGGTAAACTAATAGTCAACGGAAAAAATGCAGGTTTTCCCCTTGAACTTCTGGAGACAGATGTTTACCCAGGATTTCCTACAGATCTGCAGTCCCCGGCGATGGCTGTGCTGGCCACGATCCCGGGAGTGAGCAGGATCCGCGAGAAGATTTTTGAGGATAGATATAAACTGGCGTCATGGCTCTGTTATATGGGAGCGAAGATTGAGATCCGGGATGGAATTGCTGTGATACACGGTGGTTATCCGCTTAAGGGATGCACTGTGGAAGCAGAGGAACTCCGCGGAGGTGCAGCACTTGTAATCACGGCACTTGCGGCAGAAGGTGTTACCAGGATCAGAGGCTGCTCCTTTATTGAAAGAGGTTATGAACATATCTGTGAAGATTTGACTGCGCTTGGCGGTCTGCTGATAAAGGACAGAGGAACTTTATGAAAAAATCCAAAAAAAATTCGCTGGCAGCAGCCGGAATGATTCTGGTTCTGCTGCTGGCAGGCGTTATTTTCTTTTTTACTTATTATCAGGTTGATGAAGTACAGGTGATGGGAAGCAGCCATTATTCTGAGAAACAGATCAAGAAGATGGTCCTTCGGGGGCCGCTGGCATCCAATTCTGTTCTGGCACCCCTTCTTTACACCAAACAGAATACAAAAGATGTTCCTTTTGTGGATGGTTATACAGTGACCAGACTTAACCGTCACACCATTTGTGTCAGTGTGAAGGAGAAGGATATTGTCGGCTGTATTCCTTATCTGGACAGTTACATTTACTTTGACAGAAATGGAGTTTTTGTGGAAGGTTCCACAGAACGCAATGAGAAGATTCCTTTTTTTGACGGAATTAAAGTAAAAAAAGTAATTCTCAATGAGAAGCTTCCTATTAAGGATGAGACTGTGATGAACACAGCGGTGGCTCTGTCTACTATTTTTTCAAAAAATGACAAGGTTCCGGATCATATTGAATTCGGAGATGACGGACAGATCAGCCTGGTTTATGGAGATATTACCGTCAAGCTTGGCAAGGACGAGTATCTGGAAGATAAAATGACCAGGGTACTTGCCATTCTTCCACTGATTTCCGGAAAAAAAGGAATTCTCCACGCGGAAAATGTAAATGATAATTCCAAGACCATAACACTGGAGCAGGAACAGGATGAGAATCAGAATTCCGAAGAAACCTGGACAGGCGGTTATGATGAGGAAGGAAATTATACAGGCGAGGGCGAATACGACGAAAATGGTAATTATGTAGGGCCGAAACCGCAGACAGATCTGGAGTATGCACAGGCAAACTGGGTAGGCGGATATGATGAAGAAGGTGACTATACAGGAAGCGGTGAATACGACGCCAACATGAATTATGTGGGAGAGGCACCGACAGAAGAAAGTATGGCGGTTAATGGAAACTGGAAGGGCGGATACCGGGAAGACGGAGGTTATGACGGAGTCAGTGAGTATGACCGTGACGGTAACTATGTAGGTACACTGGAGGATTATCTTGCTTCGGAAGAAAGCGCCGGAGACGGAACAGATTCTGGCAGTACAGATACTCGGAGTACGGATTCGGAAGGTACCGGAAATGGAGAGGATACTTCTGATAACAGCTCAGACGGCACCGATGAAGAAGCTGATGCAGGGGCAGATTACAGCGGTGATTACAGTAATGAGTCGGATAATTATGACGAAAATCAGTACAGTGATTATAGCGATGAAGCCAATTACGAGTAGAGATAAAAAAAACTTTCTTAATATAATACCAGTATTTGGTCATTTTGCCAGAGATTGTTTTGCAAATGTTTCGGTTAATAGAAACAGTGCCGAAATTTAGTGAAAAAAGTATAAAAAAACAAAATTAATGGTTGATTAATTACCGAAAAAAATATATGATATAACTATGTGTATATGTAGCTTGGAATAGATTATTACACTGAATCGGATATCAGGTAGAAATAAAGGAGGAAGTACATTGTTAGAGATAATGACGAATGAGGCTGAGTCTTCTGCGAAAATTATTGTAATTGGAGTAGGCGGCGCAGGTAATAATGCGGTAAACAGAATGGTGGAAGAGGCCATTGGCGGAGTTGAGTTTGTAGGTGTTAATACCGATAAACAGGCTCTGACACTGTGTAAAGCTCCGACTGTACTTCAGATTGGTGAGAAAATTACGAAAGGTCTCGGCGCCGGTGCACAGCCGGAGGTTGGACAGAAGGCAGCTGAGGAGAGCATTGAGGAAGTTAAGAAGATCATCGAGGGAGCGGACATGGTTTTCGTTACCTGTGGTATGGGAGGCGGAACCGGAACCGGAGCTGCTCCTGTGATCGCCGGTGCGGCAAAAGAGATGGGTATCCTGACTGTCGGTGTTGTTACCAAGCCTTTCCGTTTTGAAGCAAAGACCCGTATGAACAATGCACTTGCGGGAATCGAGAATCTGAAGAAAGCAGTTGACACATTGATTGTCATCCCAAATGACAAATTACTTGAAATCGTTGACAGAAGAACAACCATGCCGGAAGCACTGCGTAAGGCTGATGAGGTTCTTCAGCAGGCAGTACAGGGTATTACAGACCTGATCAATCTGCCGGCTCTGATCAACCTTGACTTTGCAGATGTGCAGACAGTCATGACAGACAAGGGAATCGCTCATATCGGTATCGGTGAGGCAAGAGGTGATGACAAGGCTATGGAGGCTGTACAGCAGGCGGTATCTTCTCCGCTTCTTGAGACAACCATCAAGGGCGCTACTCATGTGATCATCAACATTTCCGGAGATATTTCTCTTATGGATGCCAACGATGCTGCAAGCTATGTACAGGAGCTTACAGGTGAGGATGCAAACATCATCTTTGGTGCTATGTATGATGATTCTGTTGCAGATTATGCGAGAATTACAGTTATTGCTACAGGTCTTACAGACAATAACCTTCAGAATACACCATTTGGAAACAGAGCTTCCAATTCTGTATTCGGAAACACCAAAAAGGCAAGTCAGCCACAGACAAGCAGCATGAACCTTAACATGCCAAGCTTCAGCCTGCCGACTATGAATTCCACACAGTTTGGAACAAAGACTCCGACAAGCACTGTTCAGAAAAAGGACATCCAGATTCCAGATTTTCTTAAGAACAGATAATAAATGAACATAATAAAATCCGGCAGAGGATCCATCTGGAACCCTGCCGGATTTTTTTGCTTTCAGTTCAGAATATCAGCATTTACAGCTGAAAGTATCACATTTTGTATCACAGCAGCGATGTGCATTATCACCGGATACATTGATGGAAGCTGCGGTACATTTGCAGTGCTCATTGTAGGTACAGTTGTGTGCTTTGCAGTCGATGTTAATGGTTTCACATCCACAACCGGAATCAGCAGCATTTGTTGCAGAACCTTCTTTCTGATCGCGGAAACTTTCACAGGCGGTATCATCTGCATAACGTGCATCTGCGCCTTCCACATTAATGGCACCTTTGGAACAGAGAGAATCTTTGTTATAGTAGCAGTTGTGTGCGGAACATTTAAGGATTGTCATAAAAGTGTCCTCCTGATAAATATGATTTTACCGGAAACCGTCAGCTGTCGGACTTTGAACATCTGATCAATGGTCCATGTTACAGTCTGTCTTATCGGATTCCGATGTTGGATAGTATGCCCGGAAAAAGAAAAACTCATACGCACAAATAAATACATAATAATATAAAAAAACAGTTGACAAACAGAAGATACCATGGTATTCTCTTAAAGTACGTAGCGAAAAGAAAGCAGAGTTCACTCTCACCTCAGCGCTGAAGATAAGCGACTCAGGTCAATATTGCACAGTACTGCGAACGGAGAGACTATCAGTCCGCAGGTGTAATTTTGAAGTGTGGACATCTGTCTGCGCTTTTTTTGTGCAGGAAGAAATCCCGGCACAGTATTGAGAAAGAAAAAATTAATTCTATCATGTTCATGGAGGTGTACAACAATTAGCGGTTTAATGATTAACGAACAGATCAGAGACAGAGAGGTACGCTTAATTGGTCCGGACGGAGCTCAGCTTGGAATCGTGTCCGCCAGAGAAGCGATGGCGAAAGCACAGGAGGCAGGACTTGACCTTGTAAAGATTGCCCCACAGGCGAAGCCGCCAGTATGTAAGATCATTGATTACGGTAAATACCGTTACGAACTTGCAAGAAAAGAAAAAGAGGCCAGAAAAAAGCAGAAAACCATCGATGTCAAAGAAGTGCGTCTTTCCCCGAACATTGATACGAATGATTTAAAGACGAAGGTAAATGCAGCAAGAAAGTTCCTTAGCAAGGGCGACAGAGTTAAGGTTACACTTCGTTTCCGCGGAAGAGAGATGGCACATATGTCCAGCAGCAAACATGTGCTTGACGACTTCGCAGATCTTCTGTCCGATATAGCGACTGTAGAGAAGGCTCCGAAGGTAGAAGGCAGAAGCATGACCATGTTTCTGACTGAGAAACGGTAGATATCTCAGTCTTCACGGCAACAGCCGGGCAGAACGGGATGTTATATAAAATTTAGAAGTACCAAATCAAGGAGGAATTCATAATGCCAAAAATTAAAACTTGCAGAGCAGCAGCAAAGCGCTTTAAAAAAACAGGTACAGGAAAATTAGTAAGAAATAAAGCCTACAAGAGCCATATCCTTACAAAGAAATCTCAGAAGAGAAAGAGAAATCTGAGAAAATCTACTGTTGTTGATTCTACTAACGTAAAGAGCATGAAGAAAGCATTACCATATTTATAAGATAGAGAAGACGAGCAGGAGGAGAATTAAGAAATGGCAAGAATTAAAGGCGGATTAAACGCAAAGAAAAGACATAACCGTACATTAAAACTGGCAAAAGGCTACAGAGGAGCCCGTTCCAAACAGTATAGAGTAGCAAAACAGTCTGTAATGAGAGCACTTACAAGCTCCTATGCAGGAAGAAAACAGAAGAAACGTCAGTTCAGACAGCTCTGGATCGCACGTATCAATGCAGCTGCAAGAATGAACGGACTTTCCTACAGCAAAATGATGCACGGCCTTAAAGTTGCAAACATCGACATCAACAGAAAGATGCTTGCAGAGATGGCAGTTAACGATGCAGCAGGCTTCACAGCACTTGCTGAGATCGCTAAGAAAGCAATCGCATAAGTAAAGTATTAAGAGACGAAGAAGTCCAGGGAGTTTTCCCTGGATTTTTTTGTGCGAAAAAATTCAGACAATTTGCCGAAAAACAACACAAGCTGTACAGCGGACAAGTGTCCGCGTTGTGCAATCAGACGAAAAACAGCAGATAACAAAATTTGTCCTTGAAATAAAAAATATGCGATGCTATAATTTTACCATTAAACATTAGTAACGCGACAAAGCGCAGGAGGAGAGATTATTATGAAGAATTGGAAGAAAGTAATCGGCGTTGCATCAGCAGCAGCTATGACAGCAGCTATGATGATGCCTACATCAGTTTTTGCAGCAGATGAGACATTTAAGATCGGTGTGATCGGACCGATGACAGGTGATTACGCACAGTACGGTACCAACGTATACAACGCAGCCAAGATCGCAGCTGATGAGATCAACGAGAACGGCGGATTCAACGGATATAAAGTTGAAATCCTTGACGCAGGTGATGACCAGGGAGATCCGGAGAAGGCTGTTAACGCATACAATGACCTGATCGATAAAGGAATGCAGATGCTCTGTGGAACTGTAACATCCGGTTCCTGTATCGCAGTAGGAGCTGAGGCAGCTGAGGATACATTCCTCTTCACACCATCCGCAACAGCACTTGACTGTATCACAGCAGGAACAAACGAGTTCCGTATGTGCTTCACAGACCCGGCACAGGGAACCAAATCTGCTCAGTACATTTCCGAGCACAAACTTGCAACGAAAGTAGCAGTACTTTATGATTCCGCTGCTGACTACAACTCCGGTGTACATGACGCATTCGTTGCAGCAGCTGCTGATGACGGACTTGAAGTAGTTGCAGATGAGGCTTACACAACAGACAGCAACACAGACTACTCTGTACAGCTTGCAAAGATCAAGAAGAGCGGCGCTGAGCTTCTTTTCCTTCCGAACTACTATTCCGACAATGCGTTGATCCTTCAGCAGGCATCTGAGGCAGGAATGGATATTAAATTCTTCGGTGTAGACGGTATGGATGGTATCCTTAATGTAGAGAACTTCGATAAATCCCTTGCAGAGGGTGTTATGCTTCTGACACCATTCTCCGCAACAGCTACAGATGAGAAGAGCCAGAACTTCGTAAAAGCATACGGCGATGCTCACAACGGTGAGATCCCGAACCAGTTTGCGGCAGATACATATGATGTACTTTACGCAATGCAGCTTGCAGCTGACGATGCAAAGATCACACCAGATATGGAAAATGCAGACATCAGTGCAGCAATGAGCGCATCCATGGCAAACATCGAGCTTGACGGACTTACCGGAAAAGCAAAATGGACCGAGGATGGCGAGTGTGATAAAGAGCCGAAAGCATTCGAGATCAAAGACGGTGCTTATGTAGAGATGAAATAAGTAATTTCTGTTAACGTTAGGGGTCAGGGGACGGTCACCTTTAGTGGGAACCGTCCCCTTTTTCCCTTATCAATAAACAATTAAAAGAGGTGCGTTATGAGTTTTATATCTTATTTAAAAGACGGCATCAGTCTTGGCAGTATCTATGCGATCATCGCACTTGGATATACCATGGTTTATGGTATTGCTAAGATGCTGAACTTCGCACACGGAGATGTTATCATGGTAGGAGCCTATATCATCCTTACCTGTATCACAAGAGGCGGTATGTCACCGATCCTTGCTGTGATCCTTTCCGTTGTGATCTGTACACTGCTTGGTGTTGTCATTGAGAAGGTAGCTTACAGTCCACTTAGAAAAGCTTCCTCCAACCTGGCCGTTCTGATCACGGCTATCGGTGTCAGTTATCTGCTTCAGAACCTGGCACTTCTGATCTTTGGCGCAGATGCCAAGAGTTTCGTAGCTGTTGTCAAAGTTCCGTCCATCACACTGTTCGACGGCGAGCTTACCATCAAGGGAATCACCATCGTAACCATCCTTGCATGTATCATTATCATGGTAGGACTTTCCCTCTTTGTAAAAAAGACCAAACCTGGCCGTGCCATGCAGGCGGTTTCCGAAGACAGAGATGCGGCACAGCTGATGGGAGTTAACGTCAATGCGACAATTTCCCTCACATTTGCCATCGGTTCCGGACTTGCAGCCATCGCAGGTCTTCTGCTCTGCCAGACTTATCCGACACTGACTCCGTACACAGGAGCCATGCCTGGTATCAAAGCTTTCGTAGCTGCCGTATTCGGTGGAATCGGTTCTATTCCGGGAGCCATGGTAGGTGGTATCCTTCTGGGAATCATCGAGATTTTCGGAAAAGCTTATATTTCTTCCCAGGTTGCAGATGCGATCGTATTTGCAGTCCTGATCGTCGTGCTTCTTGTAAAACCGACCGGATTGTTTGGCAAGAACATCCAGGAGAAAGTGTAAGGTGGCCGATATGAAGAATATGAAAAACAAAACAACAAAAAATAACATGATCAACTACGGAATCGTTATTGTACTCTTTGTGATCGTACAGGCGCTTTCCTCAACTGGAAATCTTTCCAGACTTCTTATGGGACTTCTTGTTCCGCTTTGTGTTTATACCATCGCGTCAGTTTCTCTGAACCTGGTAGTTGGTTTTTCCGGCGAGCTGAGTCTCGGACATGCGGGCTTTATGTGTGTGGGAGCTTTTTCCAGTGCTCTGTTTTCTCAGGTGGCTGCAGACTCCATTCCGCAGGTTCCGCGCTTTATCCTTGCGATCCTTGTAGGTGCGGCAGTTGCAGCACTGTTCGGTGTGATCATCGGTATCCCGGTACTTCGTCTCCGTGGTGACTACCTGGCTATCGTTACCCTGGCTTTTGGTGAGATCATCAAGAACCTGATCAACGTACTTTACATCGGTGTGGATGACAAAGGTCTTCACGTTGCAACCAGTGCGGCAGGTCTTCATCTGGAAGCCGGCGGAAAGCAGATCTTAAAAGGCGCCCTTGGTATTTCAGGAACAGCAACTCTTTATAAAGATATCAAGAATTACTTTTTCCTGATCGGTGTGATTCTGCTTCTTCTGACTCTGTTTATTGTGCAGAACCTGGTAAATTCCAGAAGTGGACGTGCAATTATGTCGACCAGAGATAACCGTATTGCAGCAGAGTCCGTGGGAATCAACATCACCAAATACAAACTGCTTGCATTTACCATTTCCGCAGCGCTGGCAGGAGTTGCCGGTGTGCTGTATGCACATAACCTTTCTCTTCTGAAGGTTTCGGTATTTGATTACAACATGTCCATTCTGGTACTGGTATACGTAGTACTTGGTGGAATCGGAAATATCAGAGGATCCATCATTGCGACAATTATCCTCTATGCACTGCCTGAGCTTCTCCGTGGATTTGCAAACTACCGTATGCTGATCTACGCAATCGTACTGATCATCATGATGCTCTTTAACTGGGCACCTGCAGCAAGAGACTGGAGAGCACGTATGGTAGAAAAATTCAAAGGCAAAAAAGCGAAAAAGGAGGTGGCCTGATCATGGCAATGCTGGAAGTAAATAATCTGTCTATCCAGTTCGGCGGTCTTCGCGCTGTTGACGGCTTTAACATGACCATTGAAAAAGGACAGCTCTATGGACTGATCGGACCGAACGGTGCCGGTAAGACAACGGTATTTAACCTTCTCACAGGTGTATACAAACCGACAGAGGGAATCATCAGACTGGACGGCCAGGATATCACCGGAAAAAGCACCATCGAGATCAACAAGGCCGGAATTGCGAGAACCTTCCAGAATATCCGCCTTTTCAAGGATATGCCGGTTCTTGACAATGTAAAAGTAGGACTTCACAATCACCATCCATACTCCACGCTGACCGGAATCTTAAGACTGCCGAAGTATTACAAGGTAGAAAAAGAGATGAACGAACGTGCCATGGAGATCCTGAAGGTGTTTGACCTGGATAAAGAAGCTGACACACTGGCAGGTAACCTGCCTTATGGTAAACAGCGTAAGCTGGAGATCGCCAGAGCTCTTGCCACAGAGCCGAAACTTCTTCTTCTGGATGAGCCGGCAGCTGGTATGAACCCCAATGAGACACAGGAGCTGATGGATACTATCCGTTTCGTGCGGGAACATTTTGATATGACAGTTCTTCTGATCGAGCACGACATGAAACTGGTCGGCGGTATCTGTGAGGAACTGACAGTTCTGAACTTCGGTCAGGTGCTGATCCAGGGTGAGACATCCGCAGTGCTGAAAGACCCGACAGTTATCACTGCATATCTGGGAGAATAAGGAGGAACGAGATAATGGCAATGTTGGAAGTAAAGGACCTCCAGGTCTACTATGGTGTGATCCAGGCCCTGAAGGGAATTTCTTTTCATGTAAATCAGGGAGAGGTTATTGCGCTGATCGGTGCCAACGGTGCCGGAAAGACAACCACACTTCAGACACTTACCGGAATTCTTTCTCCGAAGTCCGGAAGCATTGTGTTTGAGGGAAAAGACCTCACAAGAACACCGGCCCATAAGATCGTAGAGATGGGTATGGCACACGTTCCGGAAGGAAGACGAGTATTTGCGGATATGTCTGTTTATGAGAATCTTCTTCTTGGAGCTTATACAAGAAAGGACAAGGCAGAGATCGCAGAGAGCCTTGCCGGTGTATACAAGAGATTCCCGCGTCTGGAAGAACGTAAAGGACAGCGTGCAGGAACACTTTCCGGTGGTGAGCAGCAGATGCTGGCCATGGGCCGTGCACTGATGAGCAAACCGAGGATCATCCTGATGGATGAGCCGTCCATGGGTCTGTCACCGATCTTTGTAAACGAGATCTTTGACATCATCCGTGAGGTAAGCGAGAGCGGCACAACCGTACTTCTTGTTGAGCAGAACGCAAAGAAAGCACTTTCCATTGCGGATCGTGCATACGTTCTTGAGACAGGAAGCATTACCATGGATGGAAAGGCTGAGGATCTTCTGAACGATGAGGCTGTTCAGAAGGCATATCTTGGAGAGTAGGAGGAAAGACATGGATAATTTCGTAATTACCATTGCAAGACAGTATGGAAGCGGCGGACGTACCATCGGAGAGGAGCTTGCAAAGAAATTAGGGATTTCTTACTATGACAAGGATATCATCCGCATGGCATCTGAGGAGAGCGGCATTCATGAGCAGCTTTTTGGAAGGGCAGATGAAAATGTCAGCACAAAGCAGAGATTTTTTGCAAAGTCCGGAATCTACAAGGGTGAGCTGATCCCGCCTCAGAGCAAGGATTTCACATCCGATGAGAACCTGTTCAATTATCAGGCAAAAATCATCCGCCAGCTGGCAGAGACAGAGTCCTGTGTGATCATCGGACGTTGTGCAAACATGATCCTGAAAGACTATTCCAATGTTCTCCGTGTGTTTGTTTACGGAGACTGGGATTTCCGTATCCGCGAGGCAAGCAAGAAGCTCAGCGGAACCACAAAGGACATTGAGAAATTCATGCATAAAGATGACAAGCGCAAGGAAGATTTCTGCAAACGTTTCATGGGAGTTGACTGGGCAGATATGACGAAATACAATCTGTGCCTGGATAACGGTACCCTTGGCTATAAAAAATGCGTGGAAGAGATCGAGAGTGCACTTGAGATCCTGAAGAAATAAAAAGAAATTGCAGAGAATATTCCCCGGGGAAAGAACGATAAGAAGTCTTTTCCCGGGGATTTTTTCATATATTGTGGAAAAGTATGTTTGATCCGGCGGGAGATATGGATAAGCGAAAAAAATATTTCCGGGCAGTGACAGTGGCAGTACTGCTGGTCGTACTCAGTGGATATGGGAAAATTTCAGACCGTACGTTTCGGATGCAGGTGGCCAGGGTGATCGCCGGTGAGGGGATGCTCCGGCTGGTGGAAGCACAGTACGGACAAAAAGAGGCAGAACCCGTGGCCGAGATGGTATCTGACAGGAGTGAAACGGAGGACCGTCCTAGGGCAGCGCTCACCTTCGATGACGGGCCTCACGCAACCTATACCCCCATGCTTCTGGACGGTCTTCGGCAGAGAGGAATCCATGTTACATTTTTTCTTATGGGAAAAAATATCGAGGGAAAAGAAGATATTGTAAAACAGATGCAGAAAGACGGCCATCTCATCGGCAATCACACCTACGATCATGTACAGCTGGATAAGCTGCCTGGTGACCAGGCCTGCCAGCAGATTTTAAAGACCAATAATGAGATCTATGAGATCACAGGAGAGTATCCCCTGTATCTTCGCCCGCCCTATGGTGCCTGGCCCAAAAATCTGGAATTCTGTGTGACCATGCTGCCAGTATTCTGGGATGTGGACACCCTGGACTGGAAATCAAAAAATGTCCAGTCTGTGGAAAATATCGTAAAAAGAGAAGTGAAGGATGGCTCCATTATTCTGATGCATGACAGTTTTCCCACTTCTGTGGAAGCTGCCCTGGAGATTGTGGATATGCTGACGGAGGAGGGGTATGACCTGGTGACTGCGGATGAACTGCTGGTGACGTGAATGGCTGCTTGGGCAGAAACAATTGCTTTTTTTTGTGCAAACAGGTAAAATTATAAAAATAAGAATCGATCAGCTGCCAAGACAGAACCGGTGGCAGTTTTTGACAGAAATTACAGGAGTGAAAACCATGGATTTATTTGAATACGCAAAATCAAAAACGCTGGACCAGGAGTCTCCCCTGGCATCCAGACTGCGTCCCCGGACACTGGATGAGGTGGTGGGGCAGCAGCATATCGTTGGAAAAGACAAATTGCTGTATCGTGCCATTAAGGCAGATAAGCTGACATCTGTTATCTTTTACGGCCCTCCGGGAACCGGAAAGACTACCCTTGCAAAAGTCATTGCCAATACTACAAGCGCCAGTTTTACCCAGATCAATGCAACTGTAGCGGGCAAGAAAGATATGGAAGCAGTTGTAAAACAGGCTCAGGATGATCTTGGCATGTATGGGAAAAAGACCATTCTGTTCATTGATGAGATCCATCGTTTCAACAAGGGACAGCAGGATTATCTTCTTCCCTTTGTGGAGGACGGAACCATCATCCTGATCGGAGCCACAACGGAGAATCCATATTTTGAGGTAAACGGAGCGCTTCTTTCCAGATCTATCATCTTTGAGCTGAAAGCTCTGGAGATCCCGGAGATAAAAGAACTGATCCTGCGTGCAGTTAATGATCCGGAACGTGGAATGGGAAGCTACGGCGCGGTGATCGAGGAGGATGCTCTGGAATTTCTGGCAGATATGGCAGGAGGAGACGCCAGAAGCGCCTTAAACGCCATAGAACTGGGAATCCTCACCACACCCCGTGATACAGACGGTAAGATCCATCTGACCCTTGAGGTGGCTTCTGAGTGTATCCAGAAGCGGGTGGTGCGCTACGATAAGAACGGGGACAATCATTATGATATCATTTCTGCCTTTATCAAGAGCATGCGAGGCTCCGACCCGGATGCGGCAGTCTATTATCTGGCAAAAATGCTCTATGCAGGAGAAGATGTGAAATTTATCGCAAGAAGGATCATGATCCTTGCTTCCGAAGATATCGGAAACGCAGATCCCCAGGCCCTCTGCGTGGCAACGGCAGCAGCACAGGCAGTGGAACGTGTGGGAATGCCGGAGTCCCAGATCATTCTTTCCCAGGCAGTTACATACATGGCCTGTGCACCCAAGAGCAATTCTGCAGTAAATGCCATACAGGAAGCCATGCGCTGCGTGAAGGCGAAGAAGACAACTGTTCCGGTGCATCTGCAGGATGCCCATTATGGTGGCCACGAAAGCCTTGGACATGGCATTGGATATAAATATGCCCATGATTATCCGAATCACTATGTAAAACAGCAGTATCTGCCATCAGAAATCGAAGGAGAACATTTTTACGAGCTCAGTGATATGGGATATGAAAAGAAACTGAAAGAGCATATGAAGAAGATCCACGAAGAAGCGGAATAAGAGAATCTATGTGAGAATGAAAATGGAGGAGCTTTTCAGAGAAGCTCCTCCATTATTTTGTCGTAGACGTTCTGATATTTATAAGGCCAGCTTTCGCATACGGACTGGGCCGCAGCAAGATTGGGAACTTTGATGCTGAGATCAACAATACTGACACCGCCCTCGATGATCCGCAGGCGGACGGAGTAACTGCCCTCCCTGGTGGGATAATAATCCGCAGGAGTGAGAAGATGTTCCTCAATTTTGCAGTGGAGAGAATTGAGATATTCCTCCACTTCTTTCTTAATGTCAGAAGAAAGTTCTTTGGAAAAATATTTGAGTGTATTTTTTCCTTCTTCAGTCAGCCGGTAATAGGTGCGGTTGGACTGGGAAGACATTTCCACAAGATCTGCCTCTACCAGTTCGGAAACAGCCTGCTGGAGCTGAAAATAATTGGTATATTTCCGGTCCAGGATAAAATCTGTGATCTGTGAGTTAGTGAGATCCCCTTCGGAATTCTGAAGCATGTATAAAATGATAAGTTTGTAGGTTGTAAAAGGTGATGCCATAAGAATCCTCCTTTTTACTGGCTTTTTGAAAGAACCTCAAGGGCTTTTCCCTGAAAACTTTCTTTTTCTTTCATCCGGTGATGAAGAAGATTTAAAACTTCACGTTTGCGGCTGGCCCATAAAGGTGCGATCAGCAGATCTTTCGGGCCGTCGCCGGTGACCCGGTGGATCACGATATCCGGTCTGAGATGTTCCAGACAGTCAATGACAAGGTTCAGATACTCGTCCCGTTCATAAGTGCGGAAAAGACCGGCTTCATGATCAGCGGCAAGATCTGTACCACGCAGTACATGAAGAAGCTGCAGCTTGATCCCCTGGATATCCATGGCGTTCAGATAAGCCATTGTTTCCAGGATATCCTTCCGGCTTTCGCCGGGAAGCCCCAGGATGGTGTGGACGATCACTTCGATGCCGCCTGCGCGGAGATTTTTTACTGCGGTATCAAAACAGGACAGTGGATAGCCGCGCCGTATATATCTGGCGGTATCTTCATGGATAGTCTGGAGTCCCAGTTCCACCCACACCGGTTTGATCTGGTTCAGGGAATCAAGAAGCTCCAGTACATCATCTCCCAGACAGTCCGGTCTGGTACCAATGGACAGTGCCACGATATCCGGATGGGAGATGGCTTCTGTGAAGATCTTACGCAGGTGTTCCACAGGAGCATATGTGTTTGTATATGCCTGAAAATAGGCGATATATTTATGGATCGGGCGTTTGGAAGAGAGACTTTTGATCTGTGTGTTGATCTGCTCTGTAATGGAAAGAGCGGCGTTTGCTGCAAAATCTCCGCTTCCGCCCTGGCTGCAGAAGATGCAGCCTTTTTTGCCCAGGGTGCCGTCACGGTTGGGACAGGACATGCCGCCGTTTAATGCAACCCGGTAGACCTTTTCGCCGTACCGTTCCCGGAGCATATAGTCCAGAGAGTGATAAGGCTTGTCGTTCCAGCGCTTCATTATGCCTCTTTCGGTTCGTTTTTCTCTTCGCCGTTTTCTTCGTTTTCATCTTTCGGTATATAGTTATCGAAGATCTTTACAAAGATCTTTGATTTCCAGTAGGCCAGCGTGGAAAATCCCATCAGAATAAAAAGCATGATCAGGATGGATGTAAACTGTGCGTAGCTCACATAAGCAAAAAGCCATATCAGTAGGAGTGGAGACGCAGAGATCACAAGCATCAAAAGTGTCAGCGGAAGATGGCGGACGGACATCAGGAATGCATTTACAAAGGTATTCTTGACGGAATTAAAAAATTTGGAAAGGATCGGATAAATGTACAGAAGGATCATCGCATAGATCAGTGCAAATGCAATGAACAGACTGAAAAGTCCTTTGTACATAGCTCCGCTTCCGGCTCTGGCGATCCGAAGATCGATAAACAGAACAGCAGCGGTGAGGAGCATGATGATATTGATGATGGTCGCCTGTTTGAAGTTCTGTTTGAATGAGCGGAAAAAGCTGCGGGCAATATAAGATTCTTCGTCTCTTGCCATCTTCAGTGTGACATAGTAGAGAGCTGTTATGGAGGCGCCTGCGGTGACAACCGGAATACAGCAGAGGATGCACAGAAAATTCAGAAGAAGCAGGTCTGCTACGCGTCCCATGAACACGAAGAATTTGTTGTCCATGTTGAAAAAACGATTCATTTGATAAGTCTCCTTTTCTTTTGGATATTATTTTAAGTATACCCAATCACAGCAGAAAAAGCAAATCCCAAATGTTTTCCGGGACAGTGGAAATGGGAAAATCATGTGTCCGCCATAGAAAGACAAAATAGCGAAATAGTTTATTAAATTTCCCTAAAATGCTTGCTTATCACGATTTAGAGTGTTAAAATATCAGTATTGTATCAAACGAAAATTATGTATTTTAAAGGAGCGTAACAATGAGCAAAAAAATCAGGACGGAGGCTGTGGATCATCTGTTTGAAGCGATCCTGTGCCTGAAGGACAAGGAAGAGTGTTATACATTTTTCGAGGATGTGTGCACCATCAATGAGCTGCTTTCTTTATCTCAGCGCTTCGAGGTAGCCAAGATGCTTACCGATAAGCGTACATACCTTGATATTTCCGAGAAGACAGGAGCTTCCACAGCTACGATCAGCCGTGTAAACCGTTCCCTGAACTATGGAAATGATGGTTATGAGATGGTATTTGCACGTATGAAGAAGAATAACGGAGAGCAGGATGGTGAAGCTGAATAAAGCTTACGTCCGTACCGTAGATGATAACGGATAATGCTGTAACGTAAAAAGAGACAGGCGGTTGCGCGTCTGTCTCTTTTCTTCTGTCCGGCTGAAGAAACCGGAGTCAGTTTTTTCTTTCTTTTTTGGAGGATTCCTCATTTTTTGAGGAATTCATGTGGTCGATCATGTTTTCGATGATCATCTTTTTCATGTATACATCAAAGCTCAGAAGACAGATAAAGGAAAACTGGTGAAGGAATTCCTTATCCTCCGGATCTGCGTCCTCGAAGATTTCCCCGGCGCTTTTGAAACGGCGCATGAGATCTTTTTCCAGGTAACGGATCTGTGTCTGTTCCATACTGAAAACTTCCTGATAAATATAAGTCATATCTTTCTCAGTCAGGGACTTGAAATATTTATCCGTAATCGGTCCGAGAAGAGTCTGGATGTCACTGATGGAGAGAATATTCTTAAAATAGTAGATAAAAATCAACATCAGCAGATGTTCCCGGGAATAGCGTTTCTTCTCCGGCGGTGGAAGAAGCTTGTTCTTGGCGTAGTTGTTGATCATGGTCTTGGTCAGGATCTTGTCATCCTCGTGACGCTTGGTGGATGCAAGATTTTCTTCCATAAAAGTAGTGACCTGATCCATGTAAAGATCAATGTTCGGGATTTCATCGGGTTTTATATAATCAAGCTCGGCAATTTTCGCAAAAATGCTGCTCATCATCTCTTTTTCGTTTCTTGTCATCGCATTATCACCTCTGCTCCCTATTATATAGTTTTAAATACTACTTGTAAAGAAACTTTTTTCGGGAAAATGAGAAAGTAAGGTTGTGGCTTTACCGGAAAGAAAAGACATGGTAGTATATAAAGATACTGTTGATATGGAAAAAGAAATGGAGATCAAAATGAGTATACAGGATGCTTTGGACACATTGAATCCCATGCAGCGGGAAGCTGCTGTACATACAGAAGGACCGCTTCTGATTCTTGCGGGAGCCGGTTCCGGAAAAACAAGAGTGCTGACCCACAGGATAGCCTATTTAATGGAAGAAAAGGGTGTCAATCCCTGGAATATCCTGGCGATCACCTTTACCAACAAGGCTGCCAGTGAGATGCGGGAACGTGTAAATAAAATTGCGGGAATGGGTGCGGAGAGCGTATGGGTTTCCACCTTTCATTCCGCATGTGTGAGGATTTTACGCAGACATATTGAGGTGCTGGGATTTGGCAGTAATTTTACCATCTATGATACCGACGACCAGAAGACAGTCATGAAGGAAATCTTCCGGAAATTCAGTATCAATACAAAAATTTATAAAGAACGTGCTGTTCTTGCGGAGATTTCCCATGCCAAGGATGAACTGATCACGCCGGAAGAGATGGAGCTGAATGCGGGAAGTGATCCGGATGCGCGGAAGATTGCAGGCATGTATAAGGAATATCAGTCCATTCTCCGGGGAAACAACGCCCTGGATTTTGATGACCTGATCGTGAAAACTGTGGAGCTTTTCCAGCACAATCCGGATATCCTGGATTATTATCAGGAACGTTTCCGGTATATTATGGTGGATGAGTATCAGGATACTAACACCGCACAGTTTAAATTCGTAAGTCTTCTTGCGGAAAAATACAAGAATCTTTGCGTAGTTGGCGATGATGACCAGTCTATTTACCGCTTCCGTGGAGCAAATATCGGGAACATTCTGGGCTTTGAGAAGGTTTTCCCTGAGGCGAAGGTGGTACGGCTGGAGCAGAATTACCGTTCCACACAGAATATCCTGAACGCAGCCAACGAGGTAATTGCCAACAATACGGAGCGTAAGGAAAAACGCCTCTGGACAGAGAACGAAGAGGGCGATAAAGTCCATTTCCGTCAGTTTAACAACGGATTTGAGGAAGCGGAATATGTTGCGGGTGAGATCATCCAGGGACGGCGTAACGGGAAATTTCAGTATAAGGACTGCGCGGTACTTTACCGGACCAATGCCCAGTCCCGCCTCTTCGAGGAAAAATTCCTCCTGGCAAATGTTCCTTATAAGATTGTCGGCGGGGTGAACTTCTATGCCCGTAAGGAGATCAAGGACCTGTTAAGTTATCTGAAGACCATTGACAATGCAAGTGACGATCTGGCTGTGCGAAGGATCTTAAATGTGCCGAAAAGAGGAATCGGCGCTACCAGCATCGGCCGTGTCCAGGATTATGCGGATATGATGAACCTGAGCTTTTATGATGCCCTCCGTGTGGTGGAGGAAGTGCCATCCATTGGCCGGGCAGCAGGAAAGATCAATGATTTTGTATCCTTTATCCAGGGACTTAAGAGTAAAGCAGAGGCATACACAGTCCGTGAAACCCTGGAAGAAGTCATCGAACTGACCGGTTATGTGAAAGAGCTGGAAGCAGAAAAAACGGAGGAATCCCAGGCGAGGATCGAGAATATCGATGAGCTGATCTCCAAGACAGAATCGTTCCAGGAAGCCATGGAAGAGGCAGGACAGCCGGCAACACTTTCTGCATTTCTGGAAGAGATCGCACTGGTGGCAGATATTGATTCTGTTGATCCGGATCAGGATTATGTACTTCTGATGACTCTTCACAGTGCCAAGGGCCTGGAGTTTCCAAATGTATTTATGGCAGGAATGGAAGACGGAGTATTTCCGGGGTATGCTTCTATCTGGTCCGGAGATCCGTCGGATATTGAAGAAGAGAGAAGACTCTGTTATGTGGGAATCACACGTGCCATGAAAGAACTGACATTAACCTGTGCAAAACAGCGTATGATCCGTGGAGAGACCCAGTACAATCGTGTATCCCGCTTTGTAAGAGAAGTTCCAAGGGAACTGGTGGATCTTGGACATACCATTCAGGAGAAAAAGCCCAAGGTGGATAACATCGTATCTCCGAAGAGCGCTTATGCACAGATGAAGATGAATTTCCAGGCAAAGACTAGCCTTCAGAAAAAAGATTTTACAGTCAGCAAGGCGGCAAGTCTGGATTACGGTGTCGGTGATACGGTACGCCATGTGAAATTCGGTGTCGGTATCGTAAAAAATATCGTAGAAGGCGGTCGGGATTACGAGGTAACGGTAGATTTTGACAAAGTCGGAGTGAAAAAAATGTTCGCAGGTTTTGCCAAGCTGAAAAAGATCTGATTGCGGCAGTATGAGGCGAGAATGTTCCTGTGAAAATTTGCGTAAGTTATGGTAAAACCAGACATATGGTGGTATAATAAGAACACTTAAGAGATATTAGTACAGTGAAACCACTGTGCTACGGGTTTACTGTCAGACAGTACAGCCGAATAGAAAGAAAGGATGGTGCAGTGTTATGAATTTAAATACAACAAAGCTTGAAGAACTGCTTGCGACACTGAAGAAAAAAGAAGAAGAGAAAGACAAAAACACAGTCCTTTGGGTACTGGCGATCATTGGTGCGGTTGCAGCTGTTGCAGGAATCGCATTTGCAGTATACCGTTTCTTCGCTCCGGATTATCTGGAAGACTTTGAAGAAGATTTTGATGATGATTTCGATGATTATTTCGAGGATGAGGAAGAGTAAGATTTTCCTGTTATGCAGATGATTGGAGCCCCGGCGCGATACCGGGGCTTGATTTTTGAACACAGATTGTGAAGTGATTACAGAAAGAGGATCTATGAAAAAAGGTGAAATTTACGAAGGTGTTATAGAGAAAGTGGAATTCCCAAACAAAGGTTTTGTGTGGGTGGATGACCAGAAAGTCATTGTGAAAAACGGAATCCCGGGACAGAAGGTCCGTTTCATGATCAATAAGAAGCGTTCCGGGCGGGCAGAGGGACGTCTCTTAGAAGTTCTGGAGAAATCTCCCCTTGAGACAAGAGAACCGGCCTGTCAGGAATTCCCGGCCTGTGGCGGCTGCATGTATCAGACCATGAGCTATGAGGCGCAGAAAGAGATGAAAGAGCGTCAGGTCAGAGAGCTTTTGGACGGAGCAGTAAAAGAAAGCCTGGCTAAGATCGGAAAGAACAGTGATGAGACAGAAGAAGCCGAGGACGCAGATCAGTTATATCACTGGGATGGAATTTTCGGCAGCCCTATTGAGTTCGGATACCGCAATAAGATGGAGTTTTCTTTTGGGGATGAGTATAAGGATGGTCCGCTGTCTCTTGGACTTCACAAGAAGGGCAGTACTTACGATATCCTGAACACGGATGACTGTAAGCTGGTGCATCCGGATATGACGAAAATCCTTGTCTGTGTGCGGGAGTTTTTCCTGGAGCGCAATGCCAGTTTTTATAAGAAGCTTCAGCATGTGGGATATCTCCGCCATCTGCTTCTTCGAAGAGGCGTCACAAGCGGCGAAATTCTGGTTCATGTGGTAACTACCACCCAGGAAGAGTATGATCTGGAACCACTGAAAGAACAGCTTCTTGCACTTCCACTGGAAGGGAAGATCGTGGGGATCATGCACATTTTAAATGATTCTCTGTCCGATGTGGTACAGAGCGATGAGACGAAGATTCTTTATGGAAAGGATTATTTCTATGAAGAACTTCTTGGGCTGAAATTTAAGATCAGCACGTTTTCCTTCTTCCAGCCAAACTCTCTGGCTGCGGAGATCCTGTATTCCAAGGTGCGTGAATACGTAGGAGATACCAGAGATAAGGTGGTATTTGACCTTTACAGCGGAACCGGTACCATTGCCCAGCTTGCGGCATCTGTTGCCAGTGAGGTGATCGGTGTGGAGATTGTGGAAGATGCGGTAAAAGCTGCCAGAGAAAACGCAGCACGAAATGGCATCAGCAACTGCCGCTTTATAGCCGGAGATGTGCTGAAAGTGCTGGATGAAGTGCCTGAGAAACCGGACATGATCATTCTGGATCCGCCAAGAGACGGCGTTCACCCGAAAGCCCTTCCGAAGATTCTGGCTTATGGGGTGGACCAGATCGTATACATTTCCTGCAAGGTTACAAGCCTTGTAAGAGACCTTCCGGCATTTTATGAAGCAGGGTATCAGATGACCAACGCCTGTGCAGTGGATCAGTTCTGTCAGGGGGTTCATGTGGAGACGGTTGTTCTTTTGTCCCAACATCGAGACAAGAGTACTTGTCTCGATGAACGCGGCAGTCGGCAAATCGAGATGCAAGCATCTCGGCTTGCCTCGTTGCTCGCGCAAAAACCAGATGACACGATAGAGAGCGACTTAGACTTAGATGAGCTGGATACAACCAGAGCTGAGTTGAAAGCTCGTGATTAGAGGGAATGTGTCAGATTGGTAAATGGTATTCGTAATATGGCAGAAGAGATTATGTTAAAAGAATTGGTTTATATCTAAAGCGTGGAAAGCTCCTTCGGGAGCTTTTTGCTGTTTATAAGATAAATTCTGTCGGAGATTTATTATAAAACATTGCTTTACAAGAAGAATAAAAAAGCATATAATTCTTTTATAATATATTTAATAAAAGAGGATAAGAAAACGGAAAATAAAGATAAAAAAAATATAACAAGAAAAAGAATAATTAACTATGTGCTGAACAATCATGTTACATCCAAGGCGGGAATCGCAAAAGAATTAAACTTGAGTATGCCGACTGTGTTAGCAAATGTGAATGACTTGTTAGAAAAAATGGTGTTGGAAGAAACTGGGGAATATGCTTCGACCGGTGGAAGAAAGGCAAAAAGTATAGGGATTAATAAGTCATACTGTCATGCAATGGGAATTTTGATTACAGCGAATCATATAGAAATGGTATTAGTAAATCTTGGAGATGAGATTATAAAAAAAGATCGCATCCGTTTAAAATTTACGGCAGAATTATCCTATTGTACAGAAGTGGCACAAAAGGTCAAAACTTTTCTTGAAGGCGAATTAGCGAAGGATACGCTACTTGGGATTGGAGTGGCGATTCCGGGAATTATTGATCAGAAAGAACGGATCGTTTTAAAATCCCATGCTTTAGGTATAGAGAATTATAGTCTGCGCTTTTTAGAGCAGGCTTTGGAAATTCCAGTATATTTTGAAAACGATGCTAATGCTGCAATGCTTGCAGAAAAAAAGCAAAAGTATCCAAATGCGATATATCTGTCTTTGAATCACACCTTAGGAGGCGCATTCTGCATAGATGGAAAGCTGTTTCGAGGGCAGAACCAGAAAGCAGGTGAGTTTGGTCACATGATACTCGTTCCCGGTGGAAGAAAGTGTTATTGTGGTAAAGCAGGATGTGCAGATGCATATTGTGCTGCAAGTGTACTGACACAAGATAACAGGCAGTCACTGGATGCATTTATGGAAAAAATTGAAAGTGGTGATGAAAAAATTTTGCAGACATGGAATGCGTATCTGGATCATCTTGCTGTTTTGATATCAAATCTGCGGATGGCATATGATATGGATATCATACTCGGAGGTGATGTGGGAGGTGTATTGTCAGATTATATGATACCACTGGGAGAAAAAGTGATGGCATATAATGGCTTTGAGCATGATGTTTCATACTTAAAAAATTGTTCGTATAAGAAAGAAGCGTCGGCTGTTGGAGCTGCGAAATACTTTTTTACAAAACATATGGCAGAATTGTAAATTTTTTGAACGCAGATAAGCAGTACACCGCATCTGGTGCGCAGGGCATTAAGTGTAGGGGAAGGGGATGTTCACTCTGTTGGAGTTAAAAGCTCCCACTGACAGGTTGCAAAGCGAATGAGGATGTCCGCTTTATATGTGTGAAAAACAAGAAGTTGTGTAAAATTAGAAAAAGATATTATAGTAAAAAACGGAAAGAAAACAGTAACTACGGTTTCCTTTCCGTTTTTTTCGTGTTGATTGTGAAAAATACACAAAAAATGTATTTTAAAATTATGAAATATATAAAATTATGAAAAACATATTGACAAATCGTGTTTACAGGATAATAATGTAATTACTTTAATAAAACAATTTATAAAAGATCAAATAAAACAATATAAATAAGGAGGAAACAATTATGATAAAAAAGGAGAAAACAATTATGTTACAGCAGGTAATGACAAATCCAGGAGAAATTATTTTCAGAGAGGTTCCGGTTCCGGAGGTAAAGGAAAATCAGGTGTTGGTAAAGATTATGAATATTGGTGTTTGTGGATCAGATATTCATGTTTATCATGGAAAACATCCGTTTACAAAATATCCGGTAACACAGGGACATGAGGTTTCTGGTGAGATTACAGAACTTGGAAAAAATGTCACAGAGTTTCATGTGGGACAGAAGGTGACGATAGAGCCTCAGGTATATTGTGGACATTGCTATCCATGTCGTCATGGAAAGTATAATCTCTGTGAGGAATTAAAAGTAATGGGATTTCAGACGACAGGAACAGCATCTGAGTATTTTGCAGTGGATGCATCTAAAGTAACACCTATTCCAGAAGATATGTCCTATGAAGAAGGAGCTATGATCGAACCTCTTGCTGTGGCAGTTCATGGTGTAAAACAGATGGGCGATGTGGCTGGCATGAATATTGTAGTCCTTGGCGCAGGACCGATCGGAAATCTCGTGGCACAGGCAGCAAAAGGAATGGGGGCAGCGAAAGTGATGATCACAGATATCAGTGATCTTAGACTGGCAAAGGCAAAAGAATGTGGAATTGATGTGTGTGTGAATACCAAAAATAAAGACTTCGGTGAGGCAATGATCGAAGCATTTGGACCGGATAAGGCGGATGTGATCTACGACTGTGCCGGAAACAATATTACAATGGGACAGGCAATTAAATATGCAAGAAAAGGAAGCACGATCGTACTGGTGGCTGTTTTTGCAGGAATGGCAGAAGTAGATCTTGCAGTGGCAAATGACCACGAACTTGACATTAAGAGCACGATGATGTACCGCCATGATGATTACATAGATGGAATCAGACTGGTAAATGAGGGCAAAGTTCATTTGAAACCGCTCATCTCAAAGACATTTGCTTTTAAAGATTATCTGAAGGCGTACCAGTATATTGATGATAACCGCGAGACAACGATGAAAGTAATTATCAACGTCAGTGAAAAGTAAGGAGTTCGTATGGAAAATAAATATGGAATTGTCGGAGTTGCTCATATCGGGCTTCCGACAAACGATTTGCAGAAAACAGTTGAGTTTTATAAGAGTCTTGGATTTGAAGTAATTATGCAGTCTTATAATGAAAAAGCAGGGGAAAAAGTGGCATTTTTACAGATAAAAAATTACTGTATAGAGACTTTTGAAAATGGGCAGGCGGCAATGTCAGACGGTGCATACCAACATGTTGCACTTGATGTGGAAGACATTGAAAGTATGTATCAGAAAATCTGCAATGAAAAATACACAATTATTACAGACGGAATCGAAGAACTGCCATTTTGGGAAAATGGTGTGAAGTTTTTTATGATCAAGGGCCCAAATGAGGAAAGAATAGAGTTCTGTCAGAAACTCTGATAAAAATAGGAGGGACATATGGGAAGCGAAAACAAAAATGGAAAAGTACCGCTGATCAGTAAGATTGCATATGGTTTTGGTGATGTCGGATGTAATTTCAGCTGGATGTTCGTCAGTAATTTTCTGATGATATTTTATACAGACGTGTTCGGAATCAGTATGGCGGCTGTGTCAGCACTTATGCTTTTTTCAAGATTCTGGGATGCGATCAATGATCCAATCGTCGGGGGACTTACGGATAAAACAAAATCGAGATGGGGACGGTACCGTCCATGGCTGTTAGTAGCGGCACCAATTACAGCGATTCTTCTTGTTATGACATTCTGGGCAAGACCTGACTGGCCGCAGAATGGAAAGATCATTTATATGGTAATTACATATTGTCTGCTGGTTTTGGGGTATACCTGTGTGAATATTCCATATGGAACCTTGTGTGGTGCTATGACACAGGATATTGATGAACGTGCAAAAATAAATACATCCCGTTCGGTTGCAGCGATGATTGCAATTGGTGTGTTAAATATTATCACAGTTCCGCTGCTCAGCAAATTCGGCAGTCACAGTGCAAAGACAGGATATCTGACGGTGGCGGTCATATATGGATGTATTTTTACAGCCTGTCATTTCTTCTGCTTTGCGAAGACGAAAGAGGCAGTGATTACTCCGGAAAAAGAAAAAATTTCTGTAAAGATACAGTTGAAAGCAGTCATGCAGAACAGACCATATCTTCTTGCATTGGCAGGGCAGATATTATTTGGATTTACATTATATGGTAGAAACGCAGATATTCTGTATTATTTTACATATGTGGAAGGGAATGCCTCCTACTACACAACTTATTCGATGTGCATTATTATTCCTTCTATCATCGGGGCAGCCTGTTTTCAACCATTATTCCGCAAGTTGAATAACAAAGGAAGAACAGCATCTCTCTTTGCTTTATTTACAGGAATTTCCATGTTGTCTATGTTTTTCTTCAATGCCAAAGAATCACCAGCTATTTTTTATGCATTATCTGGTCTCACACAGTTTTTCTTCTCTGGATTTAATACCGCAATCTATGCAATTATTCCAGACTGTGTGGAATATGGGGAGTGGAAAACCGGACTTAGAAATGACGGTTTTCAGTATGCATTTATTTCACTTGGAAATAAAATCGGAATGGCAGTTGGAACAGCACTTTTAGCAGGATTACTTGGAAAATATGGTTATATTGCAAATCAGACACAAAATGCAATTGTACTTTCAATTATGAAGCATGCATTTACGACGATTCCGGGTGTACTGTGGATTGTGACTGCGGTTGTATTATTTTTCTACCGGTTAAATAAAAAACGTTATAACGAGATTGTAGAGGAACTAAAAAATGGAAGAAAAAGTTGATATCGTGGCATTGGGAGAATTGCTGATTGATTTTACGGAAGCAGGACATAGTCAGGATGGGAGGAAATTGTTCGAACAGAATCCCGGCGGTGCTCCGGCAAATCTTCTAACCGTTGCAAGCCACTTTGGGTATCGCACATCTTTTATTGGAAAAGTTGGAAACGATATGCATGGTAAATTTTTAAAGAAGACACTGCAAAAGGAAGGAATCAATACAGATGCTATTGTTGAAGATCCGGGTTATTTTACAACGTTGGCATTTGTGGAAATTGGTGAAAATGGAGAACGGAATTTTTCTTTTGCAAGAAAACCGGGTGCAGATACACAGTTAAAAAAAGAAGAACTGGATCAGACATTAATTTCAGGTTGTAGAGTTTTTCATTTTGGATCATTATCGTTGACAGATGAACCGGCAGAAAGTACAACGATCGAAGCGGTAAAAATGGCAAAAGCAGCGGGTGTACTTATTTCCTATGATCCAAATTACCGTCCGTCTCTTTGGAAGAGCAAAGAGTATGCAGTGAAAAAAATGAGATCTGTCATAGAATTGGTAGATGTCATGAAGGTATCGGATGAAGAGAGTATTCTGTTGACAGAGGCGAAAAGTTATGAGCAGGCTGCAGATCAACTCCTTGCCATGGGACCAAAGCTGGTTGCCATTACATTGGGAGAACAGGGCGTTCTTATGGCAACAAAAAGCAGAAAAGAAATCATCAAAGCATTTCAGACACATGCGGTCGACACGACTGGGGCAGGTGATTCATTCTGGGGAGGCGTATTATGCAGTATCCTTTCTATGAATAAGAATGTTGAAAAAATGGAATGGGAAGAAATCAAAAAGTGTGCTGTTTTGGGAAATGCAGTTGCTGGATTGTGTGTGCAAAAGAGAGGCGGAATCCCTGCGATTCCGACGAAAGAGGCAGTGCTTGAATTTATGCAGAAATAATGAATGTATATGAACAAACTCGGGGCTGTAAAAATCACGATTTATTAATCGTTAAAGCATCAGCCCCGTGTTTTTCTGTCGGAGTATTATTCCGCTTTTATCTTTCCATCATACTGATGGACTCAATTCCGACACTTCCGCCGCGGACAACTTCGATATGCTTGAACTCTTCTTTGATAAGCTTGATGACCGCGTCATTTTTGGTTGCGGTCTGGACGAATTCCAGAAGGAGGCTGTCTTTTCCATAGTCGATGACACGTGCCTTGAAAGTCTCAGCAATCTGGAAAAGTTCTACTTTATCTTCCGGGGAGCAGCCCTTTACCTTGATGTAAAGGATCTCCTTCATTCGAACAAATACATCTGTAAAATCAATGACCTTGATAACTTCGATCATACGGTTCAGCTGTTTTTTGATCTGCTCAAAAGTCTCATCATCGCTGACTGTGGCGATGGTCATTCTGGAAACTGTGGGGTCCTCGGTGGTTCCAACAGTAAGACTGTCCAGGTTATAGGACTTTCCGGAGAAAAGACCGGAAATCTTGGAAAGAACACCGACCTGGTTTTCAACGTAGAGAGAGATCCATCTTTTTTTCATTCCTTTATCCATCATTCATTCCTCCTAACAATCCATGATCAGATCAGCCAGAGTACCGCCCGGCTTAACCATCGGGTAAACCATTTCCTCCGGATCAATGATAAATTCGATGATCGTAGGAGTTTTTGTATTCTTCTTAGCCTCTTCGAAAGCAGCCGCGATCTGATCCTTTTCAGTTACGCGGATACCTTTTGCCCCATAGCTCTCTGCGAGACGGATGAAATCCGGTGTGTATTCCGGATATTCCTGTCCGTCTGTACGGCGGGAGAGTGCACCGGCTTTTAAGTTTGTCATGGCGTAGCGTTTTCCGTAGAAAAGCTTCTGCCACTGGCGGACCATTCCAAGATATTCATTATTAAAGATACAGCAGATGATCGGAAGTTCCTCCAGAACTGCGGTAGCCAGCTCCTGAATGTTCATCTGCATGCCGCCGTCACCGGAAACGGAGATGACCGGTGTGTCCGGATTGCCGATCTTGGCACCGATGGCACCCGGAAGGCCGTAACCCATGGTTCCAAGTCCACCGGACATGATCAGCTGACGGTTCTCAGTGATGTCTGCATACTGGCTTACCAGCATCTGATGCTGTCCTACATCGGTAACAAGAATGGCTTTGTCAAACTGGCGGTTGATCTCACCGATGATATCCAGAGGTCCCATCATACCACGGTCTTTCATGGTAAGAGGATGATCTTCTTTCCATTCCTGGATCTGTTTCAGCCATTTTTCAGTGTTGCACTCCTGTACATATTCATCCATTTTTGTGATGGCCTCTTTTGCATCGGCAACGATGGGGATATCTACATGAATATTTCTGGAAATGGAAGCAGTATCAATATCAATGTGGACAATCTGTGCGTGCGGGGCAAACTCGTGAAGTTTACCTGTGATACGGTCGTTGAAACGGGTTCCGATGGAGAACAGAAGGTCACATTCGTTTACTGCCATATTTGCGGCATAAGCACCATGCATACCAAGATTTCCGATAAACAGAGGGTTCTTTGTGGAGATGGCACCACGTCCCATAACGGTTGTGACAACCGGAACCTGAGTCTTCTCAACAACCTGGGTAAAAATCTCCTGGGCGCGGGAAATAATCACACCGCCGCCGGCAAGAAACAGAGGTTTTTTTGCCTTCTGAAGCATTTTGAGAGCTCGTTTCAGCTGTCCGATGTGAACGCTAGTATTCGGTTTGTAACCACGGATATTGACACTCTTCGGATATTCGGCACTTCCAAGCTCGGCCATTACGTCCTTTGGAAGGTCGATCAGAACAGGACCCGGGCGTCCGGTACGTGCAATATAGAAAGCTTCTTTAATAATACGGCCAAGATCCTCACGGTTGCGGACAGTTACGCCATATTTTGTGATGCTTCTGGTGATTCCTACAATATCAACTTCCTGGAATGCATCGTTTCCGATGAGGTGACGGGCAACCTGTCCGGTAAAGCATACAAGCGGAACACTGTCATAGTTGGCAGTTGCAAGACCTGTTACAAGGTTGGTGGCGCCAGGGCCGCTGGTAACGAGACATACGCCAACCTTTCCGGTAGTTCTGGCATAGGCATCTGCCTCGTGTACAAGGGCCTGCTCATGACGTGGCAGGATGATGTCAATGCCGCTCTGTTTATATAATTCGTCGCTGATATCGATGGTGCAGGCACCAGGATAACCGAACAGAACATCAACGCCTTCTTCTTTTAAGGCTTTTACAAACAATTTGTTTCCGGAAATCTGTTTCATGAATTTGTTCCCTCCTTTGGTGATGTGAATAGTTAAGCAGATAAGGGCTGCCGCAGGATATTTTTTCCAATAAAAAAGTCCCGGCATATCGGATAAAATATGCTCAGGACGGATGATTCCGCGGTACCACCTGTTTTCAGAGGTAAAACTCTGCTCTCTGCCAGTACAAAATTATACTGCTTCCCTGTAACGTGGGAATGACGTTGAAGCCTACTGCATGAAAATTCATGGTTCAGTCCACTGCTCGAGGGCTACTTCCATAGTACTGTCACGAAGATTCTCACCGGCCATCTTCTCTCTGTGCATCCGGAAACTATGTACTACTCCCTGTCATTGCATTTAGTAAATGTGAATAAAAATTTTAGATTATTATAATATAAAATATCGGAACTGTCAATCAGAAATAGACAGTTCCGATACATCGTTTTACTATATTATGCTTCTGGTTCTTCGTTGCTCTTATGAAGGTTTTCCGGCAGATAAACATGAACTTTTTCAATACGGTTTTTATCGAGTTTTTCTACCACCAGACGAATTCCGTCGTCTGTGACCACTTCATCACCGGCAACAGGCAGGCGGTCCAGATGTTCGATGATAAAACCGCCAAGGGAATCGTAATCCTCAGAATCCAGTTCTGTATTCAGGTGATCGTTCACATCGTCCAGGTGCATGGAACCCTCGATGATATATTCACGGTCGGAAATTTTCTGGACAAGTTCGTCCTCTTTCTCGTCGTACTCGTCATGGATCTCGCCGACGATTTCCTCCAGGATATCCTCCAGTGTAATAAGTCCGGCCATATCACCGTACTCATCCAGGACAATAGCAATGTTGAAGGTGGAATCCTTCATTTCTACAAGAAGATCGGAAATGCTTTTTGTCTCATAAGTGAAATGCGGTTTCCGCAAGAAACGGTCAATGACAAATTCCTCATTCTTGTCATAGAGAAGAAGATCCTTCATATTGATAATTCCCACGATGTTATTCTGGCTGTCTTTGTAAACAGGAAGACGTGTGAATTTGTCTTCGCGGAAAATCTCGATCAGCTCATCATAGGTGGATTCCACGTCTGCAAAAGTAACATGGACTCTTGGCACCATGATATCCTTGGCTGTGGCATCTCCAAGATCAAACACATTGTAGATCATTTCTTTCTCATCGGATTCAATGACACCGTCCTCGTGGCTGACATCCACAATGGTACGAAGCTCTTCCTCAGTCATGGCCTTGCTTGCCGCATCCGGATCTACACGCATCAGGCGCATCACACCTCTGGAGAAGAGATTGATGATAAAAATCACCGGTGTCATGATGGTCATAAGGAATTTAAAGACCGGGATATAGCGAAGAGTAAGCCTCTCTGCATTGATGGTTGCATAGTTCTTCGGGGTGATCTCACCGAAGATCAGGATCAGAACAGTAAGGATCACGGTTACAATGCTGACCATATAGCCGCCAAAACTGTACGCAAGTGTGGTTGCAAGGGAAGAAGCCGAAATGT
This sequence comes from Blautia sp. MCC269, assembly GCF_018785655.1. Classification (NCBI taxonomy): domain Bacteria; kingdom Bacillati; phylum Bacillota; class Clostridia; order Lachnospirales; family Lachnospiraceae; genus Blautia; species Blautia sp. MCC269. The sequence continues at coordinate 79,012 of NZ_WQQE01000010.1, read as the reverse complement.
TCACAATGTTGTTTCCGATAAGAATCGCACTGAGAAGCTTGGGTGTCTGGTTCTCAAGAATATCGAGAGCCATGGCTGCCCGCTTGTTTCCTTCGTCTGCAAGAGAGCGGAGACGGATCTTGTTTACCGACATCAGCGCGGTTTCATTAGATGAGAAAAAGGCTGACAATGCCAGCAGAATAAGTAATATGATTATCTGGTAAGTGTCGCTGGGGTCCACTTTTAATGTTCACTCCTTTAAAAAAATAAGATTGTTTGCTTAAAAATATATAGATACTCCCACATTATATACGTTTTCCGGACTTTTGGCAAGAGCCGGAAAGCTGTGGGAAAAGTATTGATATTATGCTACAATAAGGGAAAAATGACGAATTTTTTACATGGGGGGAAAGGAGAGACAAAAATGAAGAGAGACCCGGGTGTGGAGTTTATGAGAATTCTGGCATGTCTGATGGTAATCGGGATTCATACGGCACTGTATGCACAGGTAGATGGAAGCTGGATATTCTCCAGAGTTTTTTTCAACTGTATTGTTGCGGATGGAGTAGCGGTGTTTTTTATGATCACCGGTTTTTTCCTGTTCCAGAGCAGAAGTTATGAGAGGATTCTGAAACGTACCTGGAAAAATCTCGGAATACCGGTAGTGCTTTACAGCATATTTGGTTTCCTGTTTTTCGGATGGCTTCTTGATGGCGAAAAATTAAGTGTCAGTATCTGCTTTTCACCAGAAAAATATAAAACAGCATTGAAAACACTGCTTTCCTGGAATAACCCGGTACCTCACAGTGATCATCTCTGGTATATTTATGTTTATGTATTCCTGATGCTGCTTTTTCCGGTACTGAAATGTTTTGTGGATTATCTGGATGAGGATCGGAAGAGAACACAGATTTTTCTGATAGCAACCTTTGGATTTTTTGTGCTGAATGATATTTCGGGAAATACTCTTGGCGCATTTGCACATCATTCCATAAACGGAGCCTTTCCGGCGGCCATTGAGATGATCTGGGGACATATCCTTTACCGGAACCGCGGAAAATTTACAAAAAAATGGATTCCTGCTGCAGGCATGGGATTTTTATTTGTGAATATGATCCGGTCGGTGATCCAGCGGTGGCAGTACAGAATTGATGGACAGCCTTCCTGCGTGATCTTCTGGTTCAGTGCCATGGGCCTTTTCTGTGCAGTCTGTGTTGCATGTTTTTGCCTGGCATTGTTTCAGGGAGAGAAAAAAGAAAGCAGGGGAAAGCGGATGATCTGTCAGATCGCCTCCTGTACTTTTATGATCTATCTGCTTCATATGGCAGTTCGTGATTTCCTCAGCCATATGGGATATCAGGACTGGCTCAATGCGGTGATTCTTGGAAGATTACCGGGAAAAGCGGGAATGGTCCTGTATATGATGGCAATCATGGGAAGCATATTCGGAATTTCTCTTTTGTTATCTGTGCTTCTTGGAATTCCCGGCAGACTTATAAAAAATATACGAAAATAATACAGCTTCTTGACAAAATAGTAAGCCTCATCTAACATATGATTGACAGTACTTTTATTATAAAAAAGTATATTTCCAAATGGATGGAAGGAGAAATTGTATGTTTCTGGAGATAAAAGGGATCAAAAAATCCTTCGGGGCAGGGGAAAGCCGTGTGGATGTTCTGAAAGGGATTGATCTGGAAATAGAAAAAGGAGAATTCTGTGTGTTGCTGGGGCCATCCGGTTCCGGAAAATCCACACTGTTAAATATCATCGGCGGCATTGACGGAGCAGATGCAGGCAGTATCACCATTCAGGGGGAGCGCCTGGAAGATATGAAAGAAAAAAAGCTCTCCTTATACAGGCGAAAACATCTGGGCTATATTTTCCAGATGTATAATCTGATCCCAAATCTGACTGTGCGGGAAAATATTGAAGTTGGTGTCTATTTAAGTGACAGGCCGCTGGATGTGGATGAGCTGTTTTATCCCCAATTAGGTGTAAAATTCTGCTCGATGGCGGGCGGCGGCGTACAAAAATCTATATGGTGTTTTTAAGAGAACCATCCAGGCGGGACAGGTCAGGCAGTGACCTGTTCCACCTCCGGGATGGGTTTGAGATTAAAATGAATTTCGATAGAAATGTGTCTTGTTTTATCTTCGTCAATGCGCTCATGCACGACGATTTCTTTGATTAAGCGGTTAAGGGTGGCTGCATCCAGCTCTGTGATGTTGGCGTATTCCTGAATGGCTTCCACCCATTGTTTTGCATCATTGGCAAGCTGGACTTCATCGGACAGCCGCTTTCTGCCCTCGGACACTTTTGTTTTAAGCTCCGTCTGCTCGGTCTGCGTCTTTTCCAGCATGGTGTTGAAGTTCTGCTCACTGATACGCCCTGCAATCATATCCTCATAAAGCCGCATTACCATTTTGTCCAGAACCTCAATCCGTTCCTCGTCCCTTGTAAGGGAGCGTTCCATTGCTTCCCGCTGTTCCCGCTGCTCGGCTTCACAGGTATTGGTCAGGCGGTCGGCAACCGCTTCTCCGTCCATCAGGGCAGCTCTGGCACATTCCCGGATTTTCCGCAGCACATGACTGTAAAGGGTGTCATAATCAATCCGGTGCTGGGTGCAGTGGTTCTTTCCAAAGGCATTGTAGGTCTTGCAGGAGTAAATCCGCTGGGGATGTTTTGCGTTTGTGTAGCGTATCGTCAGCGACTTCCCACACTCGCCGCATTTTATCAGTCCGGCAAACAGGCTGATTTCATTGGTCTGCCCCGGACGCTGGCGGGATTTCAGCTTGTTCTGCACAATATCAAAGCTCATGCGGTCAATCAGCGGTTCGTGCTGTCCCTCAACCACAACCCAGTCCTCCGGTTTCTTTTCCCCAATCGTGCCGATTTTGAAGCGGTAGTCTTTTTTCTGGGAAGCAATCGCCCCGGTGTAGACGGGATTCATCAAAAGGTCTTTGATAACGGAGAAGTCCCACATATACCGCCCGTTTTCCGGGTCTTTCTTTTCCCATTTGGTGCGGGTATTGCGAAGCCCCCGTTCCCGGTTCCACCATGTGGGGCAGGGGATTTTTTCTTCCTCCAGCCGTCTGCGGATATAGTTCGGACCATGACCGTTTAGGGCATATCCGAAAATCAGCCGCACAATCGGGGCGGTTTCCTCGTCAATGAGCAGATGGTTTTTGTCCTCCGGGTCTTTCCGATACCCAAACGGGGCAAGACACCCGGTAAACTGTCCTTTCTGCGCTTTCAGAAGATAAGAGGAATGGACTTTCTTGGAAATATCCTTGCTGTACATCTCGTTCAGGATATTCTTGAACGGGGCAATGTCGTTGTTATCCCGTAAGGTGTCGATACCGTCATTCATGGCGATATAGCGCACCCCGTTTCTTGGGAAAAAGTCCTCAATCAAATGCCCGGTTTGCAGATAGTTACGCCCCAGTCGGCTGAGGTCTTTCGTGATAACAAGGTTGATTTGCCTGCGCTCAATGGATCTCAACATTCTCTGTAAATCAGGACGCTCCATATTAAGACCTGTGAAGCCATCGTCCTGATAGACTGCCACAACCTCCCATCCCTGCTTTTCGCAGTATTTTTCCAGCATATCACGCTGGTTTGCGATACTGGCACTTTCGCCTTGCAGGTCATCGTCCTTTGACAGTCTGCAATAGACCGCTGCACGATAGCCCCCGGCAAGTGCCGAACCGATTGTTCTGTATTCCATTTCGTTCATCATAGCCATTTACCCACACAATCCAGACGGTATCCGGCTCTTTTGAACCTCATCTTCATTATACTTCAATTCTTTCTTTTTAGCAAGATATTCTTTTGTATTTGTCTTGCCGTATTTCTGGGAAATCAGGCTGACGAACACATCGGTGGCGTCCAGCTCCCCGTCAAATACAGTGGTCACATGAATCTCTGTTTTGTTTTTTGCCATAGGCAGTTATCCTCCATACATGAAAATAGCCAGACAGAGGGTGTCGGCAACGAAGTCCGGCAACGGGCTTCAAAAGACCTTGCAAACAATCTCAATCTGGCGGTGGTTACTATTTATACTTTTCTTTTATTTTTCTGTTGTTTTGGTTGTCATAGGGGAGAAAAGCCCGCAGTTATGGGTTTTTCCCCGGCAACCGGCTCGGCAACGGGATAGCAACGAAGTCGGCAACGGGCTGTCATTTTCAGAATGGAAGCTCCATCTGCTCCGTGACCTCCACAAAACCGTCCATAGATTTTTCGGGCGGGTTGTCGGTGTCCGTTGCCGGGATTTCACGCTCCCAGCCCTTTTGTCTGCCATATTCCGCAAACATTCTTGGATTGGAAAAGTAGTTCCACCCGGTAATGCACTGGTTCATTATCTCGTTGATTTCCCGGATTTCCCATTGCTTCGGCTCGTCAAAGGTGTGATTTAAGGCTTCCTTGTAGAGCTGCTTGGAACAGACCGTTTCCCCGGTGTACTTATCAAGGTAAGCCTGTATCATCCCGGCTTTGGTGTCCTCCGGCATAAAATCCCGCTGGTGTTCTTTGAGATACCGCTGCATGGCTGGGCTGAATGACAGCTTGTACCTGCCGCTTCGGTAAATCTCCATTGCTTCCGCCCACATCTGGCTGATATAGGCTCTGGAAGCGGCTTCGTCCTCCAAAATGTGAACCTCGGCTTGCTCCGGGTACACCATGACCGGGATAAATCGGCGGTTGCCGGAACGGTCAAGGGGGAGAAAGTCAAGGGCGTTGGAAGTACCGCCGAACACGCACTGACGGGGACGGTCTGCCGGGTGGGTTTCATAGGGTATCTTATAAACCTCTTTCTGTCGGCTTAGAAAAGACTTGATTTCCTCAATGCTCTTGGCATTGGCGGTTGCCATCATTTCCGACATTTCAATTATCCAGTGACCTTGCAGCTTGCGGTACACGTTATCATCGTCCAGCTTCCGCAAATCATCGGAAAACCACTCGTCCCGGACTGCCAGCAGACGGAAGAAGGTGGACTTGCCAGCCCCCTGACCGCCTACCAGACACAGCATGATTTCAAACTTGCTTCCGGGCTTAAATGCCCTTGTAATCGCCCCCAAAAGAAACAGCTTTAGGGCTTCATAGGTGTAATCGTCCACATCCGCCCCCAGAAAGTGCCGCAGACAGAAGCGGATGCGCTCCGTCCCGTCCCATGCAAGGCTGTTCAGAAAATCCCGGATGGGGTGGTACTTATTCTCATTCGCCACAATCCCGATGGCGGTTTCAATCTTTTTCTCACTGGTCAGCCCGTAGGTTTCCTCCAGATAGAGAAGCAGATACTTCATGTCTGTATCGGTCAGGGCTGTGCTTTCTCTGTGAAAACCGATGGGCTTTATGATGTCCTTTCGGTCGGTCAGGATGTTATAGGCGATTGCCCCGGCAAGCACCGGGTCACGCTGGAATACGGTCAGGCAGTTCCGTATGCTCTGGCGGACACCGCCTTTCTCGGTGGTTTCCAGAGTTGCCTTTACTTCCTCAACGCTCTGGGGCGGCTGCATGGCGTTCATGGTGTTTTTTAGTTCTTGCTGCGTCTGCGGCGGCAAGCTCTGCCATTCGCTGTTCAAGCTGTATCACATCCTTTCCATGTTCCGTAATCAGTGAAGCGATTTCCTCCGTATCCCCAAACAGCAGCACATCCAGCAGATATTCCACATGGGCTTGCTTCTGCAAGGCTTCCACGAACCGGGGATGAAACGCTTCCTCCGGGGAGTGCGGGGCATAGTCGGTTTTCCATACCCGTAAGAGGTGTAGATAATCGGCAAGGACACGGAAGCAATGTGCCTTTGCTTCCCGGAACTGTTCTTCCGGGGATTTCTGCCGGGGCTTGGGCTTCCTTGCCCTGCCCGGTGGCTTCCAGTCCTCATAGGCAAGCCCGAAGTCACTCGCCAACTGTGCGGCGGCTTCCTTTTTCCCCAGCCCGTACAGGGCAGCTACAAAATCAATCACATCCCCATCTGCACCACATCCGAAGCAGTGGAAACGCTTGTCCAGCTTCATGCTGGGGGTCTTATCGTTGTGGAACGGGCAGCAAGCCATCCCGTTTCTGTTTACCCGGATTCCGTAATGCTCCGCAGCCTGTCTTGTCGTAACGGACTGCTTCACAGCTTCAAATACATTCAAATCAATTCCTCCTTGTAAAAAAGAAAAGGCACTTATCATTCTCAATCTGAAAATGGCAAGTGCCTGTTAAAGTTCCATATCCTGTTGTTTGTGTTTCGTCTGCGCCGGGGCGTTTTTCTGTGCTCTCTTCTCGTCAGCCTTATCCTGCAAGACTTCTTTGAGGGGCTGCTTCTTGGGCGGCTCTTTGCTTTCCTCTGTGCCGGGTGTGGCTTTCCGTACCCAGTAGCGGATGTCCCACAGCTTCTTCAAATCTTCCTGCACCTCGGTCAACGGTACTTTCAAGTCTGCGATTTCGTCCACAAGCTTCGCCTGTTCCTGCAAAAGCTCCTTTTTCGTGCTGTCCTTATCGTCCGGGTGCTTGGCAAGGTAGGCACTGGCTTTCTCAAACCGGGCAACCTCCGGGTGTTCCAGCTTGAATTTTTCCTTAGTTTTCTTGAAAAATATCTTCTGGTATTTCTCATAAACGGGCTTACATTCCTTACAGTCCGTCCGGGCGGCAAGGATAGCGTCAATCACGTTGCTGCGGGTTTCCTTTGGCTTCATCTGCTTTCGGTAGTCGGCGGCAGATTTCCCGGACGTTTCTATAAAGTTTTCCAAATCCTCCACGGTGGAAAGTCCCTTTCTCTGGAGATAGGACAGGGCTTCGCTGACTGCCTTTAAGTCTTTGGAAGTCCCCCGGCTTTGTCCCGCCCGTGTCCAGCTGCTCCGTTCTGCCTTTCGTATCTCCATATACTTCATCAGCAGATTGGGAAGAAAGACCGCTTCCTCCGCAGCTTTTTGGGCAAGCAGTTCATTCCGCTTTTCGCTAAGCTCCGCAATCCAGCCTTTGAGATTTTTAATAAGCTGCCGGATGGACTTCATCAAACTATTGGCGGCTTTGATTTCTCGGTTCAGGTTGCCGATGTTCGTCTGAATCCCACGCTTTTCCATCTGCCGGACAGCAGCCCCTTCATGGACGGTAGGGATAATATCAAGCCCCTGTCTTTCGTAAGAACGGAGATCTACTCGTTCCGGGCGGTTGTTGGCTTCCAGATAGCGGTTTTGGATGACCTCCCATTCATGCCGCCAGATTTCGCCATATTTGCGGTCGTTCCAGTCAACCGTATCTTCCTTGTGGCTTTTCCACCTGCCGGACGGGAGCTTGATTCGTTCCCCGTTCTTATCAAGTTCATAGACCTTGCGGCTCTTGGGAAGCCATTTCCCACGCTCATCCATTGCCCGCATGGTCAGCATGACATGGGCGTGTGGGTTTCCGTCCCCTTTGTCATGGATGGCAAAATCCACGCACATTCCTTTGGAAACAAACTGCTGGCGGCAGAAATCCCGTACAAGGGCGGCGTACTGGTCGGGCGGTATCTCTCTGGGAATGGAAAGCACCCACCGCCTTGCAAGCTGGGAGTTCCATTGCTTCTCAACAGCTTCGGCAGCGTTCCAGAGGGTGTTGCGGTCTGTGTACTCCAGGGGAGCGTTTGCCGGGAGCAGGATTTCATTGTGGACGATACCACGCTTTTCCGGGTAGTGTTTTACTTCCTGGTCATATTCACAGAACAGCTTTTCGCCGCTCTGGTAAGCAGCGGCGGCAACCGCAGACTGGCGGTGGCTGCGCTGCACAATAGAGATTTCGTTGTGTGGACAGGGCATTTTGTGTTCCTCCTTTCCGTTTTTGGACATAGAAAAAGCAGGATACCTTTTCAGATTTCCTGCTTGTTGTGCCGCTGGGGGCGGCGGGTATTTAGTAATACATTTACATAGTTTTGTGCAAGTACCAAAGTCGCACAATAAATACAATTTGTCCAATAGCATAAGCCCCAATAATAGTGAAACATGGGACTACTGTCATATATCCGGTGAAAATCAAAGCAAAAATAGAAACAGCAATCGTAACATTCATTACCTTGAAGCCACTTGCCATAGCAGCATTACTAAGCGAAATATTTCTCTCGTCATTTTCCTCTATTTCCATTTCTTTGGTTTTCTTAACGAACAAGTCGCACACACCAGATACAATCAGCAAAATTCCAATGAGAGATGTACCTACTACTATTAAGTCGGGACGTGGCACAGGTATTATTTCATGTACTCCCAAACCGTATGTTAGCAATCCTCCCAGTAGAATAATCATTCCTGTAACTGTCATTAAAATCAACAACCTTTTTTTCATAATCAATCCTCCTCGTAAATAAAAATTTCTTCAATACTCATGTTGAAATATCTGGCAATCTTAAATGCCAACTGAATAGATGGGTTATAGCGTCCGTTTTCCAAAGAGCCGATGGTCTGTCGTGATACTTCCAATGCATTTGCTAAATCTTCTTGCTTTATGCCTCGTTGCTTTCGTAATTCTTCCAGGCGATTTTTCATGTCATCCTCCTCTCTTATGGAAAGTTAACTTTCCATGCTTCCATTATATCACATAGTTCTTTTATGTCAAGTTAGCTTTCCATTTGCATTATATTTTATGAAACTTATCGGCTGGGAACAGCTTGCAACGCAAGGTGTCCCCAGATGGCAAGTCCACAAAAGGGTAGCTGGCGGCAGCCAGCGCAGGGGAAGTGTAGCGTCCCCTGTTTGATTTGGAGCAGACCGTGGCTGCGGAAAATCACAGCCCTCCTGCAAGGAGCCTTCGGAGAACGCAATGCACCAACCTCTGGGTGGTGTATAATTGCGCCCTTAGTAAACTAAGGGGTTTCCGGCTTCTCCCGTTCCAGCAGTTTTTTCAATATATCTTGCGTGTCCTGCCTGTGAAAAATGAGTTTCAGCAACAGCATGACATCATCGTCCGTCAGGCGTTCCGGCTCTTGCAGAAAACTTTCCAGCATACCGCCACGAGTACAGAGCCGGTGCGTCCGTTCCTTTCGGGTAAGCTGCTTCAACTGGTGCTGCAATGCCTTTTCATCATTGATGGCTTTCCGCAGTTTCTTTTCGCTTTTCTCCAACTCCCGGTTGAGCTTTCCCAGCTTTGAGGTATCAGGCAAGGGTAGCGCCCTCCTTTCCCGGTATCAGCACATAAATCCTGTTCGGTTCTCCCACGCCCTGACGCACCCGCATGATAAGTCCGGCGGTTTCCAGTTCATTCAAAGAACGCTTGACCGTCATGAGGCTGCGGGACAGGACTGCGGCAATGGCTGTGATAGGGAAGCAGACAAAAAGAATCCCGTTCTCGTCCGCCTGCCCTCTGAAAAGCATAGCGTCCAACATCCGGCAGTACATGACCTTTGCGGTGCTGCTGACTGGAAATCCTGTCAACGCTCTGGGAAATGGCATACAGGGCGGCAATGGTGTGTCTATCGTCATAAATTCAAAATTCATTCGGTGTGTTCCTCCTTTTTCTTTGCTCGTTTGGATAAATAACGGGGGCAGTCAATCACAACCGCCCGGAAGCTCTGCTTGCACCCATGCTGGCATTTCCGGCATAATTCGTTGTAAGTGACACGCCCCCGGTCATTGAGGTAAAAGGAAAGCTCATGCTTCCGCTTTTTGCTCATTCTCGGCATGTTACGTTTCCTCCCGTTTTCGTGTATGGTTTCGGGGCGATTTTCGGCAAAATTACAGCCATAGAGCCGCTTAAAATCTCCCGAAGTCTCAGCGATAGGGTAGACTATCTCCCTATCAAATTGTCGTGTTTCGGTATCATTTCGGTGTCAGTTCGCCAGTTCTCCCCGGTGTCGTTCCTCCCCTGAATCTCACAGCGGCGTATCGCTCCCTTTGGTACGCTCGTTTCGGTCAGGGTTCCTCCATATCCCTGCCAAAAGTCATGGCGCTACATCGCCGGGGAAGCATATCCCACACAGGCTGGTCATTCGATTGGAATAATCCATCGATGAACTACCTGTATCATAGAACATTTTTGTGCCCTGTGCCGTATATCCACAAAGTAGGAATCAGGGGGAAAATCAGAAATTTCCACGATTGCGGAAAGTGTGATATAATCCAGTTAAACGGCAGAAATAAAACCACCGGAAAGGAGCGTGCGCCCATGAAAGTTGCAACAAGCATACAGGAACGCCTTTGGGAACTCCGCAAAGACAAAGGCTTAAATCTGGAAGAACTATCAAAGCTGACGGGCATTTCTAAATCAGCCCTTGGCAGTTATGAAAAAGAGGATTATAAGGAAATCAATCATGGCAACCTTATCACGCTGGCAGACTTCTATGGGGTTTCCGTCGATTATCTGCTGTGCCGGACAGAGAACAGGGAGCAGATCAACACGCCACTGACGGAGCTGCATTTGAACGATGAGATGGTGGCACTGCTGAAAAGCGGTCGGATTAACAACCGTCTGCTCTGCGAACTTGCCACCCATAAGGACTTTATCAAGTTTCTTGCGGACATTGAGATTTATGTGGACGGGATTGCCACCATGCAAATCCAAAATCTCAACTCCCTTGTTGATACCGTCCGGCATGAAATTATTGAACGGTATCGCCCCGGCGAAGATGACCCGCATTTGAAGGTGCTGCAAGCCGCACATATCAGTGATGATGAGTATTTCAGTCACATGGTTCTGGATGACCTCAACCTGATTATCCGGGATATTCGGGAATTCCACAAAAAGGACAGTGAGAGTGCGCCCCAAACTACCGTTGCCGATGAACTGAAAGAAAATCTGGAAGCGGTCGAAAATTTCAAGGGCAGTCGAGATGAAAAACTGGTTATCCTTTACTGCAAGCAGCTTGGTATCAACTATAAAAACCTGTCAGAAGAAGAATTTCGCTGGTTCATTCGTATTCTCAAAAAATCAAAGAAAATGGGAACGCCTATCAGCCAGAGGAAAAAACGGTAAAGGAAAACCGCTGTTGCATGGTTTGTTGGATTCCATGTAGCAGCGGTTTGTGCTGTGGTTATTATTTCATTCGTTTTCTTAATATTCGGCGATAATTTGTTTCTCCCTTTGGTGCGTCCTGTATAATTTCCAACACACCATCTTCAAGCATTTTATCAATGCGATTGGAAATCCATACATCACTAATTCCAAGTTGATATTTTCCTAAAACATTACCTATGACAATAGCCATTTTGAATTGCTCTGGCTGTTCCGCAATTTCACGAAGAATGAAACTATCATATATATCTTCTGAAACGCTTTGCAATTTACCATTTAACATTGCACGCAAAGGTGCATTTTCATTTTGAAGTTGATTCCATTTCATAGTACAAGCTGAAAGAAATACAGGATTAGCTTTCTCTTGTAGAGTTATATAGTTTCCCCATTCGCCAGGAGAGACCTCGCCCCATGCTATTTTGGATGTCATAGTATTTTCTTTTCCATATTCCCATGTAGGTAACTTAACCAAATAAATTGTTGTCTGGCAGTTTAATGGTTGAAGTTGTTTCATAAGCCAATACATACCACAAAGCTCATCTGGATTATAGCTATACCAAATGCGAATTTCTTCCCCAGCTACATATCGTTCAATCACTGAGGTCAATGTAGTTTTAATTTTCTGTATTTTTTCTTCAACCTGATAATCTAAATCCTCTACAAAGCAGACAGACAGCATTTTCTTGAAAATATTTTTCCGCTGTTCGCCAATTCCATTATCAGAAATATCTCCCACACTAAGAGCCATATCAAAACAATAAACATCACTGCTCTTGCCTCCCAATGGAATAGCATTCTCCCAAGCAATGCGTTCTTGTTCCTGTGCTTGAAGCTGTGCCTTTTTCATTTCATCTGAAGATGGAACACTCCCGTCTTCGTGCCTCATAAATATTGAAACAGCACTTCCTCTATACTTTCCCTTGCCGTAAGTTTGGGCAATTTTCAAACTTCCACAGGCACTTTCACCAAATACAATTTCAATCATCTTATATACCTCCGATTTAATTGCTCCCGTTATGAATAAATCATCTCATACAAAACAATTTCTTCTGCCCTGTTGTGAATGTTATTGCAACGCTGCACCCATTCCATTTGTCGGGTACACTTCAATTCCTCTGTCACGCCCTCGGTAGCTTTCATCTGCTCCATGATAGTGTCTAACCGTTTTTGTGCCTGTTCATTCAGGTCTGCAAGATATGTCAACAATTCTCCGGTCAGTATCAATGTATTCAATCTGGCTGGGTGGACTTCTCTTAAATATTCCCGGTGCATTCGTCCGTACTTTCCGATAGGGCGGTGTTCCTCCGGCAGTTTCAAGCCTGGAATGTAGTAATCTCCGACAAGGATATAATCAATTCCGTTTTCCGTTATTCTTGGTTTCAATTCGCTCATGTTCCTTACCTCCTGTGGAAGCAGGCTCGTCTGGTACTAACTCAATCACATCAGTAATCTCACAATTCAGAGTTTCACAGATACGGGCTAATGTATCCATGCTGATGTGCTTTCCCTCTTTGCTCATGTTGGCAATCATATTTGTTGTCATACCAGCAGCAAGCCTTAAATCCTCTTTTCTCATATCACGCTCTAACAGTGTGTGCCAGAGTGGTTTATAGCTGATGTGCATATTGTTTTCCTGCCTTTCTATCCATACCACCGGGGCGGTTGCCCCGGCAGGAACTTTTCTCTTATTATAACACCAATCTTGTGAAATCACAATTTATTCTTGTAGCCTGCCGCTGATACCGTCTGGATTGTGCATTCCCTTTCTTTTTGTTCCCTTTAATTAGCCATGAACTGCTTCATACCCTGGGACTTTATGAGCACCAGAGAAAGCTTCCCAATCAGCTTTCCGGAGGCCAGCAGCAGAGAACTGCCATCGGACGCGCCATTGTAAAGAATCCGGACATCCTGCTCTGTGATGAGCCGACCGGTGCACTGGATTACAACACATCAAAGGAAATCCTCAAGCTGATCGAAACCGTAAACCATAAATACGGAAACACCATAGTTATGGTTACGCACAACGATGCCATCAAGGATATGGCGGACCGTGTGGTGAAGCTTCGTGACGGTATGATCCGCAAAAACTATCAGAATGAGCAGAAGATTCCGGCTGCAGATCTGGAATGGTAAGGGGGCAGGCATGAAGAGTCCTTTGCGTAAACGTATCCCCAGGGAACTGAAGGGGGAATTTGGAAAATATCTGGTGGTTTTTCTGCTGATGGTCCTGACTATCGGGTTCGTGTCCGGCTTCCTGGTGGCTGACGGAAGTATGCTGAAAGCCTATGACGAAAGTTTTGACAAATATAACATCGAAAACGGAAATTTCCGTACTGCGGAAAAAGTTTACAGATCTCAGTGGAAAGACATTGAGGCGGCAGGTGTTACACTTTACGAGAATTATTATATAGAAGAAGATCTGGATAACGGAAGCACCATGCGTTTCTTCAAAAACCGGGAGAAGGTGAACAAGGTCTGCCTGATGAAAGGAGAAATGCCATCCGGACAGGGTGAAATCGCTATTGACCGAATGTATGCGGATAACAACAGCCTTCAGGTGGGAGATACTCTGATCAGGGGCAAAAAATCCTGGAAGATTACAGGTTTGGTGGCGCTTTCCGATTACAGTGCTCTGTTTCAGAACAATAATGATTCCATGTTTGATTCTGTAAAATTTGGTGTTGGAATCGTAACCCCGGAGGAATTTGAGACTCTGGATCAGGAAAAGCTCCAGTACAATTATGCATGGATCTACGACCAGCAGCCGGTAGACGAAAAAGAAGAGAAAGAAGTTTCTGAGGATCTCATGGAAGACATTGGAAAAGTAGTAAACCTGGAGACTTTTGTCCCGCGTTATCTTAACCAGGCGATTATTTTTACGGGTGACGATATGGGCGGAGACAAGGCGATGGTCGTTATGCTTCTCTATATTGTGATCGTGATTATGGCTTTTGTGTTTGGAATCACCATCAGCAATACCATCCGAAAAGAAGCCGGTGTTATCGGTACTTTACGGGCATCCGGTTATACCAGGCGGGAACTGATCTTTCACTATATGACCCTCCCGGTGCTGGTAACCTTGATAGGGGCCCTGATTGGAAACATCCTTGGCTATACTGTGTTTAAGGGTGTATGTGCGGGAATGTATTACGGAAGTTATAGCCTGCCAACTTATGTGACCATATGGAATGCGGAGGCGTTTCTTCTGACAACGGTAGTGCCGGTTATCATTATGATCCTGATCAACTATGCAGTGCTCCGGTACCGTCTGCAGCTTTCACCCCTTAAATTCCTGCGAAGGGATTTTTCCGGAAAAAAACAGAAACGCGCCATGTATTTAAGCCCGAAGATCGGAATCTTTTCCAGATTCCGCCTTCGTGTGATCTTTCAGAACGTCAGCAATTATATGGTGTTGTTTGTGGGCGTTATTTTTGCCAATCTGCTGCTGTTTTTCGGAATGCTCCTGCCGTCTGCGCTGGATCATTATCAGCTGGAGATCCAGGAGAACATGCTGGCGAAATATCAGTATATGCTGAGCGTTCCGGCAAGTGTTTCCTCAGGAAACAAGCTGGATGGCATGATTTCCCTTCTGGAATATTATATGGATACCAGAACGGACAATAAAGATGCGGAAAAATTTTCCGCCTATTCCCTGAATACCATGCCAGGCAAATATAAAAGCGAGGAGATCGTTCTCTATGGTGTGGAGCCGGAAAGCCAGTATATCCATGCAGATCTTTCCGGGGACGGGGTATATATTTCCAGTGCCTATGCAGATAAATTCCGGATCAAAGAGGGTGATACTATAATTTTGAAAGAAAAATACGAGAAGGATGAATATTCCTTTAAAGTAGACGGGATTTATGATTACACCGTAAGTCTCTGCGTATTTATGGAGCGGGATAAACTGAATGAGGTGTTTGACCTGGGAGATGATTATTTTGGCGGATATTTTTCCAATACGGAGATCAAGGATATCGATTCAAAATATATCGGTTCTGTCATCGACCTGGAATCTCTTACAAAAATATCCAGGCAGCTGGATGTTTCCATGGGAGATATGATGGGAATGATGTATGGATTTTCCGTGATTATTTTCCTGGTGGTGATCTATCTGCTTTCCAAAGTCATTATTGAAAAAAATGCCCAGGCGATATCTATGACAAAGATTCTCGGCTATACCGATGGCGAAATCAGCCGGCTGTATATACTTTCCACTTCTCTTGTGGTGGTGATCTGCCTGCTGTTAAGCCTTCCTATTGAGCGGCAGATCATGGAAGTTCTGTTCCGCGAGATGATGCTTTCCAGCATCTCAGGCTGGATTACTATGTGGGTGGATCCGATGATCTATGTAAAAATGATGGCAATCGGAATCGCGACTTATGCAGTGGTAGCAGTGCTGGAATTTCGGAGAATCCGTCATGTGCCTATGGATGAAGCACTGAAAAATGTGGAATAATATAGGATAAGATCGGGAGTATATGTGGTTGAAAGTTGTCTGTGAATAACCGCATATACTCCTTAAATATTCATAAATTTTCTGAAATACTGGAAATATTCCTGCAAACTTGTTATAATAATTCCATAATTCCCAATGGAGGGGATCATTCACACAGGAAATCAGGTGAGGAACATGGCAGGCAGAAAAAAGGACCCGTTATATAAAAGTTTCGGTTATGCGTTTCAGGGAATTTTTACCTGTATCCGCCAGGAAAGAAATATGAAGATCCACTGTACGGTGGCAGTTCTTGTGGTGATCGCAGGGCTGATCCTTGGAATTTCCGTGACGGAGTGGTGTATCTGCCTGGGACTGTTCGGAATGGTGATGGCGCTGGAACTGGTAAATACGGCAGTGGAAGCTGTGGTAGATCTTGTGACAGAAGAACGTCACCCTCTGGCAAAGATCGCCAAGGACACAGCAGCCGGAGCAGTACTGATCGCAGCGATCATGGCAGCGATTGTCGGGCTGATCATTTTTGTTCCGAAAGGGCTTGTTTTTCTGGGAATATGGTAGAAATCGATCAGGTACATGGAACGGCAGTGACCGTTTTTAGGAAAGGAGAATTATTATGGAATTAGGTGAAGGACTGAAGAAAATCTTGTTAGTAGGAATTGGTACAGCAGCAGTAACAGCAGAGAAATCCAAGGAGATCCTGGACGAGCTGGTTAAAAAAGGCGAGCTTACTGTTGAGCAGGGTAAGGTTCTTAATAAGGAACTGAAACACAACATCAAATCAACAGTTAAGACAGCCGCTGATTCTGTAAAAGAATCTGCAGCCAGAAAGAACGATCAGGAAGAGCTGAAAGCAACGATCTCCAAACTGACACCGGAGCAGCTGGCAGCTGTGAAAGCACAGATCGAGAGCATGCAGGCTGAGGCAGCAAAGGAGAAAGAAGAGGCTTCTGAGGCAGCAGAAGAACCGGTTGAGGAGGCTGCACCGGAAGCTCCTGTGGAGGCAGAAACGGTAACAGAAGAAGCCGGGAGCGAAGAGCCGGCAGCAGAGTAATAAGAAATATCATAAAGAAAGCAGTAAATGGAGAAGTTTATGGGCGGAGAAGAACAGGAGAAGAAAGAGAACAGCGGATATGGAGAACGGCTGAGAGAGATCACAGCTGTTCTGAAAAAGCATGCCATTACCCGGGGTGTTTCGCCTGAGAAGCTCCGTCTCATACTGGAAGATCTGGGCCCAACTTATATTAAGTTGGGTCAGATTATGTCCCTGCGTTCCGATATTCTTCCCAAGAGATACTGTGATGAGCTGATGAAACTCTGCTCGGATGTACCACCCATGCCATTTTCCCAGGTCATCGAGGTTCTGGAGGAATCCATGGGGTGTCCGTGGCAGGAAGAATTTCAGCATATTGAGCAGAAACCGCTGGGTGCTGCTTCAATTGCCCAGGTTCACCGCGCTACGCTGAAAACCGGAGAAGAAGTTGTGATCAAGGTTCAGCGTAAGGGAATCTATGAAACCATGGCAAGGGATATCGGCCTGATGCATAAGGCTGTGCGTCTGATGCCGCCGGTAAGCATCAAGGGTATGGTGGACTTGAACATGGTTTTAAGCGAGCTGTGGACAGTGACCCAGGAGGAGATGAATTTCCTGACAGAAGCTGCCAACATGGCGGAATTTGCCAAGAAGAATAAAGATGTGGCTTTTGTTAAAGTGCCAATTCTTTACCGAGAGTATATTTCTCCTCATATTCTGGTGATGGAATATATTGACGGTTTTGCCATCAATGACAAAGCCAATCTTCTGGCCAATGGCTATGACCTTAATGAGATTGGAACGAAATATGTGGATAATTTCATCAAACAGGTCATGGAGGATGGATTTTTCCATGCGGATCCCCATCCGGGAAATGTGCGGATCCAGGAAGGAAAGATTGTCTGGATCGATATGGGAATGATGGGACGGCTCACAGAGCATGACCGTCAGCTGATTGGAGAAGCCATTGAAGGGGTTGCCATGAACAATATCGGAAAGATCCAGGATGCAGTTCTGGCTCTTGGTGAGTTTAAGGGCAAACCGGATTCCAGTAAGCTTTATGAAGATATCCGGGGACTGATGGAGAAATATGGTACTGCGGATATGGGAAATATTGATGTGGCGGAAGTCATGGTGGATCTGATGGAGGTCATGAAGGAAAATAAGATCATGATGCCGCATGGATTGACTATGCTCGCAAGGGGACTGACCCATGTGGAAGGTGTTCTTGCTGAGATCTGTCCGGATATCAATATGACACAGATTGCCGCAGCAAGGATCAAGGAGCAGTTTTTCAGCAATGGGAACTGGAAGCACGAGATCAAAAAAGGTGGCAAAAATCTTGTCTGGTCCCTTCGGCGTGCCATTGATATTCCATCTCTGGCAGCGGATTTCCTTCAGGGTTGTATGAAAGGGCAGACGAAGATTAATCTGGATCTTCATGCTTCAGATGACCTGGCGTGGCTTTTGCGGCGGTTGGTGCGGAATATCGTGATGGGGTTGTGGGTGATGGCGCTTCTGATCAGTTCCAGTATCATCTGTACCACGGATATGAAACCGAAGCTTTGGGGGATTCCGGCCCTGGGTGCCTTTGGGTATGTGTTTGCGTTTATTATTGTTTTGTATGTTTTTCTTAAGCATTTCTTTTCCAGAAAGTGAAAGACGGAGATCATTTGCATTTAGTATGGATGCAGGTTGATCGGCCGTCTTTTTTGTTTTCGGAAAAGATAATCCTGTTGTTTGGAGGTTCGACTGTTTGAGGTGGAGTTTTTTCGTAGGGCAGTGGATGTGGGAGTGTTGGATGTTTATGTGTGTATGGTTCCGTTGAACATTTTGCGGAATTCTTTCGGGGTGTAGCCGGTGCCCTGGCGGAAGTAGTTGCAGAAGGATGGGGCGTCCCGGAATCCACAGGAGAGGGCTGCTTCTGTGATGGTGCAGGTTGAGGAACAGAGGAGCTGGGTTGCCATCTGGAGGCGGTGTTTCAGGAGGTATTGTTTTGGAGAGATATTTTCGTGTTCCATGAAGATCCGGTAGAGGTAGGAACGGTCGATTCCTACGTAGCGTGCCACGTCTGAGATCTGGATGGGGTAGGCGTAATTGTTTTTGATGTATTCAGAGGCTTTCTGAAAGTAGAGGGTTGCGATGTCGGTTCTGCTTTCGGAGGGCTTTTTTTGCATGGAGGATAGCATCAGGAGGAGGTTTCCGGCGGTGGCGAGGTCGTTTCCGTTGTTTTCGGAGAAGGTGTTAAGGAGGTTTGTCATGTGGGTGAGGAGGTTATTTTGCCGGGCTGGTGTTTCCGGGGTGAAGATGAGGGTGTCGGAAAATATGGTCTGCTCCAGGATTTCTTTACAGGCGGAGCCGTCAAAGCCTGTCCAGGCGTAGCTCCAGGGTTCGGTGTTGTCGGCGCGGTAGTAGATGGAGTCCATGGGGCGGATGAGGAAGGCGTCGCCGGCTTTTAGATGGTAGGTGTGGCCTCCGCACTGGTAGATGCCTTTGCCGCGGGAGATTACGTGGAGGAGGTAGTGCGGGCGCATGGCCGGGCCAAAGGAGTGGCCTGGGCCGCAGTCTTCCTGGCCGCAGAAGTAGACGGAGAGGGTGTGTTGGGTTTGGGGTTCCTGGTGTGTGTTTTTCATTTGGGGTGTGCCTCCTGGTTTCTTGGGTTATACAACAAAAACGCAATTTTGGGTCACAAAATGGGGTGGGATGTTGTTTGAGGTGATTATACAATATTGGGGTGGGAAGGGCAAGGATGGGGGATGCATATGGAGATATGGACGCCATCAAGACGTGTGATGGCTGGTATTTCCAACCGGAAGGAAGATGTGGCTGTACGGAAGGTGAATCCGATAGGATGATGTATGGATGGCTGGAGTGGAAATCTGGTTCAGGGTGAGATGTAGAGTGTTTTCCCGTAAGTTGGATGAGTCATCAGCGCTGCGCTTTCGACTTGGGTGTAAATCGGCGTAACGTTACATTGCCAGCACCGTAGAATCCATCGCCCCACCAGTACATATTCACATTTCCACAACATACAACAACTGCGTGCCCGGAAAGGGGGAGCGCGAGGGGGAAAAGCGGGCTTCGCTAACTCTGAGTGCTTTCCCCCTCGCATTTCCTCAGCTTTGAAAAGCGAAAAAAATAAATTAATAAAGAAAAAATAACATCAACATTTAACCAAAACTGCGGAGCAGTTATTTGGTTATGAGCAAGTAGCGAAGCGGATTGCGAATATCCGCTTGACACAAAAATCATAAATCTACATGTAGAAAGGAGCTTCAACATGAAAACAACCATGTTAAAAAACGAATTCTGGTACGGCGGTGCAGTCTACGAAGGCTACCGCCAGCCTGTAAGTGCAGAAGATATTGTGGACTGGGATTTCCGCGAGAACCCAACTCACAATCAGATCATGCCTTTATTCCTTTCCTCGAAAGGACGTTACATCTGGAGCAATGCAGGTTTCCGCATTTCTTTTAGAAAAGGTGAGATCTTGGCGGAGGGTCCGGAAACTGTCGTTCTGGAAGATGGCTTTCAGGATCTGCGAAGTGCATATCTGGCAGCTATGAAATCTCATTTTCCATTTCATGAGATCAAACTTTCAGACAGGTTTTTCCAGACTCCGGTATATAATTCCTGGATCGAGCTGACTTATTATCAGACCCAGGATAATATTCTGAAATACGCAAAAGGTATTCTGGAAAATGGTTTTCCGGCAGGGGTATTGATGATCGATGATGGCTGGTCTCCTTATTATGGAAAGTGGCAGTTCCGTGGGGATAACTTCCGTGATCCGAAGGGAATGATCAGGGAACTGCATGAGATGGGCTTTTCTGTGATGTTGTGGATCTGTCCTTTTATTACTCCGGATACTGTGGAGTTCCGGGAAGCAAGGGATAAGCATTTTCTGATCGAGACTCCTGAGGGGAAACCGCGGATCCTGGAGTGGTGGAATGGTTATTCTGCTGCGCTGGATCTGACAAATCCGGATGCTATGAAGTGGCTGAAGGATCAGCTGGATGTGCTTATGGATATGGGCGTGGATGGTTTTAAGCTGGATGCGGGTGATCCCTGTTATTATCATGCCGGGGATAAGATGTTCCGGGATGCTTCCGGGGATGAGTTGTCCAGGCTTTGGGCGGAATTTGGAGAGCAGTTTGCGTTTAATGAGTTGCGTGTGTGTTTCCGTGCAGGGGGTTATTCGCTGATGCAGAGGCTTTGCGATAAGCAGACGAAGTGGGACGAGACTGGTATTGCGGGGCTGATCCCGGATACATTGATCCAAGGACTGACGGGGCATCCTTTTGGCAGTCCGGATATGATCGGCGGGGGTGAGTATACCTGTTTTCTGAATGGAAATGAGAATGCATGTACGCCGGAGATGTTTGTGCGGTATGCACAGATTGCGGCTCTGATGCCGGTCATGCAGTTTTCTGCGTCTCCGTGGAGAGTGCTGCCTGAGGCGGATTTTCAGAAGGTTAAGGATGCGCTGGCGCTCAGGGAGAAGTGTTTGCCGGAGATTTTGAAGGCTGTAGAGAATGCAAAGGCTACTGGGGAGCCGATTGCCCGTTCTATGGAGTTTGTTTTCCCTGGACAGGGTATGGAGAGAGTGATGGATCAGTTTATGGTTGGTGATGCGCTTTTGGTGGCGCCTGTTTGGAAGCAGGGAGAGGTTGTCAGAAGTGTGACTTTGCCTGAGGGGCAATGGAGGTGTGTTGGCCTTGGGGAGACTGAGGGTGATGTGCTGAATGGTGGCCGGGATGTGGTTCTTGGTGAGAATGATGTGTTGGTTGTTTTGAGAAGAGAGTAGGTGAAAAGGGACGCCTCGCGGGCTGTTTTTTCAGGACAGAAAGGTGAGATGGAGGGAGTGGATGGATATGCGGACGCCATCAAGGCGTGTGCTGGTATTTCCAACCGTAAGGGAGATGTGGCTGTACGGAAGGGAAATCCGATAGGATGATGTGTGTGACTGGATAAAAGGGGGATCAGATGGTCTGGTATGAGTGGTTGAAGTGGAAAGATGGTTCAGGGTGGAATGTAGAGTGGTTTCCCGAGAGTTGGATGAGTCATCAGCGCTGCGCTGGATGACCGGGACGAAAGGCTGAGTTTCCCTGTGGTCTGACGGGAGATGTCGAGTCGAGGTGCTGCGCTTTCGACTTGGGTGTAAATCGGCGTAACGTTACATTGCCAGCACCGTAGAATCCATCGCCCCACCAGTATATATTCACATTTCCACAGCTTTGAAAAGCCAAAAACTTTATTATCAAAAATTAAAAACAATTTTCCCTACGCTTTTATCACAAAAGCGAAATATCCTCCTCCGGAGGAAGCAGCTTCTTAAAAAATCGATACAACAGCATCGAATTTATAAAAGCTACAAGTCCAAATCCAAAGAAAAACCAGCAGCATGCGTAAAGTGGCTGCAGCTTTGCATCGAGATAGGTCATATATAATGGAAAGATCGTGATCACCGCAATGGCGATCGTTGTGGGGAAATGCATAAATGCCAGCAGAAATGCATTTCTGCAAAGTGCCCCCAGTGTATTGGCAAAGGTTGCGATCACCGGGAATATGTATAAAGTAAAAATTATCAGCAGAGTCAGAACTCCCACAGAAAGATAAAACAGCATATGTGCAGCGCTTCCTTCTGCATGGAGCAGAAAGCGGATATTCAGGATGATCATGGCTCCGGCAGCAAGGATCAGCAGCCATATGATCAGTGACTGTTTGAAGCTTTCCTTAAAAGCTCTGAAAAATGTTTTTGTTGTGCCGTTGTTATTTCCTTTTACTGTACGCATCATGCAGTGATAAAGGGCAGTCAGTGACGGCCCGATGGTGATCACGGGGATGCAGCAGAGAATAAAAAGAAGATTGGCGATCACGATGTCACCCAGCTTGTTGAGAAATACATGGACGACATTATCTTCATTTAAAAGATTCATAACGAAATACCTCCTTATATAGAAATGTAGAAATGAAAAACGGACCATATGGGGAAAGTCCGATACAGCTAATCTTAGCACAGTTTTTGATTGTGTGTAAAGAGAGGGAACGCAGATAAGCATCCAGCGTATCACGAAGCGTGTTGCCGGTTACAGGGTGAACAGTAATACGCCTCACAGAGAATATGGATCGTAAATATAAATATCCATCTGACTGTGAAAAAAACGATATTGATGGGGATTTTTGCGGGAAAAATGGAGGATACAGAACGTTTTATGGGACTGTACAAAAAAACATGGAACTTTGCGTGCACATGTGAAAATGATGGCACGCATGGAATTATGTTAGGAAAGGAAAAGTGTGTTTTTCGGAAAATGACATTTATACATGTGCTGAGTTAGTAAAAACATACAAAAACAGATATGTAAAAATGTTGGTTTTGCTACAAGGAAATAAATGGGTGCCAAAATATGCTCATAAATAGTGAAAAATATGAAAATATATGTAAGAAATGAAAGAAAACATATAAAAATGACGAATAATTAACAAAGTATGAACAAAAAATGGATAAAATGAATAAAAAGTAACATTTTTCCATATTGAAATGACAATAATCCATTTATCATTTTTCCATGTGCAATTATAATAATATCAACGGCCAGGGACGTGGAAAAATATAAAAACTGACCAAAGAAAGAGGGAAAATAAGAAAGATTTAAAAGGAGGAAGAAGTTATGAATTTTAAAAGAGTAGCAGCATTATTGTTAGCAGGTGCCATGGTAATGACAGCAGTTCCGGTATATGCCAAGGGCGACGATGTTACACTTTCCGTATCCATCTGGGACACCAACCAGGAGCCGGGAATCAAAGAAATTCTCGCAGACTTCACAGAGAAGACAGGAATCAAGACAGAGATCTCCGTTGTTAAATGGGATGAGTACTGGACAATGCTCGAGGCCGGTGCACAGGGTGGTTCCCTTCCGGACGTATTCTGGATGCACTCCAACGAGAGTCAGAGATACATGTCCAACGATATGCTTCTTGATCTGACCGATAAGATCAAAGACAGCGATCTGATCGATCCGGAGAACTATCCGGAGGATATCTGGGGACTGTATACATACGATGATAAATATTATGCAGTACCGAAGGATATAGATACAATCGCTCTCTGGTACAACAAGACATTATTTGACGAGGCAGGACTTGATTATCCGACAGCTGACTGGACATGGGATGATGTTACAGAGGCAGCTAAGAAGCTTACTAAGGATGATGGTTCCCAGTACGGTCTCGGAATGAGAAATGATAACAACCAGGCCGGATACTACAACCTGATCTATGATAACGGCGGATACATCATCAGCGATGACAAGACAAAATCCGGCTGGGATGATGAGAAGACGATCGCAGCTATGCAGACACTGGAAGGATGGATCAAGGATGGCGTGATCCCGTCTCTTGAGACAATGTCCGAGAACAACGAGGACGTACTTTTCGAGGCTGGCAAGATCGCTATGACATGCCAGGGCTCCTGGATGCTTGCAGCATTTAAAGAGAACGAGTACACAGCAGCTAACTGTGATTGTGTAGAGCTTCCTAAAAACGCTGAGACAGGCAGAAGAGCTTCCTCATATAACGGACTTGGATGGGCAGCATCTGCTTCCGGTGAGCACACAGACGAAGCTTGGCAGCTGATCGAGTACCTCGGATCCAAAGAGGCTCAGGAGAAACAGGCTGAGCTTGGTGTTACAATGAGTGCATACAAAGATACATCTGATGCATGGGCTAAATCCGCAGACTTCAACCTTCAGGCTTATCTGAACATGATGGATGACATGGAGATCCGTCCATACTCCAAATCTACTGTAACATGGGAGAACGAGGACAACGAGATCCTTAAAGGCGTATACACAGGCGACATCACAATGGAAGAGGCTTGCAAGCAGATGGCTGATCAGATGAACGAGAAGCTGGCTGAGGAGTAAGCATTAAGAAACACCGATAATTAAGTGCAGTAATGAGAGGGGCCGCCGCACTCAGGTGCAGCGGCCTCATACATAGAAGGAATAGAAGGAGTGATTCTTATGGCTAAAACTACCAAGTCACAGGCACGGACAAAGAGAGAGCGCAGTGAGTTCCTCTGGGGCTGGCTGTTTATTCTCCCAACAACAATCGGACTGATCGTATTGAACATCATTCCGATCTTCCAGACTATTTACCAGAGCTTTTTCAAGACAGGAGATTTTGGTAAAGGAAATATCTTTATCGGTTTACAGAACTACCAGAAGGTTTTTGCAGATAAAGAGATCTGGCAGGCACTGATCAACACATTCAAATATGCGATCGTGGAGGTCCCTTTTTCCATTGTCATCGCACTTGTTCTTGCAGTACTTCTTAACAGAAAGATGAAGGGCCGTTCTATTTACAGAACCATCATCTTCCTTCCGATGGTAGCAGCTCCGGCAGCGGTAGCCATGGTATGGAGATGGCTGTTCAACTCTGATTATGGTCTTATCAATAACGTTTTCCATGTTCATGTAAACTGGGTTTCTAATCCGAAAATTGCAGTATTTGCAGTTGCGATCATCGGTGTATGGTCTATCATCGGTTACAATATGGTTCTTTTCCTGTCAGGACTTCAGGAAATCCCGAGAGATTATTATGAAGCAGCATCCATTGACGGTGCAACAGGCGTGAATGCATTCTTTAACATCACGGTCCCGCTTCTTTCACCAACCATTTTCTTCGTACTTGTTACCCGTGTGATCGGATCCCTTCAGGTATTCGACCTGATCTATATGGTTATTGACAAGTCAAACCCGGCACTTACCAAGACTCAGTCACTGGTTTACCTGTTCTATAAATATGCATTTATCAATAAGAACATGGGATACGGCGCTACGATCGTAGTAGTACTTCTTATTATCACCATGATCCTGACAGTATTCCAGATGATCGGTCAGAAGAAATGGGTATTCTACAACTAAAAAGGGGGATTAACCATGGATAGTATGGAAACAAAAAAGAAATTAACCACTATTTTAATACATGTCATACTGATCATTGTGTCCATAACGATGCTTGTGCCATTTATCTGGATGATCCTGACAGCTTTTAAAACTGTAACGGAAGCAACATCTGTAGATCCTTTTACCATTTTCCCGAAAATATGGAGAAAAGACGCGTTTATTTCTGTTATCAATAACATGAACTTCCTGCTTCTGTACAAGAATACACTGCTTCTGATCTTCTTCCGAGTAGTGTGTGCGGTTCTTACAGCAACTATGGCAGGCTATGCATTTGGACGACTGAACTTCAAGGGCCGTGATCTCTGCTTCAGTCTTGTACTGTTCCAGATGATGGTTCCGGTACAGATCTTCATCATCCCGCAGTACCTGATGGTCAGCAAGATGGGTATGCTGAATACGATCTTTGCCCTTGTATTCCCAGGTATTGTTACTGCATTCGGTACTTTCCTTCTGAGACAGGGATATATGGGACTGCCGAAGGATCTGGAGGAGGCTGCCAGACTTGACGGATGTAACATCGGTCAGACCTTCCTTTACATCATGGCACCACTTACAAGATCCAGTATGGTCGCACTTGGAATTTTCACAGCTGTATTCGCATTCAAAGATCTGATGTGGCCGATGATCGTTAATACAGATAAGGATATGCTGGTACTTTCTTCCGCACTTGCAAAGATGCAGGGCCAGTACGTATCCAAATTCCCGGAACTGATGGCTGCATCTCTGATCGCCTGCATTCCGATGATCGTGATCTACATGATCTTCCAGAAACAGTTTATCGAAGGTATTGCTACCAGCGGTGGAAAACTGTAATCAGAAATATTACATAAGGTAATACAAGACCGCTGACAATGTATATAACTGAGGATTTGGTTATTGAGGTTGTCAGCGGTATTTTTATCGAAGCAAATGCCAAAATGCACAGTTATTTGATGATTCTTAAGGAAAGAGGCGGATATTTTTATCCGCAGTAAACGAAAAAAGGAGAAAATTATGCCGATCAAATTTCACGAGGGATCAAAGACATTCCACATTTATAACAAACATTTAAGCTACATCACCTGTATCATGGAAAATGGCCAGATGGAGAATCTGTACTATGGAAAAGCTATCCGCGATAAAGAGGATTTCAGTTATCTTCACGAGGAGATCATGCGTTCCCTGATGGCTGTATGCGTTCCGGAACCGGGACTTCTTTCCATGCAGTATACCAAACAGGAGTATCCTGTTTACGGAACCGGTGATTACAGAAATCCTGCCCTTACTGTTCGTCAGGAGAACGGAAGCGAGATCGTAGATTTCAAATATGTTTCTCATGAGATTTACGGCGGCAAGAAGAAGCTTGCCGGTCTTCCGGCAACCTACACAGAGAACGAGGAAGAGGCAACATCTCTGGACATTACACTTCATGATTCTGTGATGGACACAGACCTTGTTCTTACATATTCCGTATATGAGGATTACCCGGTGGTCACCAGAAGTGCACGCCTTGTTCAGAAAGGGAATCAGAAGATCCGTCTTGAGAACGTGATGAGTGCAGCAGTGGAGTTCCCGGATATGGATTATGAGATGATCCATCTTTCCGGTGCATGGGCACGTGAGCGCTATGTAAAAACACGCAAACTTGAGATGGGTATACAGGCTGTACAGAGTCTTGCAGGAACCGGCTCCAGCTCTGAGCAGAATCCGTTTATCGCGCTGAAGCGTCCTCATACAACAGAAGATACAGGCGAGGTTTTCGGCTTCAGCTTTGTGTACAGCGGAAACTTCCTTGC
Organism: Blautia sp. MCC269; assembly: GCF_018785655.1. Lineage (NCBI taxonomy): Bacteria > Bacillati > Bacillota > Clostridia > Lachnospirales > Lachnospiraceae > Blautia > Blautia sp. MCC269. The sequence continues at coordinate 51,840 of NZ_WQQE01000010.1, read as the reverse complement.
ACAGGTTGAGGTTTCCACCTACGAGATGACACGAGTTATGATGGGAATCAATCCTCAGGGCTTTTCCTGGGAACTTTCCAAAGATGAGGAATTCCAGACTCCGGAGGTCGTTATGGTATACAGCGATAAGGGCTTAAACGGAATGAGCCAGGCTTACCACAGACTGTACCGTGACCGCCTGATGCGCGGAAAATGGAGAAATCATGCACGCCCGATCCTTCTTAATAACTGGGAGGCAACCTATTTTGATTTTGATGAGGAAAAAATCCTTAATATTGCAAAAAAAGCCAAAGAGGTTGGGGTAGAGCTTTTCGTTCTGGATGACGGATGGTTCGGAACCAGAAACGATGATTACCAGGGCCTTGGCGACTGGTTCGTAAATAAGAATAAGCTTCCAAACGGAATTTCCGGACTTTCCCGCAAGATCGAGGAGATGGGCCTGAAATTTGGCCTCTGGGTAGAGCTTGAGATGGTAAACAAGAACAGCGACTGCTACAGAGCACATCCGGACTGGCTCATCGGAGCACCGGACCGTTTTGAGTCCCACTCAAGACATCAGCACGTTCTTGATTTTTCCAGACCTGAGGTTGTAGATTTTATTTATGATTCCATCTCCAAGGTTATCGAGGAATCTTCCATTTCCTACATTAAATGGGATATGAACCGCTACATGTCCGAGCCTTTTAGCCGCGGCGCATCTGCAGCAGATCAGGGCAAGACTATGCATAAATATATCCTTGGTGTATATGAGCTGTATACAAGACTGACAGAGAGATTCCCTGACATTCTTTTTGAATCCTGCGCAAGCGGCGGAGCAAGATTTGATCCAGGAATGCTGTACTTTGCACCGCAGACATGGACCAGTGATGATACCGATGCAGCAGAGAGAGAAAAAATCCAGTACGGTACCTCCTTTGTTTATCCGATCGTCAGCATGGGATCTCATGTATCAGCAGTACCGAATCATCAGCTGCATCGTACCACACCGCTTTCCACAAGAGCAAATGTGGCATATTTCGGAACCTTTGGCTATGAGCTGGATCTGAACCTTTTAAGTGCCAAAGAGATCGAAGAGGTAAAGGCACAGGTGGAATTCATGAAGGAACATCGTGACCTGATCCAGGTGGAGGGTGATTTCTACCGTATCTTAAGCCCGTTCGAAGGAAATGATACTGCATGGATGGTTGTTTCCAGAGACAAAAAACAGGCAGTTGCCGGATACTATGAAAGACTGAACAAGGTCAATGCTTCCTGGATGCGTTTGCGCTTCAAGGGTCTTGACGAGGATCAGCTTTACAAAGTAAAATGGGAAGATAAGTGCCTGAAAGCTTACGGAAATGAGCTGATGTATGCAGGAATCCCGGTTGATCGTGACTACTGCAATAAGACAAACGGTGATTTCCATTCTGTATTGTATACAATTGAAGCAGAGGACTGATTTCTGTAAATGATGGAATAAAAATTATCTGCAGAAAAAACATTCGCCTGACCAGAAAAATAACAGGCCGCCGGATATGGCGGCCTGTTATTGGGTGGCGAAGCAGCTCACAGGCAGAAACATAATATATGACATCAGGGAGGTGACAAGTTGCTTCATACAGTTGGTTTTACAAGCTCGGACAGCTTTAAATGTCTGGAGAATTTAAAGAAAGGTGCGGTGGATCTCTGTCTTACTTATTGTGGATGGGAAAAATGCGATCCGGGACATCGATTTGGACCAAATAACAGGATCTCTCATGTACTTCATATCGTGGAATCCGGAAGCGGAGTTTTTGAGATGGATGGCCATCAGTATCATCTGACAGGTGGAGAAGCATTTCTGATCCCATCCAGTGTGGAGGCCTGGTATGAGGCAGACATGGACAATCCCTGGACATATCGCTGGGTAGGATTTGAGGGAATGACTGCGGAGGAAGTGATCCATGTAAGCGGATTCAGCCGGGAAAATCCGGTCCGAAGGATCCACTGTATGGAAAATGCTGCAAAATATATTGATGCAATGGTCCAGACCAACAAGCTCGTTTTTGAAAATGAGCTGAAACGGAACGGACTTCTGCTGCTTCTTTTTTCTGACCTGATCACAGATAACCGGGATGCATGTCTGAGAGAAGGCAAGCTTCTTCCATCCCACAGATATCCCAATTCCGTTTATGTGGAGCAGGCAGTGGATTACATTGCAGCCAACTTTGACAAGCGTCTGAAGATCAATGAGCTGGCAGACCGCATTGGTGTCAACCGGAGCTATCTTACCAGCTCGTTTAAAAAAAGCCTCGGATGCTCGCCGCAGGAATATCTTATGAATCTTCGCATCGAGAAGGCAAAGACTCTTCTGAAAAACGGAGATATTCAGGTCAGTGAAGTAGCTGCAAAAGTAGGGTATGGAGATCCGCTGGCTTTTTCCAAGGTATTCAAGGCAAGAACAGGAAGAAGTCCGAGAGAATACAAGGAAGAAAAGAGAAAACTTGTAGTGAAGGGGAAAAAAGGGGATTATACGGAATCTGAGGACTGATTCTGTGATATATTTCACGAAGAAAAAAACTCTCTGTCTGTGCCAGAATATATAAAATTCTGGTATCGGGCAGAGAGTTTTTTATGTCATAAGAAATGTTATAGAAAATTACTTCCAGGTATCTCATGCAACAAAACAACAATTATTAACATCAAAGTACATATTTTAAACAAGTTTCTGGTAGTATGATAAGATCACAAAGAAAACGAAGCGGGACTGCACCGCAGAAATAGCAGAAAATCAGGAATTTTAAAGAAAAATATAACAATTCCGGATAAGAGATCCAACAAAGAAAGCAGGAGGAAACGAACATGATCAAAATTACATTCATGGGAGCTGGAAGCACGGTTTTCGCAAGAAATGTACTTGGCGACTGTATGTGCACACCGGCACTTCGCGAGAGCGAGATCGCACTTTATGATATCGACGAGAAGAGACTGGAGGATTCCAGGATTATCTTAAGTGCCATCAACCACAACGTAAATGAGGATCGCGCAGTGATCAAAACATATCTCGGTGCTGAGAACCGTAAAGATGCACTTCGTGATGCAGACTTCGTAGTCAATGCCATTCAGGTAGGCGGCTATGAGCCATGTACAGTAACAGACTTTGAGATCCCGAAGAAATACGGCATCAAACAGACTATCGCAGATACCCTGGGAATTGGTGGTATCATGCGTGCACTTCGTACCATTCCGGTTCTGGAAGAGTTCGCACGGGATATGGAAGAGGTCTGCCCGAACACTCTGTTCCTGAACTACTCCAACCCTATGGCAATGCTCACCGGCTATATGCAGCGTTTCACAAAGATCCGCACCGTAGGTCTCTGCCACAGCGTTCAGGTCTGCTCCCAGAAACTTCTTGAGGGAATGGGAATGGAAGACAAGCTTGAGGGACGTACCGAGCTGATCGCAGGTATCAACCACATGGCATGGCTTCTTGAGATCCACGACAAAGACGGAAATGATCTGTATCCGGAGATCCGCAGAATTGCCGAGGAGAAGAATACCTCCGGTGAGAAGCATGAGGACATGGTGCGTTATGAGTATATCCGTCATCTTGGATACTATTGTACAGAGTCCAGTGAGCACAATGCAGAGTATAATCCGTTCTTCATTAAATCCAAATATCCGGAGATGATCGAGGAGTTCAATATTCCGCTTGACGAATATCCGAGAAGATGTATCAAACAGATCGAGGGCTGGGAAAAAGAGCGCGAGGATATTCTCAAGGATGGCAAGATCGGCCATGAGAGAAGTAAAGAGTATGCTTCTTATATCATGGAGGCTGTTGTTACAAACACACCGTACAAGATCGGTGGAAATGTTCTTAACAACGGTTACATCGATAACCTTCCGTCGGATGCTTGCGTAGAGGTTCCATGCTATATCGACGGAACCGGTGTACATCCGGTAAAAGTGGGCAAGCTTCCTACACAGCTGGCAGCTATGAATTCATCCAATGTCAGCCCGCAGCTCCTTGCTATTGAGGCAGCAGTGACCAAAGACCGCCAGAAAATCTATCAGGCAGCCATGATGGACCCGCACACAGGTGCAGAGCTGAACATCAAAGACATCCAGGCAATGTGTGATGAGCTGATCGAGGCACACGGGGATTATATGAAGATGTACCGCTAAGGCAGGAAATGATCGGAAAGCAGCAAAAACTTTGAAATAAATATGCAAGGCGGCATAGAAAGGCCGGAACACCAGAATGGGGAGGGTGTTTCGGCCTTTCTTTATATGGAACTTTTGATAAATAATAAAAACAACTTGTTCGCATGTATATACAAGTTATAAAATAATTACAGATGAAACGAACAGGATAAATACAGATCAAAATACAAACGAAGGGAGGAGCTTATGGCAGAAAACGGAAAAGCAAAATATTATGCACTGATGGAAGAAATGAAAACAGACATTCTTTCCGGAAAGATCCGTCCGGGTGAGAAGCTTCCCTCTGAAAACCAGCTCAGTGTACGCTATGGGCTGAGCAGGCATACGGTGCGAAAGGCTCTGGGGATCCTGGCAGGAGATGGATACATAGAATCCTTTCAGGGAAAAGGAACCTTCTGTGCGGATGTGCTCCGTCAGATTCACGGGACCGGAAACATCGCAGTGGTGACTACATATATCTCGGATTATATTTTTCCAAGGCTGATCCAGGGAATCGATGAGGTGCTGTCCGATAACGGGTACAGTATCATCCTGAAAAATACAGGAAACAGCCGCCAGAAGGAGGCAAGATTCCTGGAAGAGCTGATCAGCAAGGGAATTGACGGACTGATCATCGAACCCAGCAAAAGTGAGTTGTTGTGCAGACATGTAAGCCTGTACGAAACACTGGACAAGTATCAGATCCCCTATATTTTTATCCAGGGACTGTATACGGAGATGCAGGAAAAGCCCCACATCCTCATGGATGACGCAGGAGGCGGTTATCTTGTGACAAAACATCTCCTGGACTCCGGCAGGCGCAACATCGCGGGATTTTTCAAGGCAGATGACCGTCAGGGAATCGAACGGCATAAGGGCTATGTGAAGGCTTTGCAGGAGCATGAAATTGCCTATGATCCGGATAAGGTGGTCTGGTTTCACACCGAGGACCGGCGAAAAAAGCCGGCTCTTATGGTCCGGAACATGGTCCGACAGAACAGCTTTCCGGATGGGATCGTGTGCTACAACGACCAGATTGCTGTCCAGGTAATGGAAGAACTGGAACGTCAGGGCAAAAAGATCCCGGAAGATGTTGCGGTAACCGGCTATGATAATTCACTATATGCAAGACAGGGACAGGGCATTACCACTATCACCCATCCCCAAGAAAAACTGGGAGAGATGGCGGCAAAGCTTCTCCTGGAAAAGCTAGGCGGTGTGCCTGATGAAGAAAGTACCGTAGAACGTCTGATCCGTCCGGAACTGATCATACGGGGCAGCAGCGTGAAAGCAGGGGCATGAGCACAGATACATAACCGTTTTATCAGATCGTTTTATTAGAAAATGAAGCAATATAGCTTACAGAGAGCCTTATAACATTTCAAAAGATCGGACGCATGTTGGCAGCAGAAATGGGCTGCAGATTTTCAGGAATGTTATGCATATGATATTAATTTTATTTTAAGGAGGATCTTTCACATGAAAACAGGAAGAGATTATAAATTCTGGTTTTGCACAGGTTCACAGGATCTTTACGGAGATGAATGTCTCCGCAAGGTAGCCGAGCATTCAAAGATCATCGTAGAGGAACTGAATAAATCCGGTGTACTTCCGTTTGAGGTTGTATGGAAACCAACGCTGATCACAAATGAGCTGATCCGTAAAACCTTTAATGATGCCAATGCAGATGAAAACTGTGCCGGCGTGATCGCGTGGATGCACACATTTTCCCCGGCAAAATCCTGGATCCTTGGCCTTAAAGAGTATCGCAAACCGCTGTGCCATCTTCATACACAGTTCAATGTGGAAATCCCCTATGACACCATTGATATGGACTTTATGAATGAGAACCAGTCCGCACACGGCGGCCGTGAGTTTGGCCATATGGTAACCCGCATGGGAATCGAGAGAAAAGTCATTGCAGGACACTGGGCAGACAAAAAGGTCCAGGAGCGTCTGGCATCCTGGATGCGTACTGCAGTTGGTATCATGGAGAGCAGCCATATCCGTGTATGCCGTGTAGCCGACAATATGAGAAACGTAGCTGTAACAGAGGGCGATAAGGTTGAGGCTCAGATGAAATTCGGATGGGAGATCGATGCTTATCCGGTTAACGAGATCGCAGAATATGTACAGGACGTAAGCCAGGGAGATATTGATGTTCTGGTAGAAGAATATTATAATAAATATGACATGATTCTGGATGGACGTGACCCTGAGGAATTTAAGAAGCATGTAGCAGTCCAGGCAGGGATCGAGATCGGTTTTGAGCGTTTCCTTGAGGAGAAAAACTATCAGGCTATCGTAACACACTTCGGTGATCTGGGCGCCCTGAAACAGCTTCCGGGACTTGCGATCCAGCGACTGATGGAAAAAGGCTACGGCTTCGGTGGCGAGGGCGACTGGAAAACAGCAGCTATGGTCCGTCTGATGAAGATCATGGCAGCCGGCAAAAAGGACGCCAAGGGTACATCTTTTATGGAGGATTACACTTATAACCTGGTACCTGGTAAAGAGGGAATCCTTGAGGCACATATGCTGGAGGTTTGCCCATCCGTTGCTGATGGCAAGGTCAGCATGCGTGTATGCCCGCTTTCCATGGGAGATCGTGAAGATCCTGCAAGACTGGTATTTACTTCTAAGACAGGTCCTGGAATCGCAACATCCCTGGTTGACCTTGGTGACCGTTTCCGTCTGCTGATCAATGAGGTTGAGTGTAAGAAAACAGAGAAGCCGATGCCTGCACTTCCGGTAGGTACTGCATTCTGGACACCGAAGCCGGATCTTTCCACAGCAGCAGAAGCATGGATCCTTGCCGGCGGCGCACATCACACTGCATTTACCTATGACCTTACTGCAGAGCAGATGGGTGACTGGGCAGCAGCTATGGGTATTGAAGCGGTTTATATTGATGGCGATACAACGATCCGGAATCTGCAGAATGAGCTGAGATGGAACAGCATGTATTTCAGCAAATAATATGGGAGGTTTTTTACAATGGGAGTAAATGAGGCAAAAACAGCAATTCTTGAGAATCGCACGGCTCTTGGTATTGAGTTTGGTTCCACAAGGATCAAGGCAGTTCTGGTGGATGATAAGAACCAGCCCATCGCATCCGGAGCCTATGAATGGGAGAACCAGTATGTGGATGGTATTTGGACATACAGCCTGGAGGAGATCTGGAAAGGTCTCCAGGGCAGTTACCAGGATATGGCAAAAGATGTCCGGGAAAAATATGGCGTGGAACTGACAAGCGTAGGTGCTTTCGGTGTCAGTGCCATGATGCACGGATATATGCCGTTTAATAAAGCGGGAGAGCTGATGGTCCCGTTCCGCACCTGGAGAAACAATATCACGGGAGAAGCCTCTGAGAAGCTGGCAGAGCTTTTCCATTACAATATCCCTCAGAGATGGAGCATCGCACACCTGTATCAGGCGATCCTTAACGGTGAGGGGCATGTAAAAGATATCGATTATATCACCACTCTGGAAGCCTATGTGCATTGGAAACTCACCGGAAAAAGAGTTCTTGGTATCGGTGATGCGGCAGGTATGTTCCCGATCGACAGCGAGACAAAGGACTATAACGAAGAGATGGTGCAGAAGTTTGATGAGCTGGTTGCATCTTATGGATTCCCATGGAAACTCCGTAACATTATGCCGGAAGTCATGGTTGCAGGTCAGGATGCCGGAGTTCTTACTGAGGAAGGCGCAAAACTTCTGGATGTAAGCGGAACGCTGAAAGCCGGAATTCCGATGTGTCCGCCTGAGGGAGACGCAGGAACCGGTATGGTTGCCACAAACAGTGTCCGTCAGCGTACCGGAAATGTTTCTGCAGGAACATCCGTATTTGCCATGATTGTCCTGGAAAAGGCTCTTTCCAAACCGTACAAAGAGATTGATATGGTCACCACTCCGGCAGGAGATCCGGTTGCCATGGCCCATTCCAACAACTGTACTTCGGATCTGAACGCATGGGTAAATGTGTTTAAGGAATTTGCGGAAGCCATGGGTATGAAAGTGGATATGAACAAACTGTTCGGAACTCTTTATAACAAAGCCCTGGAAGGGGATCCGGACTGTGGTGGACTTCTTTCCTACTGTTATTTCTCCGGCGAGCATATGACCGGTTTTGAAGAGGGACGTCCACTGTTTGTACGTTCTCCTGAGAGTAAATTTACACTGGCAAACTTTATGAGAAACAATCTTTACACCTGCCTTGGTGCCATGCGTGTAGGTCTGGATATCCTTCTCAATCAGGAGCATGTAAAGATTGATAAGCTTCTGGGACACGGCGGCCTCTTTAAGACAAAGGGTGTTGGCCAGCAGATCCTTGCAGATGCGGTAAATGCGCCGGTATCCGTAATGTCCACAGCAGGAGAAGGCGGAGCCTGGGGAATTGCGCTTCTGGCTTCTTATATGATCAACAAAAAAGACGGCGAAGACCTTGCGGATTTCCTGGATGAAAATGTCTTCAAAGGAAACGAAGGAAGTACACTGGCACCGGAAGCAGAAGGTGTGAAGGGATTTGATGCGTTCATGAATCGGTATATGAAAGGCCTTGGCATTGAGCGTGCGGCTGTAGAATCCAGGATCTGGTAAAGAGCAGAACGGATTGAAATATAAATCTTTGATTTGCAGGAATAATGAAAATGAAATCAGAGGAATATAAATGAAACAGACAGATCATGAAAAGAAACCGGCTCCAGGCCAGATCGTACATGTCGTGATCGATCGTCCGATGAATACTTACCATCCGGAGCACAAGGAGCTTTTCTATCCGGTAAATTATGGATACATAGAAGGAATCATTGCTCCGGATGGCGAGGAGCAGGATGTATATGTTCTGGGCGTGGATCATCCGATAAAGGAATTTACAGGTAAAATCATCGCTGTTATCTACCGTCTTAATGATGTGGAAGATAAATGGGTGGCAGTACCGGAAAACATGACTATGACGGCAAAGGAAATCATGGCGCAGGTAAGCTTTCAGGAACAGTATTTTAAGACAGAGATAGAGATGATTGAATAAAAGGCAGCAAGTGACATTAAATAAGGAGAAAACATCACAATGGAAAAATCAACAGTTTATTTTACAGATTTTCGTTGTCCTGTGGGAACCAGCCAGCTTGATAAGCTGAAAAAACTCTGTGTTGCTGCCGGAATCAGAGACATTGACATGGACGGAAAATTTGTAGCCATTAAGATGCATTTCGGTGAGCTGGGAAACCTGGCATTTCTTCGCCCGAACTATGCAAAAGCTGTGGCAGATCTCTGCAAAGAACAGGGCGGGCTGCTATTTCTGACAGACTGCAACACTCTTTACCCGGGAAGCAGAAAGAATGCTTTGGAGCATCTGGACTGTGCAAACCTCAATGGTTTTAATACCATTACTACAGGCTGCCAGATTATTATTGGAGATGGACTTCGAGGAACAGATGAGATAGAGGTTCCGGTAGTAAACGGAGAATACTGCAAAACTGCGCTGATCGGACATGCGATCATGGATGCGGATATTTTTATCAGTCTCAGTCACTTTAAAGGGCATGAGTCAACAGGATTCGGCGGTGCTCTGAAGAATATCGGTATGGGCTGCGGAAGCCGTGCAGGAAAGATGCAGCAGCATGCCAGCGGTAAACCTGCCATCAACGAAGAAGTCTGTCGTGGATGCAAACGCTGCGCGAAAGAATGTGGAAGTGATGCCATTACTTATGTAAACAAAAAAGCAGTTATTGATTATAATAAATGCAAGGGCTGTGGCCGCTGTATCGGAGCCTGCAGTTTTGATGCTGTTTACAATCCGAATAGCAGTGCTAATGAAATGCTTGACCGCAAGATGGCTGAGTATGCACAGGCTGTCTGTCATGGACGTCCACATTTTCATATTGCACTGGTACAGGATATCAGCCCGAACTGCGACTGCCACGGTGAGAACGATGCGCCGATCCTTCCGGATATCGGAATGTTCGCAAGCTTTGACCCGGTAGCTCTGGATCAGGCATGTGCAGATGCCTGTCTCAAGGCAACGCCGATCGAAAACAGCCAGCTTGGAGAGCATCTGGCAGAGCCAGAATGGCACTGTCATCACGACCATTTCAAAGACTCCAACCCGAATGTAGAATGGAAAGCAACTCTGGACCAGGCAGAAAAGATCGGCCTGGGAACAAGAGAGTATGAGCTGAAAAAGATTAAATGATAAATTTTCTTGGCGGTTGATATACTTACAAGGGGGAAAAGATGTTTACATTATTTAACACCGAAAGTCTCTGGATAGGCACAGATCTGAAAAAATTCAATGAAATTCGGGACATTCTGGACAGGGAAGGAATTTGCTATAAGTATAAAGTAAGCGATCAGTTAGGCCTGTGGATGGGAAAGGGTACTGTTCGTGGAAACTTTGGAAGCATCGGCAATTCACCAGATCAGTTCAAGCAGTACGAAATTCTGGTAGAAAAGAAACAACTGGAAAATGCCAGAATGGTGATACGGAAATAATTATATTTTATACAGAAAACAGGAGCAGACATTGGAAGACATGTAACTGCTCCTGTTTTGTGTTGAAAAAGTATATCCGGAAACCATTCAGAAATGGCTGGAGAAGAAATAAATTTACGGAAATGCTATAGCAGCTATTGAAATTCATAGTAACTTGTATCCCGTACCTATCTTTTATATAATATTTCCAATAATAAAAAAGGAGATATTATTATGGAAGGGGAAGAACTGAAAGACAAGATACGGGAGAAGGCGTTTGACCTTGGAATCAATCTGGTGAGATCCTGCTCTGTGACGAAATGGTAGGAAATTCCGATCCAGGAGCCGGAATTCTGGCCGCAGAATATCTGGCCCTGGGTAAAAAATGTGATCGTGCTTGGAATTCCGTTATATTCACCCATGATGAGTACCACGCCATCCATGGTCTATCAGGAGCTTTACGATACCAGCAACCGGGTGTTGGATGATATGGCATATCGTCTGACGAATTATATTGTGAACAGGCTGGGATATAAGGCCATCTTTTTTCCAAGGGACTGTTATTATAACATTGATGTGCTGGTAGATAATCCTAATGCAGCATTTTCTCATGTGATGGCAGGATATTATGCAGGAATGGGAACTATCGGTGACAGCCATAATCTGATCGCAAAGGAATTTGGCCCGAGACTGCGTATCGTCTCCATTCTTACAGATGCCCCGCTCCCTGCAGATCCCATGCTAGAAAAAGATCTCTGCATTCACTGCAGGAAATGCCTGAAAAATTGTCCATCCCATTGTTTCAAGGAAAGTGAAAGCGGTGTATATGATATGGATAAAGTTGCCTGCACAAAATACCATGTAAAGATCCGTGATGAACACCACTGGCCCTGTGGTGTCTGCGCCAATGTCTGTCCCGTTGGCGAGGACAGAAAAATGTACCGTGGAACAAAGGTGATCACAGACGAGGGAATCCGCCATTGCCAGTCCTTTGGGTCATGACATGAGAATATGATAAGAAAAAAGACATTGTTACCTGAGATAGATACGTATCTGCCAGGGGGCAATGTCTTTTTTATGGAAACTTCCACAAAATGCCTTGAATTGTGGGAAACAGGATGATATGATATCACCAAAGCATATTTTCTATTAATTTCAAGGCATTCTGCCGTCTTATAATCTAAATTACATTTCAGAAATTCATGCTTTTAATTCCCTAAAAATTATGAAAGCAGGAGTTCTGGATAAAATTAAAGTACAAATTGTTCTTTCACTCCTGCAAAACAGGAGGTGCTGCCTATGGCAAAAAGAAAGAATCGTAAAGTTACAGCAGAAAAGAGTCAGAATGCCGGAAAACATCTGAAGGCAAACAGAAAATATAAGGATACAGTATTTCGGATGTTGTTTTCTGACAGAAAAAATTTACTGTCACTTTATAATGCGGTTAACGGGACGACATATGATAATCCGTCGATGCTTGAGATTGTTACTTTGGAGAATGCTGTTTATATAGGAATGAAGAATGATCTGTCATTTATTGTGAATACGAATTTATTTCTGTATGAACATCAGTCTACATATAACCCCAATATGCCATTAAGAGACTTGTTGTATATTGCTGCAGAGTATCAAAAACTTGTGGACAATAAATCTTTGTATTCGCCGATATTACAAAAAATTCCGGAACCGAATTTTATTGTATTTTACAACGGAACTGAGAAAAAAGAAGAAAGTTGGGTAACCTATCTTTCTGAGGCGTATGAGGATTTCAGCGGAGAGGCAAATCTGGAACTTAAAGTACTTATTCTGAATGTTAATGAAGGGCATAACAGAAAACTGATGGAAGAATGTCATATATTGAGAGAATATGCACAATATGTTGCAAAAGTAAGAAAGTACACAAAAGAAATGAACCTGGATGGAGCTGTTGAGCTGGCTGTGGATGAATGCATCCAGGAGGGAATTCTTGTGGAATTTCTCCGAAAGAATAAGAGTGAGGTGGTAGCGATGAGTATATTTGAGTATAACCAAGAAGAGGAAGAAAGAAAATGGAAGGAATCCGTATATGAAGCCGCAAGAGCGGAAGGAAGAGCGGAAGGAAGAGCGGAAGGAAAAGCAGAAGGAAAAGCAGAAGGAAAAGCAGAAGGAAAAGCAGAAGGAAAAGCAGAAGGAAAATTACAGGCAAAAAAAGAAATTGTACAGTCTCTGGCAGAAAGAGGCATGAATTTGGGAGATATCGCAGAAATAATAAAAGTATCACAGAAAACGATTCAGGAATGGCTAGATCAGAAATAAAGCATAAAGAGAGAAGCATATTGCTTTTTTTGAAATTTTATTGAAAATATTTCTCCATAATGTTATCATTGGACACGAAAAACACAGAAAAAACGAGAAAACATAAGGCTGTTATGCAGGTATCTGCAATATGGTCTGAAGCAGCCGGTGAGAGTGTCAGAAAACAAAAGCAATGGGTGGCAGAATGTTTGATGACCAGGGCTATACAGGAGGAGAAAAACAATGAAATTAACCATGCTTGGAACAGGTAACGCACTGGTAACAGAATGCTACAATACATGTTTCGTGCTCAGCGATGAGTACGGCCATTTTCTGGTTGACGGAGGCGGCGGAAATACTGTACTTTCCCAGCTGAAGAAGGCAGGTATTGACCTGATGGATGTCCATGAGATCTTTGTTACACATAAGCACGTAGACCATATCATGGGAATCGTCTGGGTGATCCGCATCATCTGCCAGAATATGAAAAAAGGTACTTACCAGGGCGAGGCGAATATCTATGCCCATGATGAGGTGATCGGACTTCTGAAAGACATGGCCTTTAAGCTTCTGAATAAAAAGGAGACACAGTACATTGGTGACAGACTTCACCTGATCGAAGTAAAAGACGGTGAGGAGAGAACGATCCTCAATAAGAAAGTGAGCTTCTTTGACATCGGTTCCACCAAGGCAAAACAGTTCGGATTCCAGATGATCTACGACGGTGGAAAGGTACTTACCTGCTGTGGCGATGAGCCATACAACGAGTGCGAGGAGAAATACGCCAAAGGCAGTGACTGGATGTTCCACGAAGCATTCTGCCTGTACGGACAGCGTGATATCTTCAATCCTTATGAGAAACATCACTCCACAGTCAAGGATGCCAGCGAGCTTGCTGAAAATCTTGGCGTGAAAAACCTTGTACTGTATCATACAGAGGATAAGAACATTAGGAAACGTAAAGAACTCTACGGCGCAGAAGGCAGAGAGTATTATCACGGAAATCTGTTTATTCCGGATGATCTTGATGTGATTGAAATGTGATAATTGTAAAAAAGGAAGGATCGGAAGCGTGGCATATGCTGCGTTTCCGGTCCTATTTTATATCATGGAAAATTATTTCGTAATGCTCCAATGACATAAAAGAGTCCTCCAGGAAGAAGTCTTTCCTGTTCTGTAAAAATTTTGTGGAAGATAATTTTACGAAAAGCTTATGAGCCGGATAGATCGTCCGGATATACTTACAAATTTCATAGTGTATCCATCAGAAAGAAAATGCTTGTAGGACAAAAAGGTATCGTTTACAATAATACACAAATAATATTTTACAAATTACGAGGTGACAGAACATATGCCAGTAACAGACAACATCACACTTGAAGAAAAATACAGAAAACTCCAGGAAATCCTCCGCTCTCTGGGAAGCGTAGCCGTAGCATTTTCCGGCGGCGTAGATTCTACCTTTCTTCTGAAAGCTGCCCAGGAAACACTTGGCGACAAGGCCATGGCCATTACCGCATGTCCCTGCTCCTTTACTGACAGAGAGCTGAAAGAAACAGAGGATTTTTGCCAGGAAAATCATATCCGACAGGAGATCTGTAAGATCAACGAATTCGACATTCCAGGCTTCCGCCAGAACCCGCCGGACCGTTGCTACATCTGCAAAAAAGCCATCTTCACCAAACTCTGGGAAGCAGCAAAATTCCACCATATGAACATGATCGTGGAAGGCTCCAATATGGATGACCTGGGAGATTACCGTCCTGGAAAAAGAGCCATTCAGGAGCTTGGGGTCCGAAGTCCTCTCCAGGAGGCCGGCCTCTATAAAGAAGAGATTCGCAAGCTGTCAAAGGGCATGAACCTTCCAACCTGGAACAAGCCATCCTTTGCCTGCCTTGCTTCCAGATTTGTATACGGTGAGACCATCACCGAGGAAAAACTTCACATGGTAGACCAGGCCGAGCAGTTTCTCATGGATCTGGGATTCCATCAGTTCCGTGTCCGTATCCACGGTACCATGGCAAGGATCGAGGTTCCGGAAGAAGATATCCTGAAAATTGCAGATAATGAAACAAGAACAAAGATCACAGAGAAATTCCGCACATTGGGATTTTCTTACGTGACTCTGGATCTTCAGGGCTTCCGTTCCGGAAGTATGAATGAAACACTGGGAAAATAAGTATCAGAAAATAAAATAATCCCCCGGAAATACCGCGCGAGAAGTATTTCGGGGGGATTGCTGCACGAATAGAACCGGAGGCTCCGTTACTGTGTTCAAATCTTAATTTTCGGATTGAGAATATTTGTCTGGCAGGCTGTATATCTTACATATAATCCTTCAGCACATTATGATCCCGGAGCACCTTTTCAACCACAGTACCCTTTACAACATTGAGAAGTGGTTTTTTCAGTGCATTCAGAGGTCCTGGCAGCTGGATCTCAAGAGGAGATTTTCCATCCATCAGCTTCACGCTGCTGTCAAGAAGCTCACGGATATCATAAACGCTTCCCCATACTTCCGGAACACCACGGTCTACACCAAAAAGTCCATATACAGCTTCCATTGCGGTACGTACGGAATACTCTGTTGTGAATATGGTATCACGTGGAGTCTCTGCAAACTGACCCAGGAATGCGAAGTTTACGCATCCATCCGGGATAACATCCGGGCGGTCACCTTTGGCGCGGGGCATAAAGAATGCAGTGATATACGGCATCATAGTCGGAACGCAGACAGCACTGTTTTCAGCCATGTCGTCGATCTGATCTACCGGAACACCCAGGTGGTACAGCCACTCAGCGGTAATTTCCTTACCGGTACATTCTTTCATCGGTTTTTTGATATAGTCACCAGGAACATCGGTGAACAGTCCGTATACCCATACGCAGACTTTCTTCGGATCCTGCTCCTTGAACTGTCCCTGACGGTTGATGGTCCAGCTTAAGAGCCATTTGGAATCCTGGCAGCTTACGATACCGCCGGTAACAACCTTGCCAGAACGCGGGTCACGCTGGCAGATATTGGTGATATACGGGATGATGCGGTCATCCAGAGTCGTGATGGTAGCAGATTCCCAGTTTGTTTTGGAAATATCAGAGCAGAATTTTTCCGGATGTCCGAAGGACGGATCCTGGGCTGCGATATTTTTCCACAGGGACCATACGCCGCTGGTGCGGACTTCTGCGTCACCGTTTGGAGCATGATTCTGGTCGCCATAGATGGTGCCTTCTGTACAGCTTCCGTTTGTGACAAAAACATAATCATTTTCAGTAAGAAGAATGCCCTGTTCCACACCTTTTACCTTACATTCAATGGCGGAGGCGATCTTTTTGCCATCCTTGAAATCAAAGATCACGTTTGTGACCTCGGTATTAAACTGGAAGTCAACACCTGCATCCTCCAGATATTTTTTCATAGGAAGGATCAGGGATTCATACTGATTGTACTTGGTGAACTTCAGGGCACTGAAATCCGGAAGTCCTGCAATGTGATGGATGAAACGCTGGAAGTAAAGCTTCATCTCCAGAGCACTGTGCCAGTTCTCAAATGCGAACATGGTCCTCCAGTACAGCCAGAAAGTGGAATCAAACACTTCATCATCGAAAACATCCTCGATAGTTTTGTCGTAAAGATCCTCATCCTTTGTCATAAACAGCTTCATGATTTCCATGCAGCCCTTCTGGCTTAAGTTAAATTTTCCGTCGGTATGAGCGTCCTGCCCACGGTTAACGGTTGCACGGCACAGAGAATAATTGGGGTCATGTTTATTCAGCCAGTAAAATTCATCCAGAACAGAAGCGCCTGGTTTTTCGAGGGAAGGAATGCTGTGGAAAAGATCCCAGAGACATTCGAAATGATTTTCCATCTCACGGCCGCCACGCATGATATAACCTCTGGACGGATCAAAAATTCCATCGCAGGCACCGCCGGCAATGTCCATGGCTTCCAGGATGTGGATATGGTCCCCGGGCATCTGTGCATCTCTGACCAGGAAGCAGGCAGCTGCCAGGGAAGCAAGGCCGCTTCCTACGATGTAAGCATGCTTGTCATCCACACCCTCCGGCTTCTCCGGGCGGGCAAAGGCTTCGTAGTTGCCGTTGGAATAATAGATCCCCTTGCTGTTTTTGTCATATTTTCCACGTTCGGTATTGCGGTAGTTCTCGGTAGTTTTCTTTACATGGAAAGTTTCCTCTTCATTGATCTCTTTTGTTTTTTTCATCAGCATGGCTGCGCCGGCTCCGGCTGCCGCAAGTGCTGCAAGTCCCATGAATCCTTTTTTATCTGACATATGACATCCACCTTTCGTAAATGAGATACCTGTTTGTATCGGATTAACTGTTCTTTGTTGCTGTTGAGGCTATGATAGCCCATCCGGAAAAAAGATTCTATTTACAAAACACCGGAAATGTTCAGTTTTTTATCATTATGCCTGTTTTGATAAGTTTTTATTCTGTACGCACACCGGCAGTTTTGTTTTTTGCGGCAAAATTGTGGATGGCATTGTCGATACATCCATACAGTGCAGTTGCGGTGTCATCCACGATTCCGTGGTAATCTTCGCGCATGCCATTTTTGATCCAGTCCAGCATAATGCCTACAAAGCTGTATTTATAGAGATCTGCGATAAAAATTTTCTGCTCTTCTGTAATGAGGATGTCTTTTGATTTCTCAGTTACCACACCCATCAGCAGATCACAGGTGAGCGCAAACAGATAATTCTCGATCTGTTCCCGTCCAACGCTGCGGTATACATTTAAGATGAACGGTTTGTTTTCCATTACGGCATCAAAGATCTGAAGAAGTCCCTCATGCCAGGTAGAAGAAGTTTTTTTGCCCTGGAGGGCGATCCTGGCATCCTCCAGACAACTCCACTCCACAAGATCGTAGATATCTTTGAAATGATAGTAAAAAGTCATGCGGCTGATCCCGCAGTCTGTAGTCAGGTCGTTGATGGTGATCTTATCTAAAGGCTTCTTAAGAAGCAGACGTTTCAGGGATTCTTCCAGAGCAAGTTTGGTTGCGTTTGTCATAATTGCTGGCCTCCTTTGGCAAGTTTATGGTTATTAATATAACATGAAAATGCACAGAAATTCTATGGATGGCGGTGACTTTTCTGTGAAAAGATGATAAACTATATGAAAAATTTATAATGTTGCAAAAATATTATCATAAACCGGCATTACAGATGGAGAAGAGTATGACATGAAGAGGAAACCAGTATATATCCTGTGTATATTTGCAGCGATCGCAGTTCTGATCTATATGACAGGAGAATCCTATTACAGCGGCATTACAAAAAAAGCAGGTCTTGAGAAAAAAGAAGAAAAAGTATATCAGTATCAGTATGACCTGATCGTGGACAGTCCGGATTCCCAGTTCTGGCAGGCTGTATATGCAAGTGCACGGAAAACTGCGGCACAGAACGACGTCCTTCTGGAAATCATGGGACCGGATCGGGGAACCTCCTATGACAAACTGGACTACATGAACATGAGTATTGCGGCCAAGGCAGACGGGATCATTTTGCAGTACAACGGGGAAGCCGGTCTGGAGAAAGCCATTGATACTGCAGTAGAAAATGGCATACCAGTGGTCACAGTCATGAGTGACGCGGTGCACAGCAGGCGGCAGAGTTTTGTGGGTGTCAGCGATTATCAGCTGGGCATGGCTTACGGGGAAATTGTTTCCAGTTATGTGGACGAAGATACGGAAAAGATCCTGATCCTTCAGAAAAGAGACATTGATGATATGAACGAAAGCCAGATCTATACCCAGATCAGCAATGCAGTCCAGGCAGCATCCGGAAAAAATGACATCCGGATCAAAGGAAGAAATCTTTTGTCTACAGGAACCTTTGAGACTGAGGAAGCAGTTACGGATATTTTTCAGCAGAAACGGAACATCCCGGATATTCTGGTCTGTATGGATGAGGAGACCACGGAATGTGCCAGACAGGCAGTGCTGGACTTCAACCTTGCAGGAAAAGTTAAGATCATCGGTTATTACACATCGGAGGATATCCTGGCAGCAGTGGAAAAAGGTGTCATTTCCGTGACCTGCGACGTGGATACCACACAGCTGGGACAGTACAGTGTGGAAGCGCTTACCAATTATATCAAAGATGGAAGAACGAATTCTTACTATAATGTAGACATTAATTTTCTTGACCGGGCAGCGGTGGAAAAAATGAGAAGGGAGGCAGACACAGATGAAAAAGCTTCGGTGGAGTGACCTTTCTCTTGTCAGCAAGATCGTGATCGAGGTAGGCGTCCTTGCGGCGCTGATGTTTACGATCAACATGCTGTTTTATGTCCGGATCAACAATTCCATGCAGGAGATGGATGATGTATACGCCAGCAATGCCCAGATCACAGAACTGGGGCAGGTTTTTGAGGATGTACAGGACAGCATGTATCAGTATCTGAAGGTAAAAAGTTCCCAGGCACTGATGGATTATTACCAGAACGAAGCCAAATACAGGCAGGAACTGGAAAAGCTCAATGATCAGAATATAGAGGATTCTGTAAAACTTCTGGAGAAAAAGATCCGGAAAATGTCCGAATCCTATCTGTCCTGCACAGCAGGAACCGTAGCTGCCAAGCGAGGCAGAAATGTGGAAAAGTACAAGCTGAAATACGACGAGAGCCTGGAACTTTACAGCTATATCCAAAGCTCCATGGATGAACTGAACAAGCAGCTTTTTAAAGAAAATTCCCAGACCTACGGGGCTCTCCGGGCAGTTATGAAATATCTGGAGATCAGCAATACGGTGATCATGCTTCTGGGGGTAGTCTGCGGAATGATCCTTCTGATCATGGCTACAAGAGGGATGTTCCGGCCGCTGACAAACATGGCGGAAACCGCACAGCTGGTAGGTCAGGGAAACTTTAATGTGAAGATGCCGCCAACCGATGCCAAAGATGAACTGGGGGTGGTGACAAGGGCTTTTAATACCATGGTGGAGAATCTCGGCCTTTACATCGCAAGGACAAAGGCAGGTATGGAAAAAGAGCAGCAGATGATGGAACGGGAACTTCTGATGGAGACACATCTGAAGGAAGCACAGCTGAAATATCTCCAGTCCCAGATCAACCCGCATTTTCTTTTTAATTCCCTGAATGCAGGAGCACAGCTCGCCATGATGGAGGATGCGGAAAAAACCAGTATTTTTGTGGAAAAGATGGCAGATTTTTTCCGTTATAATGTAAAGAAGGGTGAGGAAGATGCTACACTGGAGGAAGAGCTGGAAGCAGTAGACAATTATATTTACATACTGAATGTGCGTTTTGCAGGAGATATCCATTTTTCCAAAAAGGTGGAATGTGATGTGGAAAATGTGCGTGTTCCCAGCATGATCCTGCAGCCGGTTGTGGAAAACGCGGTCAATCATGGAATCCGCAATATTGACTGGGAAGGCCATATTGAACTGAGTGTGGAACGCTGGAAAGATCATATTGAGATCAGTGTCCGGGATAACGGACAGGGAATGACGAAAGAACAGATTGAGAAAGTTCTTTCCAAAAAGATCCACAACAGTTCCAGTGAGGGGGATTCCACGGGAATTGGTATGAATAACGTGATCAGCCGTCTGGAACTGTACTATGAACAGGACGGACTGATGGAAATTTACAGTGAAGGGGAAGGAATGGGAACAGAGGTTGTGATCAACATTCCTGTGGAGAGGAGCGAAAATAATGTACAGAATCCTGCTTGCTGATGATGAAGGGATCATGCTGGAATCCCTGAAAAGTATCATAAGTTCCAATTATGGAAATGAATGTGAGATCCATACTGCAAAAACCGGCCGTGCAGTTGTGGAAGAAGCGGAAAAATATCCGCCGGACATCTGTTTTATGGATATCCAGATGCCGGGGTTGAGCGGAATCCAGGCCATCCGGGAGATCCAGAAATTCAACAGATCTGTAGTGTTTGTGATCATCACTGCCTACGATAAATTCAATTATGCAAAAGAAGCCGTAAACCTGGGAGTTATGGAATTTCTGACCAAGCCGGTCAACAAAAAAGTAATCCTGGAAACCTGTTCAAAAGCCATGGATCAGGTGGATTCCACAAGACAGAAACGAAGCGATGATCTGAAGATCCGTGAAAAATTGGAAACCGTTGTGCCCATGATTGAAAGCGGATATATCAATAATATCCTTCTGCAGGATGATTTTCAGACATATCAGGATAATTACAAGGAACTTCTGGATATCCAGGAAGAATACGGATATATGATCGTGGCAGAATTCGGGGATTCCACAGAAAACGGAGTGCTTACCAATGCAGTGGGAGCCAGTGTAAAGGCCAATAAATTTTATTCTACATTCCGGGAGATCGCTCAGGGATTTTTTGAATGTCTGGTGGGCCCCATCATGGGAAACCGTATTGTGATCCTTGTTCCGTACCGAAATCCCAAGGAGTCTTATGAGGAGCGCGTGGAAGTGGTAACAAGGACCAGAAACATGGTACATAAGCTGGAAAGCAGGATCGACAGCAAATTCCGCTGTGGCATCGGCCGGGTGAAGGAACTGGGAAGCACCATGAAAGAATCTTTCAAGGAGGCGATGATCGCACTTCGGGAAAGTACCAGCCATGTGATCCATATCGAGGATGTTCCGGCAGCGCAGAAATACGACGGGGAGTATCCAAGAGACCTGGAGCGCCGCTATGAAAACCGAGTGATCGACAAGGATGTGGCAGGAGCCTTAAACTGCGCGGAAGAATTTTTCCGGTGGATGGAGAACCAGCCGGGAGTCAGTATGGAGGATATGCAGATCAAGGTGCTGGAACTTGTGATGGGAGTGGAAAAAAAGGCCTTTTTTGCCGGAACCGTGAAATATGCCATCAGCTACCGCAGAAATTATATTCATGAACTTCAGGCGTGTACAGATATGGAAGGCATGAAAAAATGGTTTTTGGACAAAACCTCGGAGATCTGCAGCAACATGGAAAGTGCAAGGGAAAAAGAGGCAGTATCCATCATCGAAAAAGCAAAGTCCTATATCCGGGACAATTACAAAAAAGATATCTCGCTGGATGAAGTATCGCGGGAAGTGGATATCAGTCCCTATTATTTCAGCAAGCTCTTCAAGCAGGAGACAGGAGGAAACTTTATTGAGTACCTTACAGAGATCCGGCTTCGGAATGCAAGGGAACTTCTCAAGGATTCCGGGCTTTCCATCAAGGAGATCTGCGCGGAATCCGGATACAGTGATCCAAATTATTTCAGCAGGATATTCAAAAAATATGAAGGTGTGACACCAAGTGAATTCAGGGAGAGGTTGAGGTAAGACATCATGAGCGGGGGAAAAATATTCAGGAAATTTTTGATTTTTTTATGTCTGGCAGCATTGATGCTGACTGGCTGCACTTCTGCAAAAACGGAGGAAGCGGCACAGCAGGAGACAGACGGAAAGGAAGAAAACGGAGAAAAGAAGATCCAGATCGGGCTTACCGTGGATTCTTTTGTTATTGAACGATGGATCCGCGACAGAGATGTATTTGTGGCAACAGCAAGGGATCTTGGGGCAGAGGTAAATGTACAGGATGCAGGAGCCGACGCCCAGGAGCAGATCAGTCAGATCGATTACTTTATCAAGAAACATATGGATGTGATTGTGATCATCGCAAGGGACTGCGGTGCGCTTTCGGAGGCTGTGGAACGTGCACACAGCTCGGGGATCCGGGTGATCTCCTATGACCGTATGGTGAATGACGCCAATACGGATATGTACATCTCCTTTGACAACCGTATGGTGGGAGAGATCATGGCACAGTCTATGGAGGAAGCCATTCCGGACGGCGGAAAGATCTTTATGATCCAGGGATCCGCCACAGATAACAATGTCGCAATGGTAAAAGAAGGGTTTGAGGATACACTACAAGGCAGCAATCTTCAGGTAGTATATGAAGCCAACTGTGAAGGATGGACAGCGGAACTGGCCGTGGATTATGTGGAAGAGGCGCTGGAGGAGTATCCGGATGTAAAAGGAATCATGTGCGGAAATGATGATATTGCCAGCCAGGTGATCCAGGTTCTTGCGGAGAACCAGCTTGCGGGGCAGGTGATCGTGGTAGGACAGGACGGAGATCTGGCAGCCTGTCAGCGTATTGTGGAGGGGACCCAGTATATGACCGCATTTAAGTCCATTGAGGATCTGGCCCGCCAGGCAGCGAGGTATGCAGTGAAGATGGCAGAAGAGGGAAAAGTTTCTTCTGATGTGACAGATACGGTAAATGATGGAAGCTATGATGTCCCGGCGAAGGTGCTGGAGCCGGTAGCAGTTACCAGGGATAATATTGATGAGGTGATCATAGACGGAGGGTTCCACAGAAGAGATGAGGTGTATCTCAATACGGATTATGATACAGAATAACAGGAATCCATATGTGCAATAACATACAATTATGACAAAAATCAATAGCAGATTTTTGGCGCAAAAATGTCTTGCTTCGTGCAAGGCATTTTTCTTTTGCAAAAAAATGTCTCTGTCATTGCCAACTATGTCCAGATTGTCCTGTGCTATAGTAACATCATCAAAGGAAACGTGATTCCAAAAACAAAAATGAAACGGAGGATTTTACAATGAAAAGAAAAATGGTATCTGCACTTCTTTGCGCGACAATGGTAGCTGGTATGGTGGTAGTTCCGGCAGCGACAGCACAGGCAGCAGACAAAAAAGTGATCGGTGTTACCATGCCGACCAAGGATCTCCAGAGATGGAACCAGGATGGCGAGAACATGAAGAAAGAGCTGGAGGCAGCAGGATATGAAGTAGACCTTCAGTATGCATCCAACGACGTAAGCACACAGGTTTCCCAGCTTGAGAACCAGGTAGCAAACGGATGCGACCTTCTGGTTGTGGCATCCATCGACGGAAGCAGCCTTGGCGAGCCGCTGAAACAGGCCAAAGAAAAAGGAATTCCGGTTATCTCCTATGACCGTCTTCTTATGAATTCCGATGCAGTTTCCTATTATGCAACATTCGATAACTACAAAGTAGGACAGAAACAGGGCGAGTACCTGGTAGATGCACTGGATCTTGATAATCAGGATGGACCGTTTAACATCGAGCTGTTCACCGGAGATCCTGGTGATAACAACTGTAACTTCTTCTTCGGTGGTGCGATGGATGTTCTCCAGAAATACATCGACGACGGCAAACTGGTAGTAAAATCCGGACAGACCGAGTTTGAGCAGGTTGCTACTGCAAACTGGGACAGTGCAAAAGCACAGGACAGAATGGACACCATCATCGCAGGTAACTACTCTGACGGAACAAACCTTGACGCAGTTCTCTGCTCCAATGATTCCACAGCACTTGGTGTTGAGAATGCACTGGCAGCTTCCTACACAGGAGAATATCCGATCATCACCGGTCAGGACTGTGATACACCGAACGTTAAGAACCTTGTAGCCGGAAAACAGGCAATGTCCGTATTCAAAGACACAAGAGCTCTTGCTTCCGCAGTAGTAAAAATGGTTGACTCCATCATGAAAGGTGAGGAGCCGGAAGTTAATGATACAGAGTCCTATGACAACGGAACAGGTGTCATCCCGACATACCTTTGCGACCCGGTTGTTGTTACAACAGATAACTACAAAGAGATCCTGATCGATTCCGGATACTACACAGAGGATCAGATCAAATAAGTGAATTTTTAAGGACAGAAATTTATCACATGCAGGCGGGGATCATAACCGCCTGCATGAACAGTGGAAAGGGAGGGAAATTGAGTTGGCTAAGATACTTCTGGAAATGAAAAATATCACCAAAACTTTCCCAGGTGTAAAGGCACTGGACAATGTTAATCTCCAGGTTGAGGAAGGCGAGATCCACGCACTGGTAGGTGAGAACGGTGCCGGTAAATCTACATTGATGAATGTATTAAGTGGTATTTATCCGTATGGCTCGTATGAAGGAAATATTATTTATGATGGTGAGATCTGTAAATTTAACACCATCAAAGACAGTGAACATAAAGGGATTGTAATCATCCACCAGGAACTGGCACTGATCCCGTATATGACGATCGGTGAAAACATGTACCTGGGTAATGAAAGAGGCAAAAGCTTTTCCATCAACTGGAATGAAACTTATGGGGAAGCAGATAAATATTTGAAAATAGTAGGACTGGAGGAGTCCTCCAGAACTTTGATCAAGGATATAGGTGTAGGTAAGCAGCAGCTGGTTGAGATCGCAAAGGCACTTGCAAAAAATGCAAAACTTCTTATTCTGGATGAGCCTACCGCATCACTGAACGAAGACGATTCCAAAGCTCTTCTGGATCTTCTTCTGAAATTTAAGAAACAGGGAATGACTTCGATCATCATTTCCCATAAATTAAATGAGATCTCTTACGTAGCAGACAAGATCACCGTTATCAGAGACGGTTCGACCATTGAGACGCTGGATAAAAAGAAAGATGATTTTTCTGAGCAGAGGATCATTCAGGGAATGGTCGGACGTGAGATGACAGACCGGTTCCCGAAACGTCCGGGTGTAAAGATCGGCGATGTTTCCATGGAGGTCAAAAACTGGAATGTTTATCATCCGCTGTATACAGAGCGCAAGGTGGTAAATAATGTATCTTTTAAAGTGCATAAAGGTGAGGTTGTCGGTATCTCAGGACTGATGGGAGCAGGCCGGACAGAGCTGGCCATGAGTATTTTCGGTAAGAGTTACGGAACAAAGATCTCCGGACAGGTATTTATGAATGGAAAAGAAGTGAAGCTCAATACTGTCAAGGAGGCCATTGACAATAAACTTGCCTATGTTACAGAAGACCGAAAAGGAAATGGACTGATCCTTTCCAAGTCTATCAAAATGAATACTTCTCTTGCAAATATGGCAGGGATCAGCAATGGAAAAGTGATTGATACGGACAAAGAATACGCAGTTGCTGAGGAATACCGGAAGAAACTGAAAACCAAATGTCCGACAGTTGAACAGAATGTTGGAAACTTAAGTGGTGGTAACCAGCAGAAAGTCCTTCTTGCAAAGTGGATGTTTGCGGAACCGGATATTCTGATCCTGGATGAACCTACAAGAGGTATCGACGTAGGTGCCAAATACGAAATTTACTGTATCATCAACGACCTGGTGGCAGCAGGTAAATCCGTGATCATGATCTCTTCTGAACTTCCGGAAGTGCTTGGAATGTCAGACAGAATCTATATCATGAACGAGGGCAGATTTGTCGGTGAGGTAAGTGGTGAGGAAGCTACTTCTGAACTGATCATGTCCAAGATCGTGAAGTCAGGTAAAGGAGAGTAAGAAGATGGAGAAAAAGATTAGTTTTTCAGAAATATTAAAGAAATATACCATGGTCATTGTGCTTGTTTTTGTAGTGATCATGTTTTCGGTGAACACGAAGGGTGTTATGCTTCTTCCACAGAATGTAAATAACCTGGTAGCACAGAATGCGTATGTATTTATTCTTGCAACTGGTATGTTGTTCTGTATCTTAACCGGTGGTAACATCGACCTTTCTGTTGGTTCAGTTGTATGTTTTGTTGCTGCTGTCGGTGGTAAGATGATGGTTCTCAACAGCATGAATCCGTATCTTACCATGATCGTGATGCTTCTGGTAGGTATTGCCATTGGTGCATGGCAGGGATTCTGGATCGCTTACGTCCGGATTCCTCCGTTTATCGTTACTTTGGCTGGTATGCTTGCTTTCCGTGGTCTTTCCAATGTTGTTCTGGAAGGTCAGACTCTTGCTCCGATGCCGGATGCTTATCTTGGTCTTTTTAATAACTATATTCCGGATTTCCTTGGCGGAGGTGAAGGTTTTAACAGAACCTGTTTTGTAGTTGGTATTATTGTCTGCATCGTTTATGTTGCGCTGGTTATGAAGAACCGTGCGGATCGTGCGAAGAAAGGTTACAGTGTTGAGGCTTTTGGTGGTACTGCGGTGAAGATGGTCCTGATCTGTGCAGTTGTTCTTGCTTTTATGTTCAGACTTGCTCAGTACAAAGGTATTCCGAATTCTCTTCTCTGGGTTGCAGTGATCATCGCGATCTATACATACATTGCTTCCAAGACTACAACCGGTCGTTATTTTTACGCAGTTGGTGGTAATGAGAAGGCTACGAAGCTTTCCGGTATTGATACGAACAAAGTTTATTTCCTTGCTTACCTGAACATGGGTCTTCTGGCAGCTATCGCAGGTATGGTGACAATGGCCAGACTGAATTCTTCCAACCCGCAGGCTGGTACAAACTTTGAGATGGATGCGATCGGTGCCTGCTTTATCGGTGGTGCTTCTGCTTATGGTGGTACCGGTACCGTTCCTGGCGTTATCATTGGTGCACTGCTGATGGGTGTTTTGAATCTTGGTATGAGTATCATGGGTATTGACCAGAATATCCAGAAGGTTGTCAAAGGTATGGTTCTTCTTGCAGCCGTTATCTTTGATGTTGTAAGTAAGAGAAAATCTTTTATCGTAAAATAATAATAGTCAGCGAATCAGGACAGCAGGTTTTCGGAGTGATCCGGAACCTGCTGTTTTTGGGTGTATATACTGTTGTTTTATGTAAGGTTATTTTGTTACTGTTCACTGGTCAATGTCATTTAGTTAATTTTCAAGGTTAGATCTTATACATGAGGTCTAACCTCTTTTTTAGTTTTTCCCTAAATAGGGGTTGACACTTCAACTCAAATGTGCGGCCGCTCTCACTACTGATTGGTTTTTAGAAGTAGTGAGAGCGGCCCTTGTAGTTAAAGAAGCATCTGCACGATGCAAATACAACTACAAGGAGATTTTTTTATGCTACAAAACCAAATCAAAACCATATTTAAAAGGGCACTGAAAAAGTCTGATTCTAAAAAAGAATTGGGCTTTTTTGTGAAAATTTCGGTCGCCCGGCAAAGGAACCAGAAATGATGTTTAAACTGCTTTTCCTGAAAAAACTGTACGATCTTTCTGACGAAGCCCTGATTAGCAGCGCCCAGACGGACATGGCATATAAATTTTTCCTTGACCTGGAACCAGAAGCAAAAATGATAGATCCCAGTCTTCTCACAAAATTCAGAAAAACTCGTATTACAGAAGATATTCTGGAAGAAATGTTAAAAGAAACCATTCAACAGGCTTTGGATAAAAATCTGATCAAATCGGGAACCATTATCGTTGATTCCACCCATACAATTGCTTCTGTCTGGGCAAAATCTCCAACGCAGATTCTGCGGGATATGAGCAAACAACTTCGGAAAGAGGTTTATAAAACAGCTTTTGAATTATCAGAGCGATTTCCTGAGAAACCCTCTTTGGAAGCAGGACTGGATGAAGAAATTGCCTATACTAGGGAACTACTCCAGGTTCTGGAGGAAGGAATAAAATCCTGTGGAAATAAAAAGATACAGAAACTTTCTCATGAAATGAAAGAACTACTAGAAGATGAGCGGCTCAAAGAGATCCGATCCAAAGATGATAAAGATGCACGGTTTGGACATAAAACGGCAACCAGTACGTTCTATGGATATAAGAATCATCTTGCGATGACTGAAGAACGTCTCATTGCGGGGATCACTGTAACAGATGGAGGAGCACCAGATGGGCAGGAATTACCAAAACTGATAGAAAACGCGAAGGAAAATGGAATAAAAGTTACAGAAGTTATAGGCGATATGGCATATGTCAGTGATGACAATCTGGAAGTCTGCGGAAAAGAGATTACATTGATTGCCAGAACCAATACAGCAGTAGCTGCTGCAGCAAACGGGAACCTTGAGGAAGGTTTCTGCTTTAATAAAGATGCTGGGATGCTGCAGTGTCCTGCCGGAGAGCTTTCCACGCGTGTAGAAAAAAGAACGGCAAAAAATGGGAATACTTATTTAAGATATATATTTAGCAAAGTAACGTGTCGGAAATGTCCCCAAAGAGAAAAATGCCGTGTAGGAAGATCAAACGCTAAAACAAGAAGCTACAGTATCACGCAAGCAAGCGAGAAAAATCTTGAAAGGCTTAAATTTGAAGAAAGCGAATATTTTCAGGAGCGAATGAAGATTCGGCACAGGATAGAAGAAAAGAATGGAGAACTAAAGGAAGCTCACGGTTTGCGTAAAGCAGATTCGAGAGGTTTATTTGCTATGCATCTGCAAATGTATTTTACGGCATTTACAGCAAATGTAAAACGAATAGTAAGATTAGATGAGCTGGCTATGGAGTAAACCATAGCTTTTTATGATTTTCCTAAGTAAAGATTTGAAAATAATATAAAAGAAAAACTTCCACTTAAGAAGAAATGGAAGTTTTTCAGTGCCCTTCAAATACAAGGGGTGTGGCACTTTTATCTGCATACACGAAACATAGTAATGTTTTATCTCCGCTTACTTTTTTTCTGAATTCCTTTCATTTTCCGTTTTGTTATGAATTGATAGTCTGTTCTGAATCCACAGGTTTCGTGGAGATCGTCAGTGATTTTCTGACGTTCATATACCGGCATGAAACCCTGTTCTTCTACATCTGCAAATTTTATGTCTTTTAAAATATGGAGCAATTGTTCTGTAGTATAAGTTCCTTTCAAAGCGCGGTTTAATAACCGGATTTGTATAGGACTGAGTGATATAAAAGGACTCGGAATTTTTTGATTTTGATGTTGTTATACGCACAATAATTACCGCTTCCACTGTTATAGTACATATCACTAAATATTACTATATAATAAAAATAAAAATTTGACAAAAAAATAAGCCTGTTTCAAGGCTTTGCGGTACTTTTTTGAATTTCAATGTGTCAAACTCCCGTGTAACAAGAAAATAAAAAAATATAAAGTTTTAGTTGTTGCCCGTTATCTTTTCTGATATAATAAGTCCAAATCTTAATACTCTGCCGTGATAAAATGTGAAACTGTCACGAAGGAGGCTAAAAGGAGAAACTACAAATGAAAGAAAAGAAAGAACGGGCCAAACGTCTGCCCACTTTTGCGGAATCGATCACACCGATCGTCGCAATGCTCCTGATCCTTACCATCGGAAAAGGCGTATTCGGCTACAGCACAGAGCCGCTTCTGATCATGGTAGCTGCAATCGCAGCATTTATCGCGTTCCGTGTAGGCATTACCTGGGATGAGATGATGGATGAGATCTGCACCAAGATCGCAAAGGGCATGCCTGCCATCCTGATTCTTGTATGTGTTGGCGCTATGGTTGGTACCTGGATGGCATCCGGTACCATTCCGATGATGATTTATTACGGCGTCCAGATCGTAAACCCGAAATTCATGCTGGTTACCGCGTTCCTGATCGAGGCAGTGGTTTCGGTTGTTACCGGTACCTCCTGGGGTTCCGTTGCAACCATGGGTGTTGCCCTGATGGGAATCGCAAGCGCCCTTGGCGTATCCCTTCCGGCTACTGCAGGCGCCTGCATCGCAGGTTCCTACTTTGGTGACAAGATGTCTCCGCTGTCCGATACCACAAACCTGGCTCCGATCGCGGCAGGCAGCACACTGTATGAGCATATCGGACATATGTTCTACACCACTGTCCCAGCAACCATCGTTTCCCTGGTGGTATATGCCATTGTTGGTATGAACGCAGATGTAAGCGCAGATATTACTTCTGACACCGTTACTACTTTATTAAGCCAGCTTTCTTCCATGTACAGCTGGAACCTGCTGATCATCATTCCGGTAGTGATCGTGCTGGGCGGCTCCCTGCTTCAGAAGCCAACCATTCCGGTTATGCTTCTTTCTACTTTTGTAGCAGGCTTGGAGAGTGTCTTCATTCAGCACGTAGCGTTAGGAGATGTGTTAAAGGCAACCGTAAACGGTTTTGATGTATCCATGATCCACCGTGCAGGATTTGACACCGAGACCTGTTCCGAGGCCGTAACCAAGCTGTTAAACCGCGGCGGTATGAACGGCATTATGAGCACCACACTTCTGGTATTCTGCGCATTCTGCTTCGCAGGTATCATGAGCCGGGCTGGCTGTCTGGATGTGGTACTCCAGAAGATCTTAAGCGTGGCAAAGAGTACCGGTGCGCTGATCACCGCAACCGTTGCAGCCTGCATTACCATGGCACTGACCACCGGTAACTCTTACCTTGCCATTCTGATTCCGGGCGAGATGTTCCGTGACGCTTACAAAGAGCGCGGGCTTGCGGCAAAGAACCTGTCCAGAACCCTTGAGGATGCCGGTACCGTAGTTGTACCGCTGATCCCGTGGTCCGCAGCAGGTGCTTACATGGCTTCCACCCTTGGCGTAGAGACTTTGGATTACCTTCCATGGGCAATCCTGTGCTACACCGGCTGGATTTTTGCAATCATCTGGGGCTTTACCGGATTTGGTATTGCCAAGCTCGATGATGAGAAGAAAAAGGAGAACTAAATACGATGTCCAGAGTGCTTTTGATTAAAAACGCGAATCTGTATGATCCGGATCCAAAAGGAATCCGTGATATCCTGATCGTAGATGAAAAAGTATTTTCTGTGGCAGAACACATCGATCCACCGGAACTTTCTGCTCCGGTGGAAGTTGTTTCTGCAGATGGAAAAATGGTAATTCCTGGTTATGTGGACCAGCATGTTCATGTGATTGGCGGGGGCGGCGCAAAGCTTCTGGTTACACGGCTTTCTTCCCTGCATGAGGAAGTGCGTGATGCTGTAAAGGCAGGGGTTCCGGTGGAAAAAGCCATCCGCATCTGCGGGGAGAACCCGGCCAGAGCCAACGGATTATTCCCGAAAAAGGGCTGCATCCGTCCGGGCAGCGACGCGGATCTTGTGATCCTGGATGAGGAATTTCTGGTAGATACGGTATTTGTCCGTGGACAGAAAATGGTGGAGTATGGAAAAGCACTGGTAAAAGGCACCTTTGAGACAGACTGACAGAAGCTTTGAAATAGAAAAGCGGAAAAGAAAGAGACAGGAGAATTGACATTATGATCAAGTTACTGAAAAACGCGAATGTGTACGCACCGGAGAAACTGGGAAAGAAAGATATCCTTATTGAGGGGGAAAAAATCCTTCTGATGCAGGATACTATTGAGGGATATGAGGGACTTCCGGGAGTGGAAACCTATGATCTGGAGGGAAAGACCGTTGTTCCGGCTTACATTGACATGCACGTGCATATCACAGGCGGCGGCGGAGAGCAGGGGCCGGCATCCCGTGTACCGGAATCCCAGCTCAGTGAATTCTTCAAAAATGGTATTACCACGGTAGTCGGACTTCTGGGAACCGATGGCGTAACCCGCAGTGTGGAAAATCTGGTCGCAAAAGCTCGCGCCCTGACCGAAGAGGGCATGACCGTGTACACTCTGACCAGTTCCTATGGTTACCCGCCGACCACCCTGACCGGAAGTGTAGAGCGCGATATCATCCTGGTTCCACCGATGATCGGTGTGAAGGTAGCGGTATCGGACCACAGAAGCTCCAACCCAGGCGGAGAAGAGCTGATCGCGCTGGCTACTGCAGCGCGCAGAGCCGGCTTACTCAGCAATACCCCTGGCCTGGTAACCATGCACATGGGTGACGGAGAGGGAAGACTGGATCCGATTTTCTATGTGCTGGATCATTCCGACGTTCCAGCCAAGAACCTGCTGCCGACCCACATCTTACGCAATCCTGGACTGATTGATGCCGGCGCGGATCTGGTGCGCCGTGGCGGCTACATTGACTGCACCGCCGGCGCCGATGATGTGGAGGTCGAATCCGATGCTCTGAAGCTCTATGAGCTGTTGCACCGCGAAGATGTGAGCCTGGATCATGTAACCATGTCCAGTGACGCGTTCGGAAGCCAGCCGCGCTTCAACGAAGAGGGCGAGTGCATTGGCCTGACCTACGCGTCCCCGAAGTATCTGCACCGTACCATCCAGATCCTGGTAAGAGAGGGCATGCCGCTGGAGGATGCCTTACAGCTTCTGACCAGCACTCCGGCCGTACTCCTTGGCAAAGAAGGAATCAAGGGCTGTGTAGCGGAAGGCGCAGACGCAGACCTTCTGGTACTGGATGAGAATCTCAACATCAACAGCCTGTTTGCCCGCGGCAAGGTCGCTGTGTGGGAGCAGGAAGTGAAGATGAAGGGCAGATTCGAGCAGTAAGGAAAAACATACAGGAGAAGGACTGTGATTGACTTATTGGTGGTGCTTCTGCTTATGGTGGTACCGGTACAGTTCCTGGTGTTATCATTGGTGCACTTCTGATGGGTGTTCTGAATCTTGGCATGAGTATCATGGGTATTGACCAGAATATCCAGAAGGTTGTTAAAGGTATGGTTCTTCTGGCAGCGGTTATCTTCGATGTTGTCAGCAAGAGAAAATCTTTTATCGTAAAATAATAATAGTCAGCGAATCAGGACAGCAGGTTTTCGGAGTGATCCGGAACCTGCTGTTTTTGGGTGTATATACTGTTGTTTTATGTGAGGTTATTTTGTCGGTTTTCGTGGTTTTATGGGGGATGTGCTTGTTTTTAGGAGAACGTTATATTATAATAAGGGCAAGTGACAGAAAATACGAAATTATGTTGTCGGGAGGCTGTAATGGGAAATACAGTAACGATCTGTTTTGCAAATAATAAGGGCGGCAGCGGAAAGTCCACCAGCTGTTCCAATGTGGGAGCGGCACTGGCCGGCATGGGTAAGAAGGTACTGATGGTAGACGGTGATATGCAGCTGAATCTTTCCCTTTCTTTTTTTTCGGAGGAAGAAGTGCTTGAGATGGCAGCAGGGGAAAAGAATCTCTACTATGCTATCGGTCATCAGTCGGATCTCAGCGATTTTATCGTGCATACGAAGTATGAGAATCTGGATCTGGTTCCGTCGTCTACGCTGATGAGCTCCGTGGAATATGAGCTTTTTACAAAATGGCAGAGAGAGTTTATCCTGCGGAAATGTCTGCAGAAGGTTAAAGATTCCGGAGTGTACGATTACATTCTCATTGATGCACCGCCTACTCTTGGCGGCTGGGTGATGAATATTTTATGTGCATCCGATTATGTTCTTGTTCCGGTAGAGGCAAGTCCGTGGGGTATGTTTGGTCTTGCAAATATGTTTGATTTCCTCAATGAAGTCAGGGAGATCGCTCCGGATTTAAAGGTTTTGGGAATCGTAGTAACCAAGGCAGATGCCAGAAAGAATTATTTCAAACAGACTATGGAAACACTGAAAGAAATGGAAGGAATCTATCTTTTCGAATCTTTTATCCGTGTAGACAGCTCCATCGAATGGTCCCAGGACAGCAGTGAACCAGTTGTGGAGTTCAAAAAAAGCAGCCGCAGCGCAAAAGAGTACATAGCATTGGCAGAGGAGGTAATGAATCGTGTCAGTAGGTAAAGCAAGCATCGCAAGAGCAGTAAATGCAGAAAAAGCATCCAAAACAGAAACAAAAACAGAGGTAAAAGAGGCTGAGGTTAAAGCAGCAGAGAAGCCGTCAGAGGTAAAAGCTGAAACAGCTGAAAAAGCGGCAGAAAAAACTACAGCAAAGAAAACAGCAGCCAAAGCTCCTGCAAAGAAGACCACAGCAAAGAAAGCAGCCGCAACAAAAACAACAGCAAAGAAAACCACTACCAGAAAAACAACAGCATGTAAAACCGCAGCAAAGAAAACAGCTGCAGCAGAAACAACAGGAACTGTAGCCCAGAACGTGATCAGCGGAGGAAACGCCGACGAACTCCAGGCCAAATTCCTCACCCCAAAGAAAGATGAGCCGGACAACAACCAGCCAGTAGGAATTAAAGACGAGCTTCCGGTTTATCTGCTGTAATCTTTGATTGAATTTTTTGAAAAGATAGTAATTGACAAATAAAAAGACTGCTATATATCTATATCACTATTGATAAGGTATACAGCAGCCTTTTATTTTGCCCTATAAAAATCTCAGTGGGACAGCGAAGCGCCTCCCTCGTATCTTTCTACATATTGTAATATGCAGCATACAATCCATTCTTCTCAAGCAGTTCAGCATGAGTGCCTCTTTCGGCGATACCCTCCTCCGTGATCACAATGATCTCATCCGCATCACGGATCGTAGAAAGCCGGTGCGCGATCGTAATGGTAGTACGATTTTTTGAAAGTTCCTCCAGACTCTTCTGAATCCAACGTTCGCTTTCGTTATCCAGAGCGCTGGTGGCCTCATCCAGGATCAGGATCGGAGGATTCTTAAGGAATACACGTGCAATGGAGATCCGCTGCTTCTGTCCGCCGGAAAGGCGTGTGCCACGTTCTCCGACATAAGTGTCGTATTTATCCGGAAGCTCCATGATAAAGTCATGGATACTCGCACATTTGGCGGCTTTGATGATCTCTTCATCGGAAGCTCCGGGCTTTCCGTAGGCAATATTATCCTTGATGGTTCCATCAAAAAGATAGACATCCTGCTGTACCATACCGATCTGGCTTCGAAGGCTCTTAAGAGTCAGCCCGCGGATATCCTTTCCGTCTACAGTAATGGAACCGCCGGTCACATCATAAAATCTGGGCAGGAGAGAGCAGATCGTGGTTTTTCCGCTTCCGGAAGGTCCCACCAGGGCAATGGATTTTCCAGCCGGGATATCAATAGAGATATCGGAAAGCACAGGAGTTTCATCATCGCTGTAATGAAAAGAAACATGGTCGTAACGCACATGTCCTTTCACGTCCGTAAGCTCCGCAGCGTTGTCTGCATCCCTGATCTCGGATTCTGTTTCCATCACATCCAGGAAACGGCGGAAACCGGAAAGACCCTTCTGCATCATTTCCACAAGTTCCACCAGGATCTGGATGGGGCTGATAAAGATTCCGATATACAGGGCATACATGGCAAGATCTGCAGTCTGCATTTCACCCTGAGCGATCAGATAGCCGCCGTAAACAAGAGTTACCAGGTACATCATGCCCTGGAAGAAAAGATTGGAACTCATGAAACTTCCCATGCAGTGATAATTATCTCTTTTGGAAACAAGGAACGCTTCATTGCTTTTCTTAAATTTGGCACGTTCGATGTCCTCGTTTGCGAAGGACTGCACCACGCGGATTCCGGAAAGCGTATCCTGAAGACTGGCATTTACATCTCCGATCTTACGACGGTTTTCCATGAAGGTTTCCTGCATTTTTGCATTCTGGCGGAAGGAAAACACAAACATCACGATCACCAGGAGGATCAGCGGCAGTGCAAGCTTCTTGTTGATAAAGAACAGGAAGATAAAAGCACCGACGATCTTTACCAGAGAGATAAAAAGATTCTCAGGACCATGATGTGCAAACTCGGAAATGTCAAAAAGGTCACTGACCAGCTTGCTCATCATCTGACCGGAATTATTCCTGCTGTAATAGGAAAAAGACAGCTCCTGGTAATGGTCAAAAAGCTCCCGGCGCATATCACGTTCCATCTTTGCACCCATCATATGTCCCTGATAGGTTACATAATATTTGCAGAGACTTTGCACAATGTACATAACAAAAAGAGAAGCTGCAATCACAGGGAGGGCATGAAGAATCATATCCTTATCCTGTGTAAAGAGAGTTTTTGTCATAGTACGAAGAATCTGGGGATAAGCAAGATCTACCAGACTGATAACGGCTGCACAGATCAGGTCAATAAAAAAGACCGCTTTGTACGGGCCGTAGTAGTGGATGAATTTCTTGATGGTATTCATCGGAAAAGTACCTCCGTTTTTATGAAATGTATAGTGTTGTCTGGGCAAAAAACATTGCTGCCGGACATTCTATGTTCATCTTATCATAAGTAAGAATAAAGTCAAGATAAGTGAATTTCAGGTCTGTTTCGTTTCTGCATACTTTCTGAGAATAGAAGCTATATGGCTGCTGTTCACAGGGAATATTCCGCGAGGGATTGCTGGCAACGGAGCGGATAGTGATATGAGGAGATATATTTTTGGGAAAAAATCAAATTACTCCTTGACATAGAAGAACAAAACCCGTATAGTGTATTTCAGATTTGGTGTGTAACTGATAAGCAGGCATTAACCAGTCATAAATGTTATTATTTGACGTTTATGGGGGTTGGTGTCTTTTTTGTTGCCCACTTAAAAGACTCCCGCTCCAAAACGTCGAAAGAAAAGGAGAGAAAACATGAAAGACAAGATTTTCGGAGTTTTGCAGCGAGTGGGACGTTCCTTTATGCTTCCCATAGCAATCCTTCCTGTGGCAGGCCTGCTTCTTGGATTCGGCAGTTCCTTCACAAATGAAACAACCATTGCAACCTACGGACTTCAGAAGATTCTGGGAGACGGAACGATTTTACATGCACTCCTGATCATTATGAACAAAGTCGGAAGCGCGGTATTTGATAACCTGCCGCTGATCTTTGCAGTAGGTGTGGCCATCGGTATGGCAAAAAAAGAGAAAGAGGTAGCAGCTCTTTCTGCACTGATCGCTTACTTTGTTATGAATGTAGCCATCAATGGTATGCTGGTAGTAAATGGTAAGATCACAGCAGACGGACAGATCGCAAAAAGCGTTCTGGAAGGTACTGTAACCTCTGTCTGCGGCATCCAGTCCTTACAGATGGGTGTGTTTGGCGGTATCATCGTCGGCCTTGGTGTTGCAGCTTTGCACAACCGTTTTCATAAGATCGTGCTTCCAAACGCACTTTCCTTCTTCGGTGGTTCCAGATTTGTGCCTATCATTTCCACCATTGTATATATGTTTGTGGGAATCCTGATGTATTTCGTATGGCCGGCAGTCCAGAACGGTATTTATGCTCTGGGCGGTCTTGTAACAGGCAGCGGCTATATCGGAACTCTGATCTTCGGTATTATCAAACGTGCGCTGATCCCCTTCGGACTTCATCACGTATTTTATATGCCATTCTGGCAGACAGCCGTTGGCGGGACTATGGAGGTTGCAGGCCAGATGGTACAGGGCGGACAGAACATCTTTTTCGCCCAGCTTGCAGATTCCGCAAATGTAGCGCATTTCAGCGCAGATGCAACAAGATATTTTTCCGGAGAGTTCATTTTCATGATCTTCGGTCTTCCGGGAGCAGCTCTTGCCATGTACCGCTGTGCAAAGCCTGAGAAGAAAAAAGCAGCAGGCGGACTTCTTCTTTCCGCAGCCCTTGCATGTATGCTTACAGGAATCACAGAGCCACTGGAGTTCTCTTTCCTGTTTGTAGCTCCTGCATTGTTTGCGGTACAGGTTGTTCTTGCAGGCGCGGCTTATATGATCGCACATATGCTGAACATTGCAGTAGGACTTACCTTTTCCGGCGGTTTCCTTGATCTGTTCCTGTTCGGGATCCTTCAGGGAAATGCAAAGACAAGCTGGCTCAGGATTATCCCGGTAGGTATCATTTACTTTATTCTCTATTATGTGATCTTCACCTTCCTGATCAAAAAGTTCAACTTCAAGACTCCGGGACGTGAGGATGACGACACAGAAACAAAGCTTTATACAAAAGCAGATGTAAACGCGAGAAAAGAAGCCGGAAAAGCCGGTGAAGCAGCAGGAAGTACATCCGCAGACCCGGTAAGTGAAGCCATCACAGCCGGTCTTGGCGGAAAGAAAAACATCAGTGATGTGGACTGCTGTGCAACAAGACTCCGTATCACCGTCCATGATGCAGCAAGAGTTAACGACGACATTCTGAAAACAACAGGCTCCAGAGGAATCGTGAAAAAAGGCCAGGGCGTGCAGATCATCTACGGTCCGCAGGTAACTGTGATTAAATCCAAGCTGGAGGATTATCTGGAGACAGCGCCGAATGAATATTTTGAAGGTGCAAATGAGAAAGAAACAGACAATGCGGAAAATCAGGCTCAGTCTGATACAGAGCGTACAGCAGAAAGTACAGGTGAGGCTACTCAGAACACAGCTCCGACATCCGAAGCCAGCACGCAGCCAGAGAAAAAGGTTCTCAGAACAGCGATTGTCTACAGCCCGGTAACCGGTATCGCCGCAGACCTTTCCACAGCGCCGGATGAAGGCTTTGCGGAAGGAATGATGGGAGAGGGTGCTGTAGTCACACCGAAGGACCCGGTGATCTGTGCTCCGGAAGACGGCGAGGTAGAGTTTATTTTTGACACAAAGCATGCCATCGGATTCCAGACAGATACAGATCTTCCTATGCTCCTCCATATCGGCATTGATACTGTAAAGCTGGAAGGAAAAGGCTTCGAGATCCTGGTAGAGCAGGGACAGCATGTAAAAAAAGGCGAGCCGTTGATGAAGATTGACATCCCGTATCTTACAGAAAACGCTCCGTCCTTATGTTCTCCGATCCTTTGCACAGAGATCGAGGATGATCAGAGAGTACGCCTTCTTGCCAATGGAGAGATCAAGGCAGGAGAGCCGTTGTTCGCAGTAGAGACTGTGGAAGAATAGGAAATTTTTCAGCAATAATATAGAAGATTGGTTTTGTGAAAAGCGCGCCTAATGCCCGGGCGCGCTTTTCCTGTGGCAAAGAAAATAACTGTCTGTCAGAAGGGCTTTACACAAAAGAAAGATTCTGTTACGATAAAGAAAATCAACAGCTGCAGACAAAAATGTCGACTGAAAATCCGGGGCAGACAGTGGTGGAATGTGGAAAAGCAGCAGGATATATAAAAATGGTGGGGAAAAAGATGTACAGAGTGAGCAAGGTATTGAACAATAATGGCATCATTGCCATAAATATGGAAGAAAACCAGGAATATGTACTTCTGGGAAAAGGTGTGGGATTTGGAAAGAAGGTCAGCCAGCGTTTTGATGCTCCGGCAGACTGTACTATTTACAGGCTGGCTCAGGAGACAGAACGTGGCTCAGCAAAAGAACTGGCAAAGAGCGTAGCACCGGAATTTCTGGAGATCGCAGATGAGATATTGAGAGAAGCTGAGAAGACCTTTGGGAATACCATAGACAGAAGGATCCTGTTTCCCCTTGCTGATCATATTTCCTTTGCAGTGGGACGTATCCGGAATCATGAGCAGATCAGCAATCCTCTGACTGAGGATATCAAGGTGCTTTTTTACAGCGAATTCAAGGTGGCGGAGGTATTGAAGAAGATCCTGAAGGAGCGGATGGATATTGAAATCGACGAGCATGAGGTGGGATATGTGGCACTTCATATTCACTCAGCACTTGGAGATGAAAAGGTGTCTGTTGCCATGCAGACAGCAAGAACGGTACGGGAATGCATCGCCATGATCGAGATGGCCACAGGAAGAAAGATCGATGTGATCTCCCTGTCCTACAACCGTATGATGAACCATATCAAATATATGGTAGCCCGTGTCTCCACAGGGGAGACACTGAAGCTGGATATGAATGAATATATAGAAGAAAAATATCCGGAATCCTACAGGATCGCGGAGGATGTCTGTGAGAGCCTGGGCAAAAGCCTGGGTAAAGAGCTGGATCCTATTGAAATTGGTTATCTTGCCATGCATATTGAGAGGACAGTGGAACAATAACCATAAATGGCTGATCAGTCCCAGAGATTTACACAATAAATTCAATGGCTTTTTTGACAGCAGTACTCATGGTAGTACTGCTGTTTGTGACTAGGCAGACTTCCCTCTGAGGGAGCGGCTCCTTAAGCTGAAGGGCAAAAATCTTCCCGTCATTGATCACTTCCCGGGCAAGGGGCTCGGGGTAAAAGCCGATTCCCAGATTGTGGACGATCATGGGAAGGACCTGGTCTGTAGTTGCTGCCTCGATGTCAGGATGAAAAGAAACACGGTTTTCCATAAAGTAATTCATATACATTTCTCTGGTGCTGGTTCCTTCCGCAAGACCTACAAAGGGCAGATCCTGAAGCTCATGGATGCTGATAGGGGCAGTGGTCAGATCCTTATATTTGCTTCCGCATACAAGGATCTCCCGGTAACGCAGGAGACTTTTTTTCTGTAAAGGCTTGCGGATGGAGATCGGAGTGGTGACAATAGCGAAATCCACCGCATAATTTTTCAGTGCCTGTACAGCCTGGGGAGTAGAATGGTTGAAAAGGCGCAGGCGCACATGAGGATATTGTTCACGGAACAGCTCCAGCTTTTCCAGAAGGATCAGACGCAGGGCATTTTCACTGGCACCGATGGAAACCAGGCCATGCTCCAGCTCCCCGTTCTGTCGTATCTCCTCTTCCCCAATACTCAGCTGTTCAAAAGCCAGGGCAACGTGTTCGTAGAGCTGGCGGCCTTCCGGTGTAAGAGCGATTCCTTTGTTGGAGCGGAGAAAAAGAGTACATTTCAGTTCCTGCTCCAGGTTGTTCATACAGCGGGTGATATTTGGCTGGTTGTTATGAAGAGCCCGTGCTGCCTTGGTAAAACTTTTATACTGGGCTACATAATAAAAGATGCGGTAGTAGTCGTAAGTGATCATGTATAGTCTCCATCCTGTGATATGATTTTAATATGTTTACGATATTAATAATACTTTTTACATTTGCTTCTGAGCAAACTATAATACACCCGAGGAAAAAAATCAATGACGGGAGTGATTTGGAGTGGTTTCAGGAGGCAGAAAGCTGCAGAGCGCAGACAGGCAGATGTCAGAAGCTTTTATTACAAGTATATTTCTGGCAATGTCCGGCGGATTTCAGGATGCCTACACATATTTTACAAGAGATGAGGTGTTTTCCAACGCCCAGACCGGCAACGTGGTTCTGATGAGCCAAAATTTTATGACAGGACAGTGGGGAGACGGTTTAAGGTACCTGTTCCCTGTTTTAGCCTTTGCCATTGGTGTTGTAGCGGCGGAGCGAATCCAGAATACCTTTAAATATGCAAAAAAACTTCACTGGAGGCAGATGATCCTGCTGATCGAGATCCTGATCCTTTTTGCGGTGGGATTTATGCCGGGAGAATTGGATATGCTGGCAACCGTACTGGTATCCTTTTCCTGCGCCATGCAGGTACAGACCTTCCGGAAGGTGGGCGGTTATTCCTATGCAAGCACTATGTGCATCGGAAATTTACGAAGCGGCACGGCGGCGTTGTCCGTGTATTGTCGTGAAAAACGTCCGGAACAGCTGAAGCAGGCTCTTTATTATTTCGGAATAATTTTCTTTTTTGCCATTGGAGCCGGTGGCGGAGGAAATCTGTCCATGAGGCTGGGGATCCCGGCAATCTGGGTATCGGATGTTTTGCTTCTGATCAGCTTTATTCTGATGTTTTCCAGTAAACATAGAGATTAGAAAGGGTGAGGAATTGTGGAAAACAGCACATTATTCCCAAGAGAGGAAAAGGCGGAGCTTTTATTTGAAAAGATCCTGAAGGATCCGGAGGCGTGCAGACGGCTGACGGAGACCTTCTATGAATCCATGGATGCGGATACAGACATAGAATGCGGATATCTTCCTCCGGAAAAATTCGCCTATGCATTGCTGGACGCATATAAAAACCGTGATCTGACAGCTCTCCTTATGGCAATCTGCCAGAACAGTATGTTTGATCTTCTGCGAAATTCTTTTCTGGCACCGTTCAGGTTCAATGCAGACGGACAGGAGAATCCGGTGCTTCTCACGGATGAAAATGGAAATTTTCTGCGGGAAAAGGGAATCCATGTAAGTGACAGGGATTATGATCGGTTCCGTAGGATATACAGGGAGAAACCGGGCGTAAAGATGTATCTGGCGTATGGCTACCGGAAGCGACATGCCTATGATGAAGCTACCATGGAAGTAGAAGAGTACAAAATGGGCGAACATATCGGAGTGCTGCTGGTGTATGAGCTTCCGGACAGCGTAAAGGAAAAGGAAACGGAGGCACAGGCCTATGCAGCTGTATGGGATATTATGATGGCAATCCAGAAGAAGCTTCCAAGAGCCTTTGTGTATTATGGGCAGGATTCTGTGGAGGATGGTGGAAAACGTTATGACGGACTGGGCGTTTTTCTCCCCATCCATAAATTTGCGGACCGACTGGAAAAAATGATCGGGATCGCTGATGAGATCGTAATGAAATAGAGTGTACAAAAAAGGACTGCTTTTGTATTGCTCCGGTTATCAGAAGGATAGTTGATGACCGGAAGCTACAGAAAGCAGTCCTTTTTGTATGCCCATCAGGTGCAGTAGCGGAACATTTTGTCCGTAAGGATCCTGGCGAAAATAAGGCCCAGGGGAAGAGCAACGATGATCAGGATCGCAGCTGCAAACCAGGAGGCGGAAACATTTAGGGACATGATCCCCAGATTGTAGATCGCCCGGTAGAGATAAAGTCCGGGAACCATGATCACAATGGATGGCACGGTAATGGAAATCCTGGGATATCCCACTTTTGTTTTGATGAGGGAGGCCAGAAGTCCGGCTGTCAGTGCTCCGAAAAAAGCCGCGGCAGCAGGTGGAAAACCGGCAAGATCAACAAGCTCCAGACGTAAAGTGTTGGACAGTGCGCCGATGAAGGCGGCAGCTGCGGCTAGACGGACAGGGCTGTTGAACATGACCGAAAAGCCGAATACCCCGCAGAAGCTTGCCAGAAGCCGGAACAGGATCCTCTGAGCTGCCGAAAGCTCCAGAGGCAGGAAATCCACAGGCTTCAGATGAAGAAGCAGTGCCATCAGCCAGGCAGAGACAGCAGCCACCATTACAACAATAATGGCGTAGGCCAGTCGTTCCAGACCGGAACGCATATCCAGCTTGGCAAGGTCGATCCCGCTTGTGATAAACGGAAAGCCCGGAATGATAAACAGCATGGAACAGATGTATCCGGCCTCATGCTGGACGGAAATGTGGAACAGAAGCTCTGCCAGCTTCAGGAAGCCTGCATATACAAGACAGGCGGAGGAAACAGAAACTGCAATGCACATAAACAGAGTAAAATGATGCTTGCCAAGCTTGCAGCGGATGGCGTTTCCGATGCCTGCGCCTGCAAAAGCCAGGATCATTTCCAGCGGGCCACCGCCCAGAAGAAAAGTAAATGCACCACAGGCCAGTGCAGAAGCCAGTCCCAGGGATGCAGGGGAATAAAGCCCGTGGATCCGCTCGATCTCATCTAACTGACTGTGCAGTGCTTCACCGCTCATATGGATACCCTCCGCAGGAAAATCACTGACAAAATGTTCCAGCCTGTTCAGTCTGGAAGTATTTACGCCGGTGGTAGTCAGACTAAGTGCATGGGAAAAACTGCTCTCACCGTCAAAGCAGGTGTAGCTTATAGACATTAGTCCGATATCTGCGGAGCAGGTGATGCCAAGTGCTTCTGACAATGTATTCATGGAACTCCGTACCCGCCAGGCACCGGTCCCACAGGAGAGAAGCATCATGCCTGTACGGCCGATCAGGGAAGCTTTTTCGGAAAGAGAAGCCTCGGTGATGGGCTGGCTGTTCCTGGCGCTTACGTAGTTGTGCCAGGGGATTTCCATATGATTACGTTTGATCAGAATATCTGACATAGAAATCACTTCTTTCTATATATTAAAATCATATAGTTGCTATTATAAATATATATAATAACTATAATCAGATATATTGTAGCTATTATTCTGAAAAAGTCAAGTGTAGATGAAATAAAATCTGACAGCACCAAAACGTCACTGTTAAAGATTTATCATTTTTTTGCGTAAAATGAATTTTTTTGGTTGCTTTTACGTACAATTTATGTATAATTGTGGATAGGGATGTTGGAATGACCAATTCCTATGGCAGGATGACAAAAACCTGCAAAAGTAGGTGGCTATCATAATTACTATTAAAGAAGAGAGGTAAATGTTAAGATGGCAAAAATCGATTTAACAAAGTATGGTATTACCGGAACAACTGAGATCGTGTACAATCCTTCTTACGATGTATTATTCGAGGAAGAGACCAAATCTGAGCTTGAGGGCTTT
The DNA here is from genome assembly GCF_018785655.1 of Blautia sp. MCC269. Lineage (NCBI taxonomy): Bacteria > Bacillati > Bacillota > Clostridia > Lachnospirales > Lachnospiraceae > Blautia > Blautia sp. MCC269. The sequence continues at coordinate 7,243 of NZ_WQQE01000010.1, read as the reverse complement.
GAGATTGGTCGGGTCAGCGAGCTTGGTGCTGTCAATGTAATGACAGGTATCTACACAGGACGTTCCCCTAAAGACAAATATATCGTTATGGATGAGAACTCCAAAGACACAGTTTGGTGGACATCCGATGAGTACAAAAACGATAACCATCCGGCAACTCAGGAAGCATGGGCTGCAGTTAAAGATCTTGCTAAGAAAGAGCTTTCCAACAAGAGACTTTTCGTAGTAGATGCATTCTGCGGAGCTAACAAAGATACACGTATGGCTATCCGTTTCATCGTTGAGGTTGCTTGGCAGGCACACTTCGTAACAAACATGTTCATTCAGCCAACAGCTGAGGAACTTGAGAACTTTGAGCCAGATTTCGTTGTTTACAACGCATCCAAGGCTAAAGTTGAGAACTACAAAGAGCTGGGTCTTAACTCTGAGACAGCTGTAATGTTCAACATTACAAGCCGTGAGCAGGTTATCGTAAATACATGGTACGGCGGAGAGATGAAGAAAGGTATGTTCTCCATGATGAACTACTATCTGCCGCTTAAGGGCATTGCTTCCATGCACTGCTCTGCAAATACAGACCTTAACGGAGAGAACACAGCAATCTTCTTCGGTCTTTCCGGAACAGGTAAAACAACACTTTCCACAGATCCTAAGCGTCTTCTGATCGGTGATGACGAGCACGGCTGGGATGACAACGGAGTATTCAACTTCGAGGGTGGATGCTACGCTAAGGTTATCAACCTTGACAAAGAGTCTGAGCCGGACATCTACAATGCGATCAAGAGAAACGCTCTTCTTGAGAATGTAACACTTGATAAAGATGGAAAGATCGACTTCGCTGACAAGAGCGTAACAGAGAACACACGTGTTTCCTACCCGATCAACCACATCGAGAACATCGTTCGCCCGGTATCTTCTGCACCGGCAGCTAAAGAAGTTATCTTCCTGTCCGCAGATGCATTCGGCGTACTTCCTCCAGTATCTATCCTGACACCGGAGCAGACACAGTACTACTTCCTTTCCGGATTCACAGCTAAACTTGCTGGTACAGAGCGTGGAATCACAGAGCCTACTCCTACATTCTCCGCTTGCTTCGGACAGGCATTCCTTGAGCTTCACCCGACAAAATATGCTGAGGAGCTCGTTAAGAAAATGGAGAAGAGCGGTGCGAAAGCATACCTCGTTAACACAGGATGGAACGGAACTGGAAAACGTATCTCCATCAAAGATACTCGTGGTATCATCGATGCTATCCTTGACGGATCTATTCTTAAAGCTCCGACAAAGAAGATCCCATTCTTCAACTTCGAGGTTCCGACAGAGCTTCCAGGCGTAGATCCTGCAATCCTTGACCCACGTGACACATATGCAGACGCTGCAGAGTGGGAGACAAAGGCTAAAGATCTTGCTGCAAGATTCGTTAAGAACTTTGTTAAATATGAAGGAAATGCTGCTGGTAAAGCACTCGTTGCTGCTGGCCCGCAGGCATAATCGATCATTCCAACTGAATACAGATCGTAGATTTGACCGGGAGTGGATTTATCCGCTCCCGGTTTTATAATATCTGTAATACCTTAAAATCCTACTATAAAATATAAAAAATCTTTGGCTTGACTAACAGATGGTGCAAGGTGTATCCTTTCTGGGAAGTCAAGCGGAAGACCCGCAAGACTGTAAAAATTCTCTTTGCACTGCATTACATTCGAACAGGATGCGAGATCAACAGTACAAACTGAGCAGGCGATGCCTTTGGAGTTTTTTATTCTGAGGGCGTGGGGCCGGGCCGCAGGAAGCGGCAGCGGATATGTTTACGAGATAAGAATTTCAGACATATCTGCGGGACAGTGTATGTTTCGCAGGTATGTCTTTTTTACTGCAAAAATATGGATGGAACAGAAGGTAGAAACTGGGAGATCCCTATGTAGATAAGAAAGAACACCGGCGGAAATCGCAGTTCAGCGAGTAGTGAAAGAACCGCCGGTTTTTTCACGGAAAATGTTGTGCCATAAGAAAGACCAGAATCATATGCTAATCAAAAGGAGGTCCTGTTTATGGAACACACAAAAAACGAAACGATTATACACGACACAGATAAAGAAAGCTCATGGGAACAGCAGACGGCGATGAAGGTGTCCGGGATCAGTATCCTGGTAAATCTGCTGTTATCCATATTTAAACTTATCGCCGGTATTGCGGCGCATTCCGGAGCGATGATTTCTGATGCGATCCATTCTGCATCCGATGTGGGAAGTACTTTTATTGTTATCATCGGTGTCCGTCTTTCTGCAAAAAAATCGGACAAGGAGCATCAGTACGGACATGAGAGAATGGAGTGCGTTTCTTCCATTGTTCTTGCGGGGATGCTGCTTGTAACAGGTCTTGGCATCGGCATTACCGGTGTCCGTGATATTGTAAAAAGTACATCCGGCGGAACGATCGCCATCCCTGGGACCCTTGCGCTGATCGCGGCAGTGGTATCCATCGTGACAAAAGAGTGGATGTTCTGGTACACAAGAGGTGCTGCGAAGAAGATCAATTCCGGAGCACTGATGGCAGATGCATGGCATCACCGCTCTGATGCACTTTCCTCTATCGGAGCCTTTGTGGGTATCTTCGGAGCAAGACTGGGATACCCCATCCTGGATCCTGTTGCCAGTATCGTGATCTGCTTTATGATCGCCAAAGCTGCGATCGATATTTTCAGGGATGCTATTGACAAGATGGTAGATCACTCCTGTGATGCAAAAACCGAAGAATCGATGCGCCGTGAGATCCTCAAGGTGCCGGGCGTCAGAAGAGTGGATCTTCTTCGAACCCGCCTTTTCGGATCCAAAATGTACGTGGATATCGAGATCGCGGCGGCAGGAGAAATATCCCTCAACGATGCACATGATATTGCGGAAAATGTGCATCATACCATCGAAGATAAATTCAAAGACGTAAAGCACTGCATGGTGCATGTGAACCCCATCAATGGATAAAAAACAGGCCGCCGGAACGACAATGATAAGGTCGTTCCGGCGGCCTGTTCTTTGCATAGAGAAACACCCGGTAGGGGAGCTACCGGGTGTTTCGAGGGGAGTATAAATAATTAAATAAGGGGTTATGTAAAAAAAATTTTTGAAGGGTAAATTCTTTTTACAAGAATGATTATAATATAAACTGGAAAAAAAAGCAATATCATTTTGGCGAATAATCTCCAAACTTTTTGGGATACTATTTCCTGTAATAAAAAGCGGCAGAAAGCTTCAGAAAGCCGCAAAAATCAACTTCATCAGGAGGTAATTCAAATGGCGAAAAATTACGAAACAGACAGAAATGAGTCCAATTATGCGGGAAAAAATTACGGGGAAAGTGATTCCAGAAACTGCGGAAAAAACAGTTCCAGAAACAGCTCCAGAAATTCTTCTAAAAACAGTTCCAAAAACAGCTACGGCAACAGTTACGGAAACAAAACATCCGACGAGTACGATTCAGAGAAAGACAGAGAGTCCGACAGATACTAGATATTCAGGGTAAGTGATCCGGAAGATACTAGGCAGAGGATCAATACGCAATAAGCAGAAGCACCATTTTTATGCGGTACAGGATCCATCAGTCAGTTGGCCGGATCATACAGAAAAAATCGGAAAAAAAGCGGGAAAAAGTCAGAGCTGGCTTTCTCCCGCTTCCATACATATAAGGGAACATTCCTACAGAAGCTTCCATATAATATAGCAAAAAGAGGAGAGATTTTTCCATGTTTCAGATCGAAACTATCTCTGCCAAAATGCTGGATTATTATGTGGAGCGCAGTGACGCCGTTATCATAGATCTCCGGGACCCGGTCTCCTACAAAAAGGGACATGTCCGGAACGCAGTAAACATTCCATACCATGAGCTGGAAGAATATCTTGAGAAAAAACAGGATCAGAGGTACCAGTTTCCAAAAGATAAGATCCTGATACTATACTGTGACCGCGGTGGTGCCAGCATGCAGGCCGCCCGGAGCCTGGCAAGAGCGGGCTGCCGCACCCGGTCTGTGATCGGCGGATTTGCAGCCTACAGAGGCCGGAATCTTGTAAGCGGATAAAACAGAGTAATAGATCAGAGGAAACGGGAAATCGCAGGGCGGCATCGAAACGGAATCACTGTTCGCTCCGTGACCAGCATTGAAGGGGATTACGAATGCATGACTGGCAATGGCTTGTGCTTGTATTTTAAAGGAAATCATGATAATGTAAAGAACAGGAATAAAAATGACACAAACCACAAGGAGAAAAGATTATGAAATATATGTTCGCATCCGATGTACATGGTTCGGCATACTACTGCCGGAAAATGCTGGAAGCATATGACGAAGAGAAGGCGGAGAGACTGGTACTTCTGGGAGATCTGCTTTATCACGGTCCGAGAAATGACCTTCCGAAGGAATACGCACCGAAGGAAGTCATCCGCCTTTTAAATGAAAGAAAAAATCAGATCTACGCAGTACGCGGAAACTGTGAGGCAGAGGTAGACCAGATGGTCCTTGACTTCCCGGTGATGGCAGACTACTGCATTCTCGCCATCGATGGAAAAACTCTGTACGCCACACACGGTCACATCTACAACAAAGATAACCTTCCGCCAATGATGGACGGCGACATCCTGATCCACGGCCATACACATGTGCTGAAAGCAGAAAACATGGGAAATTATATCCTTCTGAACCCAGGTTCCGTATCCATTCCAAAGGAAGGCAACCCGCCAACCTACGCAATCCTTGAGAACGGAATTTTTACAATCAAAGACTTTGAAGGAAATACAGTACGGGAGATCACTTTATGAATCTGTGGGAATTAACAGCGCCCTGCCATTTCGGAACAGAGGCGGTACTGAAACGTGAAATACTGGACCTTGGTTATGAAGTGATCAAAGTGGAAGACGGAAGAGTAACTTTTGAGGCAGACGCCCAGGGTGTGGCAGACGCCAATCTGTTCCTCCGCACCACAGAACGCGTCCTTCTGAAAGTAGGCGAAGTAAAAGCCGAGACATTCGACGAACTTTTTGAGAAGACCAAGGCTCTCCCATGGGAGAATTACATACCGAAGAACGGTAAATTCTGGGTAGCCAAGGCAAACTCCATCAAGAGTAAACTTTTCAGCCCATCCGATATCCAGTCCATCATGAAAAAAGCCATCGTAGAACGTCTCAAAGGCATCTACGGAATTTCCTGGTTCCCGGAAGACGGTCCGGAATTCCCAATCCGTGTGGCATTTATGAAAGATGTGGCCTTGATCGGGATCGATACTTCCGGCGTATCTCTTCATAAGAGAGGATACCGTCAGATGACCGTGAAAGCACCCATCACAGAGACACTTGCCAGCGCACTTCTGATGCTGACCCCGTGGAAAAAAGACCGTATTCTCGTGGATCCTTTCTGCGGAAGTGGTACCTTTCCCATTGAGGCGGCAATGATGGCAGCGGATATGGCACCTGGAATGAACCGCCACTTCCTGGCTGAGAGCTGGGAACATCTCATCCCGAAGGAATGCTGGGAAGATGCAAGAGAAGAAGCCAGAGAGCGGGTAAATCTTGATATTGAGACGGATATCCAGGGCTTTGACATCGATGCGGCAGCTATCAAGGCAGCACGGGCCAATGCAAAGATGGCAGGAGTGGACAAACTGATCCATTTTCAGCAGAGACCGGTCAGCGAACTCCGCCACTCCAAACCGTTTGGTTTTATTGTGACCAATCCGCCCTATGGTGAGCGAATCGAGGAAAAAGAGAATCTTCCGGCACTGTACCGTGAGATCGGCGAGAGCTATAAGCGCCTGGATCGCTGGTCCATGTATCTTATCACCGCCTATGACAAGGCAGAGAATGATATCGGCCGAAAAGCAGACAAGAACCGTAAGATCTATAACGGAATGATGAAAACCTACTATTACCAGTTCCTTGGACCACGTCCGCCGAAGAAAGGAAGTATAAAAGAATGAAAAAGATCATTTTTGCCACTGGAAACGAGGGGAAAATGAAGGAGATCCGAAGGATACTTGCGGATCCCCAGCTTGAGATCCTTTCCCTGAAAGATGCCGGAATCCATGCGGATATCGACGAAAATGGAAAAAGCTTCGAAGAAAATGCCATGATCAAAGCTGAGGCCATCTGCAAAATGACCGGTGAGATCGTTCTGGCAGATGATTCCGGCCTTGAGATCGACTATCTGAATAAAGAGCCGGGAATCTATTCCGCACGTTACATGGGAGAGGACACTTCCTACCACATCAAAAACGCGAACCTGATCGAACGTCTGGAAGGTGTACCGGATGAGAAACGTACCGCACGTTTTGTCTGTGCCATTGCGGCGGCTTTCCCGGATGGCAGAAGAGAGACGGTCCGTGCCACCATGGAGGGGCGCATTGGATACGAGGAAAAAGGCGAGAACGGTTTTGGCTATGACCCGATCTTTTATCTTCCGGAATATGGCTGCACTTCCGCAGAACTTTCCATGGAAGAAAAAAACAGGATCAGCCATCGCGGAAAAGCCCTTCGCCTTATAAAGGAAGAACTTGTATGAAGGTGCTGATCGTGAGCGATACCCACGGAAGAGATGAAAACCTGGAGATCGCAGTAAACCGGGAAGCTCCTTTTGACATGCTGGTGCATTGTGGAGACGTGGAAGGCAGAGAATTTTATATCGAAGCCCTCGCAGACTGTCCCTGCAGCATTGTATCCGGAAATAATGATTTTTTCTCCGATCTTCCAAGAGAAGATGTGATCGACATTGAAGGAAATAAGGTACTGGTGACACATGGTCACTATTATGGCGTGTCCATGGCTTTTGACCAGCTGGCAGATGCTGCAAAACAGCGTGGCTGCAATGCGGCATTTTTCGGACACATTCACGTGCCGGTCCTGGAAAAAGAAGACGGAATTCTTCTTGTAAACCCCGGAAGCCTGGCCTTCCCAAGGCAACGGGGCAGAAGACCCAGCTATGCAGTTCTGGAAACGGACGGAAACGGCGGGATGGATGTGGAGATCCGGTACTTATAAATAAGAAGTATTATATAGAAAAAAAGAAATGCCGCAGAGTTGTATACTCTGCGACAAACAAAAAGACGCCTGTACAATATTTACAGAGACTATGAAAAAATCTCTGTAAATAGGATTCTTCTATGATAAGAAAGGGTGAGTAACTTAAAAACTAGGCTTTTCACCCTTGCTTTATATATAACAGTTGTTGAATGGCATGTCAAGAGCAGGCGGTTCCCCGCCT
>NZ_WQQE01000092.1:0-1827 GCF_018785655.1 Blautia sp. MCC269 | reverse complement strand
CTTTGGAACAGTTGAAGCAGGAATATGAAAAAACCACTGTCCTGCTGGAACAGGAAAAACGGAAAATGCAGCGTTTGAAAAACCGGCAGGCGTATCTGGAAAGCGGTTCCCGGAAACAGAGGACGCACCGGCTGATTACCCGTGGGGCAGCTATTGAGAGCATTGCACCACAGACAAAGGAGCTATCCGAAGCGGAATTTTATTCCCTCATGGAAAGCATTTTGAATCTGCCGCAGGCGGAGCATTTCATCCGGTCTGCCACAGAGAACCACGCCCGTATTTCCGGGCAGGAGAAAGGCGGTGACTAAGGATAGCACTTTATCATTTTTCAATCGCACAGATCAAGCGCAGCGCCGGTCAGAGCGCCATTGCCAGCGCAGCCTATCGAGCCGGGGAGCGTCTTTACAGCAGCTACTATGGAGAAGTCAGCGACTACACCAAAAAGGGCGGCGTGATCGCTTCGGAAATCATGCTGCCGCCCCATGCGCCGGAAATATATCTTGACCGGGCGACCCTCTGGAATGCTGTGGAGAACTGCGAGAAACATCCAAAAGCACAGCTTGCCTATTCCTTTGATATTGCCATGCAGAATGAATTGACGCTGGAAGAAAACATGGAGCTGGCGAGGAAGTTCGTACAGGAGCAGTTTGTGACAAAAGGCATGATTGCCGACCTTGCTTTTCACAGCCCGGAGAAAGAGGACGGCGGCATCCCTAACCCGCATTTTCATGTGATGACAACCATGCGCCCTTTGAACCCGGATGGCACATGGGGACAAAAACAGCGTCGGGAATATCTTCTTGATGAAGATGGAAACCGAATCCGGGATAAAAACGGCGATTATATGTTTAACGCTGTCCATACAACAGACTGGCATGAGCCGGAAACGCTGGAACACTGGCGGGAGCAGTGGGCGGCTGCCGTTAATACAAAATTTGAGGAAAAAGGGCTGGATGTGCGTATCGACCACCGTTCCTATGTGCGGCAGGGGCTTGACCTGATACCTACTGTCCACGAGGGAGCTAATGTCCGGCAGATGGAAGCAAAGGGCATCCGCACCGAGAAAGGGGAACTGAACCGCTGGATTAAAGCCACCAACCGGCTCATGCAGGATGTGAGGAAGAAGATCAAAGCCCTGTTTGTCTGGATGGCAGAGGTAAAAGAAGAACTTTCCAAACCGCAGACACCGAGCCTTGCCGACCTGTTGATCGCTTATTACAACCAGCGCAACGCAGGGGCATGGAGCAATAAAGCCAGAACCGGAAACTTAAAGCAGTTTGCCGAAGCCGTCAATTATCTGACGGAAAACAAGCTGCTCACATTAGAGGATTTGCAGGAGCGTCTTTCCTCTGTCAACGAAGAATTTGAAGCGTTAAGCGACTCCATGAAAAAGAAATCTGCCCGGATAAAGGAATTGCAGGAATTGATACGGGAGGGCGAGAATTACCAGCGGCTAAAACCTGTTCATACGGAATTGAACAATATCAAGTTTAAGAAACAGAGGGAGAAATTTGAAACATCCCACGATGCGGAGTTACGGCTGTTTTATGCCGCCCGCCGTATTTTGAAAGAAAAACTGGACGGAAAACCCATTGCCCTGAAAGCATGGAAACAGGAATACGCACAGTTAAAAACAGAGTATGCCGAACTGTCTCCGCAGCACAAGCCACTCCGGGAGGAAGTCATACGGCTACGGCAGGTGCAGAACGCCGTAGATACCGCACTGCGCCGGAGGGAGCAGCCACAGGCAGTACAGAGAAAGAAACATGAGATGGAGCTATGATATAACCGGCAGCTTTACCGCTACCAGTATTTTTATGGAGGGAG
>NZ_WQQE01000091.1:0-1248 GCF_018785655.1 Blautia sp. MCC269 | reverse complement strand
AAAGCCCTCCTAATGATATTTATTTTATCATAGAAGAACCTTCTAAACATTATTTTACAGAAAAAGTTTCATACTCTCGTTGCTTTTTATATTCCTTTGCAACATACTGGCTGCCGCGATCTGAGTGGATGATTAATGGCCGGTCAATGCTTCGGCGAGCCTTGGCTTTGTTTATAGTATCAATCACACAAGATACTTCCAGTGTTTCTGAAAGCGTCCAGGCTATGATCTTTCTGGAAAATAGATCCATAATACTGGTCAGATAGACAAATCCGTCTATTGTCCAGATGTAGGTGATATCCGAACACCAGACGGCATTCGGACGGTCCGGATTAAACTGTTCATCAAGGATATTTTGTAATTCAGTGCTGAAATCAGAATCTTTTGTGGTGATTGTCCATGGCTTGCTCCACTGGGTACGGATTCCCATTTGGCGCATATATGTACCAACGGTTCTTTCCGAAATTATTTCACCATTTTTACGCAGTTCTACAGTAATTTTGGGAGCACCGTAGTTCTGCTTGGAAGCATCATAAATATCCTGTATTTTTGCTTTTATAGCTTCACGGCGTTTTTAGGTATCAGAAGGCATGCGGTGGAGCCATGCATGATATCCTGAACGCGAGACACCTAAAAATTTCAACATTCCGGAGACGGAAACCCGGCGTCCAGCCTTTTTGGCAGCTTCCGTCTTCTCAGATACTTCGAGATAAATGGCTTCCGTCATTTTCCCAGAATGTTGATTGCTTTTTTTAATACATCAAGGGCATCTTGGGCATCACGTAATTCACGTCTGAGACGGGCAATTTCTTTCTGCTCATCAGATGCGTAATTACCAGAACCACGAACAGGAATATCACCTGATTCCCGGAAGTCTTTCAGCCACTTGGTTAATGTGCTGTATCCGATGCCAAGATTTTCTGCACATCCACGTACCCCGAGATCTTTGTGATCTTGATAATACTGGATTGCATCAAGTTTAAATTGTTTGTCATGTTGTTTTGCCATATGAGATCCTCCTTCAGCATGTTTCTATTGTATCATGCTTATGTGTATTTGGAATTTCTCATTTTGGCTTGTACTATTTATATTCTAGCATCAACATCTTTTTGATACGGATCCAGTTGAAAATGGAACTTGATGATGGATGCAAGGCCCTCCATACCACGTCTCAGATCTGTGTAGCCGGTAGCCAGGTAGATCCTGCGGAACCCGGAAGCATCATTCAGCATGAAAGATCTCTCCGAT
>NZ_WQQE01000090.1:0-272 GCF_018785655.1 Blautia sp. MCC269 | reverse complement strand
TCCGTGTACTGACCGGTCAGGATATAGTTTCTTCCCAGACGGGATAAGTCCTTTGTGACAACGCAGTTGATTTTCCCGTCCTCGATGTCATCAATCATCCTTTGGAAACTTGGACGCTCGAAATTTGTCCCGCTCCATCCGTCGTCAATGTACTCGTCTACAACAGTCAGCCCATGCTCTGCGGCATACTGCCTAAGCATCATGCGCTGGGTCTGGATACTGCCGCTTTCCCCCTGTAATTCATCGTCACGGCTCAATCTCAAATATAGTGC
>NZ_WQQE01000089.1:0-13529 GCF_018785655.1 Blautia sp. MCC269 | reverse complement strand
TTCATTTGCATCTTTAAGCAGATTCTTAACTTTTTCTCTTGAATCCTCCGGTACTTTCATGTACTCCCACATAAATGCTATCACATCGGACGGTGTGTCTTTTTTTAGTGGTGGTAACTGAATATAATCATTGTTTTTGCTCATTTTCATATCCTCCTCAGTCTCTATGATCTCCCGGTTTCAGCTGGAACAGGACAATTCCTTGATTCCGACCGTTTTTCCGAAATTGAAGTTGGTGATGAAGTATCTTCCAGTGCTGACTTCGGTGTCCGGGTATGTGGTGACAGCATGGAGCCTCTCTATCTGGATGGACAGATCATCTGGATTCATAAACAAGAAACACTTGAAAAAGGAGAAATCGGTGTCTTCTTCCTTGATGGTGATGCTTATGTAAAGAAATATCATCAATCCGATTCCGGTATTCAGCTTATTTCTCTAAATAAAAAATATGCCCCTATCCAAGTCACTTCCGGATCCACCTTAAAAACTTTTGGAAAAGTAGTTGGCTAATTTTAAAAGGCTGATGCATTACAGTGTGACGTTTCTTATCTCATGAGTGAGGATGAAGCTTTTATCACAGAAGCATCCGAACAGTTTGGTAATCGCGGTGCCAAACAGGCTCAACAGATCCTGGAACAGGCTGCAGCTATGTTTGCTGGTGGATCACTGACTGACGAAGATAAAATAGCTTTTGAGGAAATCGAAGATATGGTTCAGAACGAGGACCTTGATTATTTCGGACTCTGCAGTTCATTGAATGCGACTCCGGAACTAATGAGCTTTAAATTATACAGCCTGACAAAACGAGGCCAGGCTTATCATATGCCGATGGAGATTCAGAGCAATTTCCTAGCGAAATAAAGTAAATAAAGATCCTGTTCTATATATCATAGTATGAACAGGATCTTTTTATAATGATTTATTTTCTATCTAAAATTTTATTAAACCGACTAAAGACTCCATAGTTTGTGTGTTTGACTTACTGTTTATATCTATCTTCTCCTAAATATTTTTCTAGTCATTGCAATATAAAATTGCTTATACAGTCTCTTCCTTAAGAGTCCTGGTATTCTGGATAATATACAGAGCGACCGATATGACCATCATTATAGCGCACAAACCAATCAACAGATCTGATACCATCGGTGTAATGTGGAACCATATAATATGCACCGCTGCAGTTCCATATAATAAAAAGGTTACTATCTTTCCATGCCAGTCTGCACCATGTACTTTTCCTGTCTTTCGTATCACAAGACATCCACTGACTACCATATACAGCTCCTTACCTGCCATTATTACGATTAAAAGAAGCACATGCGGAAAACGAGTAAACAGACAGATTAACATCGCTGCCTGTGTCAGCTTATCAGCCACCGGATCAAGTATTTTTCCTAAATTACTAATCCTATGGAATCTTCTTGCGATATATCCATCAGCAAGATCCGTAAGACCAGACAGCAATAAGATTTCACCAGCTAACAGAGGATTTTTCTTTACACAATAACTCCATATAATTACCGGAATCAGACAAAGCCGAAAAAAAGAAAGAAGATTAGGAACCGTAATAATTCTATTCAAATTTTCTTCCTGATTCACTTCACTCTGCATGTACGGTCATCTCACTTTCCTTTTTTTTAGACATAAACCAATAAAATATAACACAAAATGCTAAAGCAAACACAACACCAAAAACATTTTGAATCACTCTAAGACTAACCGCTCCTTGTAGTCCATAAGTCTCTGCAGCAATGGCTAAAGCACCAAATGTGTTAAATACTGCCTGCCAGCCATATTGTGCTGAAAATCCTACACCGATTCCACCAAGAATTCCTATATATGCATAGATTGACGAAGGAAGCAGAAAATATAATACTGTAAAACATATAACACCTGCAATATTTCCGACAATCCTTTTACGGACTCTGTAGCGCATATCTTCCATAAACGGCAAAATCGCGGACATGGCCGCAATACCAGCCCACATTGCACGTGGCATATTACAAAGTTCTGCAATGCAAAGGACAATCGGTACGCATAAAATCTGACATATCTGCCATTTTGTTCTGGAAGAAGTGATATCAAATTCTTGTATCAGATCTTTCAGATTTCTTTTATAAGTTCTGTTTTTATGATTTCGATAAAATACGAAGCAGGTAAGTGCTGCACCTAAAGCCATCCCGACTAATCGCATCTGATAGCTTTTTCCCGTAACATCATAACCATATAGCAGCAGATACCCAAGAACCAATGTAGATTGATTAAACATGAATGGATTATGGCATCCGAACAGAATCAACACAGCCAGTGCCGCAATATTTAACAGCATTCCCAATACCGGTGAAAACTGATTTGCTAAATGCGGACATACAGTCATAATTACAAAGAACAAAGCCAAAAGCATCGTAGATTGTCCGGTGTGGATCCCCAGATCCGCATTTCTAAACACCATGAGACATAATAAGACTACTACACCTACAATGCTGTTCTCATTTCCAAATAGGATGCTGAAAATACTAACAAAGAAAAAACAAAATGCCATTGTAACAGCTATCTTCACCAGATATACCCACATATGATATAATTTTTCTTTTAGTGTTTCACTCTTTTTCAACAGGTTTTTAGAACCTGCCTGATTTAACTGCAACTCCTGATAAAATGTCATATAAATCCTCCCATCTTCTAATTTATTTTAAAACTATATAATCTCATCTTTCTGCTTTGGCAGCTCTATAACAAATCTGCATCCACCATATTCACGGTTTTCTGCTTTGATTGTTCCTCCGGCACTATCTACAATCCGTTTTACAAGTGCAAGACCTAGGCCATTTCCTTCTGCTTTATGAGATCCATCTACCTGATAGAACTTGTCAAATATTCTGGATTTTACATCATCCTCTATTCCTGGTCCTTCATCTTCCAGAATGAACTTAACAGAATCCTGTTCTTGTTTCAGAAACATCGTAATTGTCCCCTTTGAAGGGCTGAACTTAATCGCATTATCCAAAAGATTTATCCAGATATGCATAAAAAGTCCTTCATTCCCAGTATATTTAACTTCCTCCAATTCTACCTGAAAACCAATTTCTTTTTCTGTCCATTTTGTTTCCAATGAAAGAAATGCCTGGCGAATCTGTTCATCCAGACGATATTCTGTTTTTTTCATTGGTATATTCTGATTCTCTAACTTGGATAACAGCAAAATATTACCAACCAATCCGGAAAGTCTTTGGGTGTTAAATAAGATTTTTTCTACATATTCCTCTTGATCCGGAGATAGTTCTTCTCCCTGAAGCAGCATTGTATATCCTTCAATGGCATTAATCGGGGTCTTAAACTCATGAGAAACATTAGATACAAAATCCATCTGCAGCACCTCTGTTGCACGAAGTTCTTTTGTCATAACGTTAAAACTTTGATAAGATTCTCCAACTTCTGCTATACGGCTGTTCGTTTCCAAATGCTGTTCAAAATCTCCCTGAGAAACTTCCTTCATTGCTTTACTAAGTCTGGTAATTGGTTCCAGTAACTTTGCATTAATAAAGGAAGTGATCAGCCCTGCAATCAATGTATTGAAAATCAAAAGCCAGCCAAGCACAGGTATGCTGCCCGGCAGATTAAAAAAATGATTCAAAAAAGCAAATAATAAAGCAGATATGACTGTTGAAAATACAAGTGCCAGCCAGATTGCACCAGTCAGACAGGATCGGATCCGCAATCCTTTTTCTTTCTTTTGTTCCATTATTTTTTCACCACCTTGTATCCAATTCCACGCATTGTTACGATTTCAAAATCAGGGTTATCTTTAAAACGCTCTCTGATTCTTCCTATATGTACCTCTATCGTATGTGGGTCTGCCTCCGTCTCGTATCCCCATACTTCATCCATCAACTGTTGTTTTGTAAATGTTCTGCCTGGCGAAGCTGCAAGCTTATATAAAAGCAGGAATTCTTTTTTAGGCAAAACAAAACTTTCCTTATCAGTTGTAACCGTCATTGCATCATAATCAAACTCTGTTGAACCGATCACAATTTTGTGTTCATTCAGTATCTGTGCACGGCGAAGCAGTGCTCCGACTCTTAAAACCATTTCATTCACATTTACCGGTTTTACCATATAATCGTCACTTCCCGAAAGAAATCCCTGGCGCATATCATCAAAGGAACCTTTCGCAGTGATCATAAGCACTGGTATCTGATATCCTGCTGAACGGAGTTCTGACACCAGTTCATAGCCATCCATAACCGGCATCATAATATCAGAAATGATCAGATCAATATATTCCTTATCCAATACTTCTAATGCCTGTGCTCCATCCGATGCACTTTTGACTTGATATCCATTCTTCTCAAGCACTTTTTGGAATAGCTGGCTTAATTCTTTATCATCTTCTACAATCAATATTTGAAACACGTTTTCCTTCCTCCTTATTAAAACAGATACCTTGCCCATCCAAGCAGATGCTGTACCAAAAATATTTTTCTCTGACGTTTCTTTGTTAATTCGATTGGCTCTACATGATATGGATCATTATAAGTTCCGCCTTCTAATATCTGGCGGGACACTTTTTCATATTCCATCATGCCCTCTTCTAACTGTTTATTAATATCTTTACTGCGAATTACAAGCATCAGTTCCGTATCCAGATATGCACTTCTCATGTCCATATTAAAGGAACCGATTACAGACAGATCATCGTCAATCAGAATACTTTTTCCGTGGTATGAATAACCGCCTTCATATTCCCAGATATTAATTCCTGTACTTAAAATTCTATTTCTGTTTTTCGCATAATCGGCAGCCCCAAATGGATTCCCATTATTCGCAACTGAATTTGTCATGATAGAAAAATCTGAAACGTTCTCTGCAATCTCCTTCCATGTATTATACATCATATCATTACAGATAATATATGGCGTGTGGATCTTCACACGATTTTTTGCATTTTTCATCAATTCTCCCAACTGATACCACACTACTGGTTCTTTGGAACCTGTGTGAATAGGATTTGACACTAATGTAATTTTTTCTGTCTCAAAAGTTTCGTCCGTATAATTGGTCTCGCAGATTCTTTCCTTATTCTCTTCAAAATATTTCTGATAGCTGTTCTGCAGCTCTAAAACTGCGTTCTTTACAGATTTTCTATTTGCCAGTTTTTTATTGTTATGAAAATAACCACTGTCTTCCTGATTCCATATGGTTTCAAAATACTCTGACAACTGGTTAACTGATTTTTCTTTCTCAGGTTCATCGCAAACCACTAACACGTCTCTGTCATAGTTCTTATGTCCCGGAAAATCACCCAAGAAATAATTGTATGTATTTCTTCCCCCAAGAATATATCTCTTTCCATCTGCAATCAAATATTTATCATGCATTCTACCCATCATTTTCCACGGTTTCAACGGATTGGCCTTATTATACAGTTTAATTTCAACATTCTCATGGGAAGATAATCCATAGAAATACGGATTTCCTTCCATATCAATCCAGCTCTCCATTCCATCTACTAACAGACGAATATGTACACCTCTGTCTGCCGCATCATGCAGTGCTCCTAAAATCAATTTTCCACTTTCATCGGATTGAAATGCAAAAGTAGAAAGAATAATTTCCTTTTTTGCATTCTTGATCAAACGCACTCTTTGTAAAAGCGCTTCTGGATTCTTTTCTATGATTACTGCCCGTTCTGTATTTTCACTGCATTCGTTCCATGACCCATTTTTTGTTTCTTTTTTGGTTGTATTGGACACTTCCGGCTGCTTTTTATATGCAACGCAGATTCCGAGCAATTCATAAAAAGCCACACATAAAAAAATTGCCAGTATAACAAGAAGGATTTTACATATTTTATGCTTTTTCATTGTACATCACCTGATTCCTTTTTATTTCATACTTATACAATACAAAGTCAATCTCAATTTAACCTCAACAAGGTTTGTTTTTTTCATCCATGCAAAATCTTCTTTGTACAACAGACTGTTAGATATAGCAAAAACGGCCTTTCAAAAACAGTTAACTTCTAAATCAACTGTTTTTTGAAAGGTCGTTTCATCAGATTCTTATAGTAATCCAGCAAATAATCTCATAAATAATTGTCCCAGTCGCAAATATGCACTTCGTCCGGTTTGATATTGGTCTGTCACATCACGACATTCTCCCATCGTTCTTATCAGATCATTTTTTATTTCCACAACTGCCTGACAATCTGCCATAAAACAGCCGTTTTCAAAATGGTGATATAAACTTCGATAATCCAGATTAATTGTTCCACAAGTTGCCATACAGTCATCTGCCACACTCATTTTTGCATGACAGAAACCAGGAGTCCACTCATAAACACGAACACCATGTTTAACTAATCCATGATAAAAAGAACGAGTTATATTATAAATGAATTTTTTATCAGGGATACCAGGTGTGATAATTCTTACGTCTACCCCTCGCTTAGCAGCCAGACATAACGCATGCGTCATTTCATCTGTTATGATTAGATATGGAGTCATAAACCAACAATATTTTTCAGCTTTATTTATCATACTGATATAAACTTCTTCTCCTACTTGCTCATTATCCATAGGGCTGTCTGCATAAGGTTGAATAAACCCAGTTTGCTGTGCCGCATAATCATAGTGGAAAAGGTATTTACTAAGATCAGAATCATTAGCATCCTTATCACTTACTGCATTCCACATTTCCAAAAATGTCACCGTAAGCGACTGAACAGCATCTCCTTCTAAACGAATACCTGTATCTTTCCACTGTCCATACGGGTGTGTGTAATTAAAATATTCGTTTGCTAGATTATATCCACCTGTAAATCCGACTTTTCCATCAATAACTGTTATTTTTCTATGATCACGATTGTTCAAAAACAGATTTAAACCTGGCATAAACGGATTGAATACACGGCAATGAATTCCTATTGCCTCCATCTTTTTCACAAAATCTGTGTTAATAAAGCCTATAGAACCCATATCATCGTAGAATACTCTAACTTCCACACCTGCTTTTACTCGCTCTTCCAGAACATCTTGAATCTTATGCCATGCTTCAGCGTCTTCTATCGCATGATATTCCATAAAGATAAACTTCTGTGCTTTCTCCAAATCCTTAAGCTGTGCCTCTAATCCTTTCACTGCTTCATCAAAATACACAATATCCGTATTCTGATAGATTGGATACTGCGAATTTCTTTGTATGTAACTTGCTATATTTCCTGCTTTCGGAATTGTTTCTTTTATTTTGCTCAAACACTCCTGACTGTCCGGAAGCATTGGTAACAATTTGCTATCAATTTCTGCATATCGCTCACGCATTTTATGTGTGCCACCATTCAAACCAATCAACAAATACAGGCCTACACCCATAATTGGGAAAATTAGAATTAAGATGACCCAAGGCATTTTCATAGAGGATGTCTTATTTGATGCGTACAATCCCAAAACCAAGATCCCACTCAAAATCCTTGTAAATAAATTTATGATTTCTGCATATTCATTCAAGCGTGTTACGATAGTAATAATAAAAATCACTTCCAGAAGAATGCAGATTATGGAAAAACACAGCCGTTTTACCCCATTTTTTGTTTTTGCTTTGCCCTCTAAAGTATCTTGTTTCATATATATTCCACCTTCCTACTTGCTCAGTTTTCTCCCTAAATTTCATGGAACATACCAATTTTGTCTTTTATTCTCTGCATTTCATTATCTGCTTCAATGATAGCTCTTGCAGAATGAAGTAATTCTTCACTTATCTCATCATAGCCAGGCATTTCTTCAATTCCTTTTTTATAGCGAAGTTGATGTTCCAATGTTGCCCAGAAATCCATACCATTGGTTCGAATCTGTAATTCTACACGCATAGGTGTTTTACCCTTAGCAAAAAATACTGGTATTTCGACAATCATATGATAGCTTCGATAACCATTCGATTTTGGATTTTTTATATAATCTTTTATTTCAATAACTTTAATATCATCCTGTTGGGTAATCAAATCTGATATCATATAAATATCGTCAATAAACGCACAAACTATTCGAACGCCTGCTACATCATTGAGATATGTCTGTATATTTTCTGTTGTAAATTCATATCCCATCTTCTGCAGTTTATCGTAAATACTATTGGGCTTCTTAATTCTTGTTTTTATAAAAGAAATAGGATTTCGATTGTTCTCAACTGAAAATTCATCATCCAAAACCTCAAGTTTAGTTTGTATCTCCCGAATAGCACAACGATACATCATCATTAAATTATAAAATTTTGTAGCATTATTTAAAAACTGTAGTGATTCCGGACTGTTCATCCTGAGTTTTTTTACTTCATCTTTTGTCATGGAACTTTCCTTTCTACCTCATCCCTGATTTCAAAACATTATTTATTTTGATAGTTGATTCGTTCTCCTTGAATTACTGGATAACAAATCATTTTATCACTATCCAGATTTTCTACATGCATATCTACTGCACTGATCTGATGGTTTTCATAAGTATTGTAATAATAAATACCTTTTGTAACATTACAACACGACGTATACAATGTGATTTCATATTTTCCATCCGCTACTTCGCAACATCCTCGTTGCTGATCCACAGATCCGAGAATGTGGAAGAATTGGCTAACGCTTTCTTCCTCTGATTCACCTGAAATTGCATTTACCTTTGTAAAAGCTACACGTACAAAGCGTGAGGAAGATGAGAGATCTCCCGGAAGACCTAATCCTCCCATACCTCTACTATATGCATCAAGAGCCAAATTTTCGCAGAAAGTATTTCTGG
The DNA here is from genome assembly GCF_018785655.1 of Blautia sp. MCC269. Taxonomy (NCBI): domain Bacteria; kingdom Bacillati; phylum Bacillota; class Clostridia; order Lachnospirales; family Lachnospiraceae; genus Blautia; species Blautia sp. MCC269. Next base: position 4,749 of record NZ_WQQE01000089.1, on the reverse strand, counting down.
GCTGTTTAGGAGATAAATACATATAATTATTTAGTTGAAACATCTGCTGTGGAAATGGCGGATTATTCGTAAGCACTCCTACTGGATTGTCATAAATATGCAAACCATCTGACATAGATTCTACCGTAATTGACTCATTCTCATCAGAAATGATCCAGTGCAATTGTGCTAATGGTAATTGTTCGCTGAAAGGAGTATTAACAATATTAATTCGTTCAAGAAGCTCGCGAACTTCAACTAAAGAAGAACACTGACTTAAAATCCACGGAATAAATTCAAACTGTGCAATATTTTCCACATCTGGCTTAATCGCAGCATAAACAGCATTTCCGACAAAATTCAGTCCTGCCATTGCCACTCCTTTTTCATTCATAGCATCATAATACAAAGGATAATCCTCTGCAACATGAGCCATTCCAATAATTGCATAATGATTTTTCATATCGCCAACATGGCGAAAATTAAACGCATAATTACGTGGTGTAATTACTATCTGATCACCATAAGAGAATTCATAATCGAGGGTTCGTCCAAAGTAAAAATCTTTTGTTTTATAAGTTGCTGCTGTACACATGATCGTTTATCCTCCTAAATAGATTGAAATATGTCAATGAGTTTTTTTCTTGAACAATATTATAGCACAATTCTTTTATTTTGTTCCAACTTCATACATGATCATAACATGTAAACTTTAAACTATTTTCCTAGATTATTTCTCCATCAGTTTTTCAAACCAGGTATTCATAGCTAGGATGAATTGACCTACGTCTGGCAATTCTTGCAGCATTTCGTTTAGGGTTTTGTGCTTCACATATTTCTGCACATACACCCAACAGGCAACGCTACTGGCTTCTGATACAATGTCAGCTATGGTTTTGCGCATAAGCTCTTCAAATTCAGCAATTTCTTCTTTCAGAACAACATCATATGTGGTGACAGTATGGAGCCTCTCTATCTGGATGGACAGATTGGTGATGCTTATGTAAAGAAATATCATCAATCCGATTCCGGTATTCAGCTTATTTCTCTAAATAAAAAATATGCCCCTATCCAAGTCACTTCCGGATCCACCTTAAAAACTTTTGGAAAAGTAGTTGGCTAATTTTAAAAGGCTGATGCATTAACAGTTTCACTTCTGCTATGCACCAGCCTTCTATTTTATATTTCTTCATATCCCAAAATTTCTTCCACAGGTTTTTCAAAAAATTCTGTGAAATCATGATGGAGCTGATATGTAGGATTTATAAATTTGTTCCTCTCCAGTCTCCTTATATTATCCTTGCAATTTTCCACCATCTCGGCAAGTTCTGCTTGTGTAAATCCAGCTTCCATGAGAAGTTTCTTTAATCTTGTCCTTAGTTCTTTCATTGGCAAAAATTTCCATCTATTTCTGCGCCATATATCCATTTCATAAACATCCTGCAATGCTTCATCTTTGGAAATAAACTGTTTGTCTAAATTTGATGTATCTCCCGGAAGTGTATAATGAACATTCCAATGATCATTTTCTGCCTGCACTGTATATAATCCCTCTTTTCCAAGAAGCAACAAATAATCTGCCTGCTCTTCCAAAAATACTACACCATTAATCATTTTTCTATTATATTGCATTTTTCTACTTTCCAAACCCTTTCTGCTGAATTTACTCTTTATAATAAACGTATCAAAATGAAAAAAATCACAGCAAATTTCAAATTATTTTATTTTTGTACAATATCACTATAACATGGAATGGAAGGAAAAGGACAGCACAAAAAAGGCGAAACTGCACTGCCTTTCCTGGCCAGATACAGTTCCACCTCTTTGCATTCTTTTTTTGTTATTTAATGTATTCTTTTATTAACATCTGATCTTTTAGACAATGCTTAAATACTTTGTTATAAAGGATTCAGATACCGTCATATTTTTCTCACTAACGATGCGATTTTCCTGATGCTCCGACACTTATCTGTCATTTTGTTTCTGCTTCAGTTCCTTTTCCAAACATGTATCGTCTTTAATGTATTTAGCGATTGTATCAGTTACTTCTTCCATGTTAATCGGCTTGGAAATATGATCATTCATGCCTGAATCCAGGGATTCCTGAATATCATCTATAAAAGCATTTGCAGACAAAGCTATAATTGGAATCGTAACTGCATCGGATCGCTCTATACCTAGGGCTCGAATGGCTTTCGTTGCTTGGTGTCCATCCATGTTTGGCATCATGATATCCATCAAAATAAGATCGTATGTGTCTCGTGGATGATTTTTAAACAAATTCACGACTTCTTTTCCATCTGATGCGCGTGTTACGGTCATACCGGCATCTTCCAGCATTATCGTAGCAAGTTCAGCATTTAGATCATTATCCTCTGCCATAAGAACATGAACACCTGTCAAATCTCTATGTAGAGGTTGTTTTTGTTCTGATTGAATAACCTGTTCTTGCAACTCCAGTGGGATCTCCACTGTGAATGTAGAACCTACACCTTTTTTGCTCTCAACAGCAATCGAACCGCCCATCATATCCACATATTTTTGTGTGATGGCCATGCCAAGACCGGTTCCCTTATATTTGGTTCTGGCATTAGCATTATCTTCTTGTGAAAACGGCTTGAATAATTCTTTCTGGAACTCTTCGCTCATGCCAATACCATTATCTTGAACAACATAACGAATTATGATATGTTTCTCATCCGTTCCGGGGTAAGTGCTGATATCCAAAGTAATCTTTCCACCGTCCTTTGTGAATTTCACAGCATTGCCAAGAAGATTCACCAGAACTTCTCGAATACGCGTAACATCCGCAAGGACATATGGGTTCTTTGGTCTTTCTCGATGTACTTCAAACTTAAGATCTCGGTTATAAAGAAGTCCATTCATAATCGCCTGGACATTATCTGTCAATTGAGTAATGTCCACTAGCTCGGGCGAAATAGTAACTTTTCCACTTTCAATGCGACTAAAATCCAGTACGTCATTCAACAAAGAGAGAAGATGATTCGAACTTTTTTGAACTTTCTCCAAGCTATCATGAATATCTGAAACCGTGTTCTGGTGAAGCGCAATGTTTGTAAATCCAATAATGGCATTCATCGGCGTTCTGATGTCATGGCTAATACTAAGCAAAAACGCAGATTTTGCTTTGTTGGCAGACTCTGCTTCCTCAGCGGCGTTCATTAATAATTGTTTTTGTTTTTGCTCTTCTGCCTTGCTTTTCTGGTAAACATAATAGGTATATAGACAAATTAAAAGCAATACAGCTCCTGCGACTATACCGCAGATGATGGAAATATGATTCGTCTTTTCAACCATTCCATAAGCTGATTGCATATCCATTTCAATGCAAAATGCGCCAATGATTTCTCCTGTCCCATCATGATTTGCGCTTACAGGATAGCAAGCCGTAAAAATCGGCCCCCATGTTGTATCAATGATATCCTGAGAGTACACATTCTCCCCAGAAATAGCCCTATCAATATACGGAACCATTTCTTCCTCAATATAATCTCCAGGGTGCCTTACATCATCCGCATCCGGATCCAAACCGTCTACCACGTAAACGAGTTTTCCTTCTTCATTTTTTTTAGCGGTGTAAATATATCGAGTAGAATTCAGTGTTCTGATTTCATTGAAATATGAAGAAATATCCTTATATATTTGCTTCTTTTCATCAGATTGATCTTTGATTTGATCAAAATCTTCTTTGCTGATTCTTCCATCCACAAGTTTGTGTACTGCATCTGCACTCGCTGTATCACGCGCAATTTCTGTATCAAGGGCGGTCTTAGTGTAAGAACTTTGCAGGATAAATGTGTACAGTGCTATTACAAAAATTATCAAAAGCCCCATAAGCACAAGGATACTACCTGTATTCTTCAGTCTAAGGAATTTCTTTTTCTTCAAATTAACTCCTTCTTTTGTTTTCTTCATGTCGTTCACTCATATCCTCTCTTCATTCTCTTCCAAATATTCCGAATATTTCATTATATCACAGCAACATATTGTTCCGCCATCATTTTTTCAAGACATGTGTCTATGACAAATACATTACTAAAAAATGGTACAATGCCAATAGCTGTCATCTCTCTTCTCTATTTTTTAGCTGCTTCAGCAATAATCCGCACATCCAAAATAAACATTTCTTTGATTTTTTGTATTTAATACCTGAGAGCTAAGAATAGCAGGGACAGGCAGTGTATATACACTGCCGGGCATTCGCCTCAAAAGCGGGACCCTCCCCACTTTTGGAATCTTCGCTTCGCTCGATTTTATAAAAACATAAAGGAGATTTTTATATGGCAAACAGAAAAAGAGATGTACAGATACTGCTCTGGGTTACTCCGGAGGAAAAGAAGATGATCCGCAAGAGGATGATGCTATCCAAGACCTCTAATATGAGTGTCTATCTCCGTAAGATGGCGATTGATGGCATGATTGTCAATACAGATACCACTTATTTGAAAGCAATGTATCAGGAAATGCACAAGATTGGTGTGAACATCAACCAGCTTGCCAAAGTTGCAAACACCGTAGGTACTGCCACACCGCAAGATATAGAAGAGCTGAAAGAAATGGTGAAAAAGATATGGCTTGCGCTCAATTCCCAGATCATCAATAATCAGAAGCGGATAAGATACCAGATGGGAAATAAACTCATTTTTATCTGCATAGGGCTTGGTTAATTCGAGAGTATGAAACTTTTTCTGTAAAATAATGTTTAGAAGGTTCTTCTATGATAAAATAAATATCATTAGGAGGGCCTTT
>NZ_WQQE01000088.1:0-422 GCF_018785655.1 Blautia sp. MCC269 | reverse complement strand
TTCCCGTCTCCCTTAATTAAAGATATTGTTGGGTAAAAAAGAAAGGTCAGTCGATTTTGCCGATGAAGCGGTAGTAGATTTCTACTTCCTGCTCACGGCTTCCGTCCTCGCCCTTGACAGCTTCGTGGACGGTTATTTTTTCAATTAGAGTGTTCAGAAGTTCGGCGGTCAGCTCCACAGGGTTGACATACTGTTTCATCAGGGCAATCCACTTTTCAGCATCCGCTGCGGTCTGTACGGCGGCTTCCATCGTTTCGTGAAGCTGTCTTATTTTTGTTTCAAGCTCCTTTTGCTCGTTCTGGTACTTCTCGGACAGCATATTGAAGTTATACTCGGTTATGCGTCCGGCAGACCAGTCCTCATACATTTTAGCAAACAGCCCGTCAACCTCGGCTTTACGCTTCTCTGCCTTTTTCAGCTCC
>NZ_WQQE01000009.1:0-90564 GCF_018785655.1 Blautia sp. MCC269 | reverse complement strand
TGCGCCTTCCGGGCGCAAGCAGGGAATAGTCCCTTATAGGGACAGAGCAAGCCACCCGCTAAGCGGGTGGTCTTGACTTTGTATACCTTATATTGACCGATACTTTCAAAAAGCGTACAATGTTACTTCGATAAAAAGCAACCGGTCAGTGCGTTTACAATTGCAATATTTCTACAGGGGGAATGAAGTTAATGAAATCCTGCATATTTCACAAAAAATATCTTTTAGCCGGCATATATATTATTTTTGTTCTGTTTACCTGCTGTAATTCCCGATTTTATCATACACCGCTGGCAAAAATATGTTCCGTAACAGAAAAACAGACTCTGAGCAGAGAAGGAACCAGGGGCTCAAAAGAATATTACTATACTCAGAATATTACGGCACGGATATTAAACGGTTCGCATAAAGGGGAAAAAATAACGGTCTCTAATGAATATACATCTTCTCAGGTTCAGACCAAGAAATATCATAAAGGAGACACCGTTCTTTTAAGCGGTTCAAAGGAAAGCCCCGGAAAAACGATACGTTCTGTAAAAAGGGATGGGTATCTGGCATTACTGGCAGGAGGATTATTTTTTCTTCTGATCTGCATTACAGGAAAGCAGGGATTTTACACGATCATATCACTGATACTGAATACAGTCATATTTGCGTATGGATTTCAGGCTTTTACAGAAGGGAAAAATATTTTAAATATCTGTAATGTCATCGCAGTTCTTTTTTCATTGACTACATTGATCTGCTTAAATGGAATTCACAGAAAAACATTTTCCTCAGTTCTTTCAACACTGTGTGTTCTGTTTCTGATCATGGCATTGTTTGAATTTTCTATTTATATGTACGGAGATCTGGATTATTCCAATCTGGAATACCTTGGAAGTACAGGCAATTCAGCAGATATATTCTGGGCAGATATTATGCTGACAGGACTTGGTGCAATTATGGATGTGACGGTGACGATCAGCGCAGCAGTAGGAGAGATCGTACGGAAAAATCCATCGGTTTCTCTGAGAAGACTGATACATTCCGGTCGTGAAATCGGATATGATATTATGGGAACCATGATAAATGTACTGCTGTTTGTTCTGGCAAGCGGCATGATTCCCATGTTCATACTTAAGATGAATAATGATATAAGCTTTGTAACGATCGTGAGATACCACATTCCATATGATATCTGTCGTTTTCTGATAGAAAGCATTGGAATTGTACTGGCAATACCGGTATCCGTTTTTATTGCTTCAGCGATTATGAAAATACCATCATGGAAAAGGAGTGGCAGAAAATGATCATTTTTCTTACATTGGTCTTGATTATGTTGATGGTCCTGATTGGTGGTGAACGTGGAGCCATGTCAATTATGACACTGGCAGGGAATATTGTAATTTTGTTTTTTTCAATTATGCTGATGTCTGCCGGTTTTCCTGTACTGCTCCTGATATTGGTGGCAGGTGCAGGTGTCTGTTATATTTCTCTGTTTTATCAGAACGGAAATAATCCAAAGACGCGGGCGGCTTTTCTGGCTACACTGCTGGTAATGTTACTTTTGTTTGTTCCGATTTATATTATCACATGGAGATCAGGAAGCTACGGATTAAATGAGATCCAGATTTCAGAAGATGATTTTATGTATTATTACAGTACGGATCTTCATATCAACATGCTTCATGTAGGAATATTTGTAACTGTTTTCAGTACTCTTGGAGCTGTTATCGATACGGCATTATCCGTAACCTCCTCTGTATATGAAGTCTGGACCCATAAAAACAGTCTGACAGCGAAGGAGCTTACAGCTTCCGGCTATCAGGTCGGAAAAGAAATCATAGGTACAACAGTAAATACACTGCTGTTTGCTTATCTTGGGGGAACTATTCTGTTATTTTCATACATTCAGACACAGCAATATACCCTGGAAATTATTCTTAATTCCCAGTTCCTTTTTCAGGATGTTGCGGTTATGTTATTTGGTGCGGTGGCATGTCTTATTACCGTCCCGGTGTCGATCAGATGCATCATCCGGCAGATTCACCGTACTGGTCCAGAAGAAAAACAGTCAGATCTGTGAAGAAGAATTTTCTTTTTCTTCACAGTCCTGACAGATTCCATGAAGCGTAAAGCAGTGTCAGATTTGTCGTAAATGTCATAAATTTGTGGTCAAAAAATGATGAGAAATGGAGAGTGCTAATTAAATATTGTGAGCGAAGTAAGGCGTGAGTCATAAAATATGGCTTGCGTCTTTTTCTTTGCCAGAAAGGAAGTTATAAGTTTGAAGGAGTAAATGTATGGACAACATGTAAAAGGAGCCAGTAAAACAACTCCAGGCTTTGCTGTTATGGATTATGAATAGAACACACATTCACCGAATGTTAGTTATCTGTTTTATTACAACACATCACAGATGCATAGAACATTCCATCCTCTGTTTTAAAGTGGCAGACACCATTGTAATGTGCGGCAATGTTTTTGACCGATTGTGTGCCGAGCCCGAGTCCCTTATGCTTCGTTGAAACAAGCTTGTCATCATTTGTACATTTGAGTGTTCCTGAGAAGGTATTGTCCACCGTAATACAAAGCGAACTGCCGGTCAGGTTGGCACGAATCAAGATTTTCCGGTCATTGCCAGACTCATTTTTGCAGGATTCCAGTGCGTTTTCAATCAGATTGCCGAATATAACAGAAATATCGGTATCTGAAACGAAGATATCATTCGGAATCTTAACTTTAACAAAATAATTAATACAGTTATCCTTAGCCTGCTGAGCAAAGTAGAGCAATACAGCGTTTGCGGCAGTATTTTCGCAAAAACGGACAAGAGAGTTATCCGGAAGGCTTTTGCTGTACTCATTAAGGTAATCATGCAGCACATCAAGTTTTCCTTCCGTCAGGTATTCTTGTATGAGAGCGATATGATGACGCACATCATGCTTTGCACGGCGGGCGTCAGTGATTTTACGGAAAATGTGTACGCAAAATGTGAAGAAAGTGTGAAATTAGCACTCACCTCTTGACAGTGCTAATAATGCGTGTTATAGTACATACAGAACAAAGGAAGAGAGAAAAAAGAAATCTTCCGGAGAAAGTTCTTACAGAATTAGCAGATGTTTTCAGAAACAGTAAATTAAAAACGCCTGCGCAGCACGCAGCGAATATAGATCAGGAGGAATGAGTTATGTTAATGCCAAGTATTTTCGGAGAAGATTTATTTGATGATTTTATGGGATATCCGACAGGCCGTCAGGCAGCTGCCAATGCTTATCCTCAGGTGAAGGATATGATGAAGACAGATATCCGTGATGTAGATGGCAATTATGAACTGGAGATCGATCTTCCGGGATTTAAGAAAGAGGATGTGAAGATCCAGCTGAAGAATGGTTATCTGAACATTCAGGCAACCAGAGAAGAGAAGAAGGACGAGAAGGATGATAAAGGTAAATATGTTCGCAGAGAACGTTATACAGGAACCTGCAACAGAAGCTTTTATGTAGGCTCGAGCATTAAGCATGAAGATATCCATGCGAAATATGAGAACGGAATCCTTCATGTAACCTTCCCGAAGGAAGAGACCAAGAAAGAAGCAGAAGAGAAGAAATTTGTTTCTATTGATTGAACAGCATTTATTGTGAAGCCCAGGTACTGGATTGCAAGTCCTGGGTGATGGGATATAGCATAATAACAATATCCGGAACAACCCAAACGGATATTGCAAATATTAAAGATCCAAATTGCACATTGCATTTGTTTATATAAATGAATATAACCCCCTTTTTTCCACCCCTCTGCCAATGCCCGGCAGAGGGGTTCTTTACGTTTCGGCCTGAAGTACAGAGGTGAATTCTGATTAACTTTACACTCTTTCCTCACTCTGTTATACTTGGAATAGGTAAACAGCGGAAATTCGGCAATACTATAAAATTGGGGAAAGAGTTTTTACAGAGGTGAATATATGGGAGATAAGATCAAGGTTATCATGGACTGTGATCCCGGAATCGATGACGGGATCGCACTGGCATATGCGGCAGCACATCAGGATGAACTGGAGCTGCTTGCAGTGACGACATCTGCAGGAAGTACCAGGATAGAAAGAGTGACCCAAAATGCACTGGAGCTGGTGGATTTTTACGGACTGAAGGTTCCGGTGGCAGGAGGCCAGGACCGTCCTCTTGTAAAAGCGGCAATTTATGCGGAAGAATTCCACGGAGAGACAGGGCTTGGCCATTGCGTACTGCCGGAAGCAAAATCAGAGGCTGCTTCTGATAATGCAGTGCTTTTTATACGTGACATTCTGAAGGCCATTCCGGAGGGCGAGCAGGTAGTAATGATCGAAACTGCACCAATGACTAATCTTGCACTTCTGTTGAAGGTTTTTCCTGAAATAAAGAATAAGATCAGAAAAATTGTATTTACAGGCGGCGCAGCAAAAGGCGGAAACATCACACCGGCAGCGGAATTCAACATCTACGCAGATCCGGAGGCGGCAAAGATCGTATTCGATTCCGGAATCCCACTGATCATGTGTGGACTGGATGCTACCCTGAAATGTAATCTCACCAGAAACCAGATCATGAAGCTGTGCCAGTCCGGTGATCCGGCAGCCAGAGCCTGTGGAGATATGGCTGGCTACGTACTTGAAAATTTTTCCAAATATCGCTGCGTGGCAAGTATCCATGCTGCTGTACCGTTTATGTATCTCATCCATCCGGAGTTCTTTAAAACAGAAAAAGTATTCCTGGATGTGGATTGTTCAGACGGTGCCGGACGGGGTGCCACATTATGCGATTTCCGCTGGTGGCTACACGAAGAAGACGAAATGAAAGATATGATTCTGACAGATGCAGATACAGAAAGCTTCCAGCAGGAGCTGTTTGAAGCGATTTATTCTGTGTCCGAATGCAAAAATATGAAATAGCCGGACAACGATCCGGAAACAGCTGCATTTATGAAGCAGCTGAGCAGTCAGATAAGAGGACAGAAAACCCATGAACTATATTGTATTTGACCTGGAATGGAACCAGAATCCGGATGGAAGAAGACATCCGGATAGTCGGCTCCCGTTTGAGATCATAGAGATCGGGGCAGTAAAATTAAATGAAAAAAGAGAGATCGTTGATACCTTTCAGTGCCTGATCAAGCCCAAAGTGTACCACTGGATCCACGACAGTATCCACGAAGTGATCCACGTGGATTATCATGAACTGGAAAAAGGCATCCCTTTTCCAAGGGCGATCCGCAGATTCCTGGAATGGTGCGGGGAGGAGTATCGCTTTTTTACCTGGGGAGACCAGGATGTGATGGAACTTCAGCGCAATATGAAATACTATAATCTTCTGAAGCTGATGCCAGGGCCGGTGCATTACTACGATGTGCAGAAACTTTTCAGCATAAAATTCGAGGACGGAATATCCAGGCGTTCCCTGGAATATGCTACAGACTACCTGCAGCTTCCCAAAAGCCGGGATTTTCACCGGGCACTGGCAGACGCCAGCTATACTGCCAGGATACTCCTGGAGATCGATGAAGCCTGCATGATCCGCCATCCGTCCCTGGATGTATATCAGAATCCAAAATCCAGAGACAGCGAGATCTATATTTCCTATACAGACCATGACAAGTTTGTGTCCAGGGAATTTGTATCAAAGGAGCGTCTGATGAAGGACCGTACTATGGTAAGTACCATGTGTCCTATCTGCAGATGCCCTGCCAAGAGGAAGATCCGCTGGTTCAGTACCAACAATTCCAAGGTATATTACAGCCTTGCCCTTTGCCATGAGCATGGACCTGTTGCCGGAAAGATCCGGATCCGAAAAACCGACGAGGGAAAATATTTCGGGGTGAAGACCCTGAGAGCAGAAGATACAGAAGCGGCGGATGAGATCCGTGAAAAGCACGAATCTCTCCGCCGCAGGAAAATGTTACGAAGCCAGGAGAAGATCTGATACGATGTTTCGTTCGTATTGCATTCCCCATCCGACCATTTGTTTCTTATAATAATATTTGCTTTTCAGACGCAGTGGGCCGACAGCATTCTGAAGAACGGCCTGGCGTTTGTTAAGCTGTGATTTTTTGATACCTTTTGGAAGAGTCACATAAACCTTTGTCTGATAATAAAACGGATAGGTGTTTCCGTTATTCTTAAGGATATATTTGTCACAAGGGAGTACCTTAAACGGGACTGGCTCCATGGACACCTTCATATCCACCTTTTCAAAATTTTCAAAACCATAATTAAAAAGAGAAGCGGTATCGCTGTAAGCATTTGCCGCGGAAGTAGAATTCAGGATCACGGCTACCAGCGTTATATTTCCCCGTTTGCAGTAGGTGACAAGTGTGTTGCCGGATGCATCCGTGTAGCCTGTTTTTCCGCCACGGACGCCTTCATAATAATATTCGCCGTTTTTCATCATCTTGTGATGATTGAGCAGCTGGCGGGCTTCCGCAAATTTATTGGTAGGCGGGATCTCGTAATAACGTTTGGTGCAGTATCGCCGGAAAAGAGGATTCAGCCAGGCGGATTTGGCGATCTTTGCCATGTCGGAGGCTGTGGTGTAATGATTCTCATCCGGAAGACCGTTGGGATTGTTAAAGTGTGTGTTCTTGCAGCCAAAAAGCTTGGCGCGCCAGTTCATGAGTTCTGTGAATTTCTTTACAGAGCCGGAAACTTCTTCCGCAACGGCGACAGACATTTCATTAGCGGACTGGAGCATGACAGCCATCAGGGCCTGATCCCTGGTGAATTCTTCACCGGGAGCAGCATAAATACTGGAATCTCCGGCAGTTACACTGGTGGAAGCGTTCTCAGATACGGTAATGTTTGTCTTAGCGTTCAGATTTTCGCAGGCAAGCAGTGTAGTCAGGATCTTCGTGATGCTGGCAGGGTAGAGCTGTGTGTCCGCATTTTTGGAATAAAGAACGGATTCTGTATTTACGTCCATAAGGACTGCAGCCTGTGCTTCGATGCCGGGACCTTTGGGCCACCCGTCAATGGAATCGGTGTCGGCAGCCTGTGAATAATAGCTGGAGTGAGCAGGCGTGACTGCTGCGGCCTGACCATCAGGAATCGGTGTGGCAGTGACGATAGGATCACCATATTCATCGTATCCATAGGCAGCCGCCGCGCAGGGAGCTGCGCCTGTGAGCAGGATCCCTATGCCGAGAATGCCTGCAAAGATCCGGCGCAAGGATCGTTTTTTCATATTTTTCATAACAAGATACCTTTCAGTGATAAATCCGGGCGAGAAGGTTATTATTCATTTGAGAATCAGTAACCGAAAAAATCTTGCCCGTTTTGTGATGAGGTGCAGTATTTCATTAATTATAGCATTGTATTAATGAAACGCTGTATTTTTGCCCTCAAGATTCTGTAGTAGTATACCACTTTCCTCCCGGAAAAACCACTGACAGACTATGAAAATTCCAGTAAGACTTTTTTTGGATTATGTCAAAATATTATTGATTCACCTTGCATTTCAAACGTAGGATGTTTATACTATGGATTTAGACAGAGTAAATTTTTTTAAAAGCAAAGGTAGGATGTTTAATGAACGAGAAGACAATCAGTGCTGAGATCCTGAATAAATATCCCATTCCGGACGTGGCGGAAGTGGACAGGCTTCTGACTGAGGAGGCAGAAAAATTCGGCTTAAAGATCATAGTTCTTGACGATGACCCCACAGGCGTGCAGACAGTACACGATGTGTCCGTTTATACGGACTGGAGTGTAGAGAGCATGAGAGAAGGCTTTGCAGAGAAAAACAAGCTTTTCTTTGTACTGACCAATTCCCGTGGTTTCACAGAAGAAGAAACCATAAAGGCTCACCGTGAGATCGTAAACAATGTTCAGAGCGCAGCAGATGAGGCCGGCATGGAATATTGCATCATCAATCGAAGTGATTCTACTTTGAGAGGACATTTTCCGCTGGAAACCAAAATTGTAAAAGAAGAGATGGAAAAGAGAAATCCATGGAAAGTGGATGGCGAGATCCTTTGTCCTTACTTTAAAGAAGGCGGAAGATTTACATTAAACAATGTCCATTATGTAAAATATGGTGATGAGCTTGTTCCGGCAGGTCAGACCGAGTTTGCAAAAGATGAGACTTTTGGTTATACATCCAGTAATTTGTGCGAGTATGTAGAGGAGAAGACAAAAGGTGAGTTCAAGGCAGAAGACTGCGTTACAATTTCCCTGGAGCTTCTTCGCAGCATGGATTACGCTAAGATCCGGAAAAAACTTATGTCAGTGGAAAACTACGGAAAGATCATCGTAAATGCCATTGACAATATTGATGTGAAGATTTTCTGTACAGCGCTTTACCGTGCCATTGCACAGGGAAAACATTATACTTTCCGTACAGCAGCAGCCCTGGTAAAAGCATTCGGCAATATTTCCGACAAGGCTTATCTTGCCAGGGAAGAGATGATAAACAAAGAGACAGCGGCAGGAGGTATTATCGTCGTAGGAAGCCACACAGCCAAGACAACTGCACAGTTAAATGAGCTGAAAAATATTTCCGATATTACATTTATCGAGTTAAATTCCGATCTGGTCCTTGAAGAAGGAAAACTGGAGGAGGAGACAAAACGTGTCCTTACCATGATCCAGGATCTGATCCGCAAAGGAAACACAGTGTGTGTTTCTACAAAACGTGCGCTTTTAAAAGTAGAAAACGATACACCGGAGGAAGCACTGAAGCGTTCTGTAAAGATCAGCGATGCCCTTCAGAAATGTGTGGGAGAGCTTGAGGTGACACCTGCCTTTGTAGTTGCAAAAGGCGGCATCACATCCAGTGATGTAGGCGTAAAAGCCCTGAGAGTAAAACATGCAAAAGTCCTGGGACAGATAAGACCTGGAATCCCTGTATGGCAGACAGGCAGAGAAAGCAAATTCCCTGGGATCCCATATGTGATCTTTCCGGGAAATGTGGGCGAGATCAAAACCTTACGTGAAGCAGTAGAAATTTTAATGAATAAATAAAGGAGATCAGAAAAATGAAAGTAGGATTAATTTATACCAGTACAACACCGGAGCTTATCGAACTTGTAGAAAAAGAAGTAAAAGGACAGCTTGGAGAAGATGTAGAGTTATACAGCATTGAGGATCCTTCTATCCTGGCAGAGACAAGAGATGCAGGATATGTTACACCGAAAGCAGCAGCCAGACTGATCGGAATGTACATGAAGGCAGTAGGCGAGGACTGCGAGGCAATGTTAAACCTGTGCTCATCTGTAGGTGAAGTTGCAGATGCAGCCCAGGATGCGGCAAAATATATCGGTGTGCCGATCGTCCGTGTAGATGAGGAGATGTGCCGTGAAGCAGTACGCCAGGGAAAGAAGATCGGCGTAGTGGCAACTCTGGCGACAACACTGGAGCCAACCAAAAACACGATCCTCCGTATGAGCCGTGAGTGCGGAAAGCATGTGGAGCTGGTTGACTGCCTGGTAGAGGGAGCGTTTGGCCTGAATCAGGATGAGTTCCGCGCAAGAATGGCAGAAAGCATTGAGAAGATCGCAGATGATGTGGACGTAGTACTTTTTGCACAGGGAAGCATGGCATACTGCGAGGAATATATTGCTGAGAAATTCGGCAAAATTGTTCTTTCAAGCCCGAGATTTGGAGCTGCTGAGTTAAAGAAAGCACTGGTGAAGAAGGGAACAGTAAAATAAAATGAGTGAAACTGGGAAGAAAAAATCAGTAGTTGACAGAGTTGTGGATGGAATTGTATCCGGGATCATTTCAGGGGAATTCCAGCCCGGCTCAAAGCTTCCCACAGAAGTAGAATTATGCAGACAATATGAGGCCGGAAGAAATTCTGTGAGAGAAGCCATCAAGAAGCTGGAGGCAAATGGTGTTGTCTATATTAAACGTGCAGACGGTACATTTGTCAGCGAAACTTATAATCAGAAACTGCTTGACCCCATGCTTTATCAGATCATCCTGAAGAAAAACAGTTGGAAGGACTTTGTACAGCTTCGGGCTGTTATTGAGATCGGAACCTTAAATGTGATCCTTGAGAATGATCCGGATGAAGAGAAAATAAGAAATCTCTATGAGATCCAGGAAAAGATGGAAGCTGCGCTGAATGAAAAGGAACCGGATCCAAATCGGATCATGAGGACAGATACAGAATTTCATGCAGGAATTGCGGCGCTTTCAGACAATCCTCAGATCGTGACCATTACAGAATATATAACAAGACTGACAGTTCCTTCTCGCCTGGAGGCCATCTGCAAGGTCATAAAAAAAGGCGAGGTTTCCCACTTTGCAGAGCTTCACAGGGAGATTCTGGAAGTAATCTCAAAAAGGGAAAAGGACAAGATTGTCCAGACTGTAACTGATCATTATGTATATTGGAATGGAGAAAAATTATGAAAAAAATAATGCTTTCTGTAGCACCGGTAAGTGCGTCAGATACAGATATCAATCCGAGAAAAATCGCAGATGATGTTATTGAATGTTGGAAACTGGGAGCATCCATGGTTCATCTCCACGTAAGAGACGTCCATGGAAAACTCACTCCGGATATGACACTTATGGATGAAACAATCAGATATATCCGCGAAGCCTGTGACATTGTAGTTGAGATTTCCACAGGCGGTGTTTCCGACCTTACCATCAAAGAGAGAGTTCAGCCCTGTTACGCGCCGTACACAGAGGCAGTCAGCTTAAATGTAGGTTCTGTAAACCTTGGAAAGGCCGTTTATCAGAATCCCATTGATGATGTGGAATACTGTGTTGGCGAGCTGATCCGTGAAGATAAAAGACCGGAGATCGAGGTATTTGAACTTGGAATGATCAACACAGTCCGTGAGCTGGATGAGAAATTCCACTTTGTAGACCCGATCCTTTTTGCCCTGGTATTCGGCCATGGCGGAGAGATGCCTGCAACGGAAAATGCACTACGTCACATGAAAGAATATCTCTATGAGACATTCCCGGATGAGGGCAAAGTATTATGGGGATACACAGAGGCCAACCGTAAAGATTTCAAGATGGTAAGCAAAGCCCTGGATATGGGAGCTGTATCCTTAAGACTTGGTTTTGAGGATTCCAACTATCTGGAAAACGGCGTGCAATGTACAACCAATGCAGAGCTTATCAAAGCGGCCGCAGAACTGCTCCGTGAAAAAGATATGGAACCGATGACCCCTGATGAAGTAAGACAGATGTTAAAGATAAAGGCATTATAAAATATGGCTGACAAGATGAAAACAAACAGACGTACTATTCAGCAGCAGATCCAGGTGGCGATCATAGCCATCTCCATTCTGTCCATGCTGATCCTGGGTGTCAGTATTTTTGCGCTGACCACAAATAACATAGTGGAAAATTATCAGCAGGATTTTTATTACAGTCTACAGACTTCAGATAATATTGTGGAGCTTCAGCTTGACAGTATCATAGAGGAAATGAGAAATCTTCTTCTGAAAGACTCCTACATGAATGCTCTTTCTCAGGCAGGGGAAGAACCGGGTTCCTATTTTTCCTCAAAAGAAACAAGAACCCTGGAAAAAAGTGTAAATGAACTGACCTTACAGCAGGCATCTGTTCAGGAAGTATTATCAGTCAGCCTTAATGGAAAACTTTATATTCATTCAAAAAAGTCCGACCTGTCACAGTACACTTCGTTCTATAAAGACGGAGAGATACTGAAACAGGCCTGGATAAAAGAAGCCCGGGATGCAGATGGAAAAGAGATCATCCTGGGCAGTAATGCGCTTACGGGAAAAAATGATACATTGTCCATAGTGAAGTATCTGCGCGGTTCCCGGGAGGATAGCGGAGTAGGCTATCTGATCGTAAATGTATCAAAAAATATTTTCAAAATGGCATTTGAGAACAGAGGAAATTATAAGACCAACTGCTTTATGGTCATCGACGAAAACACGGATGATCCCCTTATTTATTTCCAGGGAGACGACAGCTATAAAGAGGAGATCTACAAAGCGTATGTCTCTGCTCTTTCAGTGACATCTCAGACACCGTATATTTTCAGTGCCAGGGAAAGTTTTGTAAATGGCTGGACTCTGGTGAGCGGTATTAAGGCAAGCGAATTAAATGCACAGAAGGTCAATGTGGGTATCCTGATCGGGGTGATGATCCTGCTTCTGTTTGGCATTGGCATGTTTGTGGCACATATGATTGCCATGAAGATCTATATGCCTCTGAAAAAACTGGAGCGCACCATGCAGAGTGTGGAAGAGGGAACACGTAATATCACAGAAGAATTTGATGACAGTGAGATCGGCCTTCTGGGACAGAAATTTAAAGAAATGGTCAACAATAATCTGGTATTAAGGGAACGTCTGCTTTATGCCAAGATCAGGCAGAGAGAGCAGGAGCTGCATCTTCTCCAGGAGCAGATCAACCCGCATTTTCTTTATAATGCCCTAGATGCCCTTTACTGTATGGCCATTGTTCATGAGGAGGATGAGATCGCCACAATGGTGGCTGCTCTTTCTGACAATTTCAAGCTGAGCCTGAACAAGGGAAGTAATCTGATCATGGTAAAGGATGAGATCCAGCATATCCGCTCATACATTACCATTCAAAATATGCGCTACAAAGACAGATTCCATCTGAAGATCCAGGTGGATGAAGATCTTATGGAAAAGAAGATACTGAAACTTCTTCTCACACCTTTTGTGGAAAATGCGGTATATCACGGACTGGAAACCAAAATGGGTGATGGAAATATCTGGATCACAGGTCAGGTAAATGAAAACAGGATCATCTTTACCATTATTGATGATGGCGTGGGGATTGATGATATGTCCAAGCTGGATAAAGGCTATGGAATCAATAATGTAAGAGAAAGAATTAAACTGTATTACGGTGAAAATTCAGAAGTAACGATCACAAGTGAGCCTGGAAAAGGAACCCGGGTAAAGATCATTCTGGCAGAAAATGAAATGAGGATATAAGTGAAACTATGAAAAAACTGGTAGTGATCGATGATGAATATCTGACCATTGAGGGAATCCGTGTAATGCTGAAAAGGATTGGTGCGGATTATGAGATGGCAGGCTCTGCTTCAGATGGTCAGATGGCACTGGAACTGATTGAAAATGTACATCCGGATGTTGTTTTCATAGATATTCGTATGCCCGGGCTTTCCGGTCTCGAGGTCATCGAACATTTTTATAAAAAATATCCGGATATGATATTTGTGCTGGTAAGTGCATATAAAGAATTTGAGTATGCCCGTAAGGGAATGGAGCTGGGAGTCCACAGTTATATAGACAAGCCGGTAACTATGGACAAACTGAAGGCTACCCTGGAAAAGATAGATGAAGAATTTAAAGAACGGCCCAGCAAAACAGATGTGGAGAATGAAAAACAGATCCGGGATCTGAGACTTTCCCTCAATGCTGTTGTGGAGATGATCAACGACAGTAATACGGAAAACTGGGAAGAGGAAACACGGAGGATCCAGCAGCTTCTGAAAAAAGCAGGATATGGCCTGCCAGAATACAAAGAAGAGAGCTATAAACTTATTACCGCTGCTTCTGCGGCCTTTTATGAAAAGTGGAAGCAGTATGAACATGATTTTAACTTCCCTCTTTTTAACAATATTGAAGAGATGAAGACAAAGGAAGAGGTAGATGAGTATGTCTATCTCATCCTGCAGCGTATTTTTGAAAAGATTTCCGTGAGAAAGATCGGAAGTTCCCACAGGGTTATCACACATATACTGGACTATATTAATCAAAATTACAGCCAGGATTTCGGCCTGAATGAGATGGCAGAGATGGTACACATGAACCATGCTTACCTGAGTATTCTTTTTAAGGATGAGGTGGGGATCAGTTTTGTGAGATATCTGACCCAGATCCGTATGGCCCATGCAAAGGAACTTCTGCTGAAAGGTGCCAAGGTACAGGAAGTAAGTGAGGCTGTAGGCTACAATAATTATCGGTATTTCTGCAATATTTTCAAAAAAGAAGAGGGTGTCACTCCTATGCAGTTTAAAGGTGGTGTCCGTAAATCAAAAGAAAACTGACAGATTTGATCTAAAGAAATATGACAAACATAAAAATCGGATTCTATAAAATTTGGACATTTTCAAAAAAATGACAGACTATCAATCTGAAACGTAGGATGTTAGAATAAAGCCAGCTTAAAGATAACGATATCACAAAAGAAATGTATTAGGAGGTTTTGAGAAATGAAGAAAAAAGCAATGGCATTAGTCATGGCTGCAGCAACAGCGATCTCATTAATGGCAGGATCCTTAAGTGTAAGCGCAGCAACAGATCCTGACACATCAGCAGAGAAAAAGATCAAGGTTCTTTCAATCTGGGCAGAGGACAGCGCAGATGGAAAAATCCTTACAGGAATGCTTGACAACTACACCAAAGATGTAAATCCGAATTTCAGCTATGAATATGAGTATGTATCAGCTTCAGACCTGAGCACAAAGATTTCCACACTGGTAGCATCCAACGATCTTCCTGATCTGTTTGCTTACTCAGCAGGTGTTCCGTTAAGAGAGCTGATCCAGGCAGGAAAAGTTGTAAATGTTTCCGAAGAGCTTAAAGCAATGGGCGATGAGGACAAAGTCATGGACAGTGCAAAGAGTATCATGACTTCTCTTTCTGACACAGATGATCTGTATGATCTTCCATTCGGAATGAATATCGAGGGATTCTGGTACAACAAATCTGTATTTGAGGATGCAGGCGTAGAAGTACCGACAACATGGGATGAGCTCCTTCAGGTATGTGACACATTAAAAGAAAAAGGAATTCAGCCGATCGCAACAGGCGGATCTGACAAATGGCCTACAACACGTATCGTAAACGCTTACGCATATCGTACAATGGGCGCAGATGCAGTTAAGAAAGCATGCGAGGGCGAGACAAAATTCACAGATGACGGATTTGTAGCAGCAGCTCAGATGGTAGCAGATATGGCAGACAAAGGATACTTTGGCGAAGGTGCTACAACAGTTGATAACACAACTGCTGAGGGAATGTTATTAAATGGTCAGTGTGCAATGCTCTATGACGGAAGCTGGTTCACATCTTCCATTACAGATGAGGAGACAAACCCGTCCGGAGAGGACAACATCGGATTCATGGGAGTTCCTGTAGTTGATGAATCTGTAAGCGAAGCTTCCGAGCTTCCTGCAAACTGTGGTAACATCCTTTGCCTGTCTCAGGACAAATATGACGGAGCAATGGCAGGATTCTTACAGTACTTCGTTGAGAACGTTGGTAACTACGCGATGGGCGACTATCAGTCAGTACGTGGTTATACATACGATGTAGATACAAAAGATATCAGCTCTGTTACCCAGACAGTAATTGATGCTATCGCTGATGCAAAGACTTCTACCGCATGGTGGGAAGCATACATGAATGATGAGACAAAAGCAACTGCACAGGATAATATTCAGTCTGTATTAAATGGAGATATGGATGGAGCCGCTTATATGGATTCCATTGAGGAAGCATATACAATCAGCAACTAAGCTGTAAGATCAACGGACTAATTAAGAGTATTGGGAGTGGCAGGATAACAGTTATGTCATTTTCAATACTCTTTTTATGAGAAAGGCAAGGAAACAGGATGAAACATGTATTAGGAAATAAAAAGGCAATTGCGCTGTTTGTTGTTCCGGGGCTGATTCTTTATGTGGGACTGGTATTCGTACCTGTAATCTGGTCCTTTGTATATTCTTTATATTCAGGAACGCCGGGACTTAGCTGGAGCTTCAGCGGCCTTAAGAATTATTCAAAACTTCTGATCGACTCAAAATTCCACGAATCACTTATGGTAACGATCCGGTATATTCTTACCACCATGCTTGGTATGGTAGTGCTGGGACTGGCACTTGCCATGATGTATCGCTTCTGGCTTGTTAAATTCAAGAACCTGATTCGTACTATCACATTTTTCCCGGTAATCCTCCCGACAGTAGCCGTTGGACAGTTGTTCCGTAAGATTTATGAGATCCAGCCAAACTATGGTCTGTTAAACAGTATTCTGGATGCGATCGGTCTTCATGATCTGGTACAGCCGTGGATCGGACAGGCAAGCACAGCATTAGGGTGCTTAAGTGTCATGGATATCTGGGTGTCTGTAGGTTTCTATGCGGTAATTTTCTACGGTGGTCTTATTGATATTCCGGATGATATTATTGAGGCGGCAAAGGTTGACGGGTGTAGTTCCTGGCAGATGTTCAAGAACATTATCTTCCCGCTGCTCCGCCCGATCACTATTACATGTCTTGTATTTGCATTTGCAGGTACTGTTAAAGTATTCGAGTCCGCAATCGCCCTTACAAACGGCGGTCCGGGAAGTGCAACAACAACATTATCCATGTACATGTACAACGTGGCATTTGAGTACAGAAACTACGGATATGGAAGTGCGATTGCCATCGTTATTTTCCTGATCTGTATTATCGGAACAAGAATCATCCGTTTCTTTGATGTAAAGGAGGCATAAAAAATGGAAAAAAAGACAATCACTCCGGTGGATGTTATTAAAAAGATCATTATTGCACTGGTTGTAATTGTTGATGCATATCCAATCTTTTGGTTGTTCACATGTGCATTTAAAAAATCATCTGAGTTTGTAACAAAGCCGTCCTTTGCGCTGCCGGAGGGACTTTACCTTAAGAACTTTTCAGAAGCATGGACCAGAGGAAACATGGGTCTGTATTTCAGAAACAGTTTGATCTATACAGCACTGGCACTTGTTTTTATTGTAATTTTAAGTATGACCATCGGATTTGCAGTAACACAGATGGAATGGAAAATGAAAAATTTCTTTGCAGACTTTTTCCTTCTGGGACTTATGGTTCCGGTTGCAACTGCACTGCTTCCACTGTTTCAGATCTACAATAATACAGGACTTACAAATACAAGACTTTGCCTGGTACTGACTTATATCGCATTTGGCCTTTCTCTTTCTATCTTCCTTGTAACAGGATATATGAGATCTCTTCCAAGGGAAATTCTTGAGGCAAGTGTTATTGACGGATGCGGAATTTATTCCATGATGTGGCACATTGTTTTCCCACTGATGAAAAATGCCGCAGTTACTGTTCTGGTTCTGCAGTTCTTCTATAAATGGAATGACCTGCTGTTTTCCATGACATTTATCAGTGACAGCAAACTGAAAACAATACAAACCGGACTTCTCTATTTTGAGAATGAGTTCGGAACAAAAGACTGGGGTGCGATCTTTGCGTCTATCGCGATCAGCGTATTCCCGATGCTTATCATCTATATGATCCTTAACAAGACAGTAATCGAAGGTATGACAAGTGGAGCTGTAAAAGGCTGATTTTAGGAGGAAAAACATGCTTGCGGATACAAGAAAATCGAAATATGCAAAAGTAAGCGGAGCAGAATATGACCAGATCAAATGGACCGGCGGTTTCTGGAAAGATGTTGTGGAGAACTGTGCAGAGAGTACAGTTCCTCACCTGCAGAAAATGTTTGAGGCACTGGATGCGGGACATGTAGTTGAAAATTTCCGTATCTGTGCAGGAGAAAAAAGCGGCGAGTTTGGCGGCAGTGATTTTGGTGACGGAGATTTTTACAAATGGATGGAGTCCCAGCTTTATTCTGCAGAACAGCTTCAGGACCAGAGCCGTCTGGACAAGCTGGACGAATATATCGACCTGATCGGACGCGCCCAGGAAGAGGACGGATATATTTCCACAAAACAGATCATCGGTATGCGTAACGGTACCCGTGAGGGAAGACTGGGAGATATCAACGAGTTCGAGGTCTACAATATGGGCCATCTGTTTACTTCTGCCTGCCTGTATAAGAGGATCACAGGAAAAGAAAACTTCCTGGATATCGCAAGAAAAGCAGCAGATTTTCTGGAAAACATGTATGCGGAAGCAGAGAAAAAAGGTGAGGTACAGACAGCAGTATGCCCGTCCCATTACATGGGCCTTATTGAAATGTACCGTACCACCGGTGAGAAAAAATACCTGGATCTTGCACACAAGGCGATAGTGCTACGTGATTCTGTAAAAGAAGGCATGGACGATAACCAGGACAGACTGCCGCTGAAAGAACACGAAAAGATCATTGGCCATGCAGTACGTGCCACATACCTTTACGCAGGAGTTGCAGACCTCTATGCAGAAGAAGGAGACAAAGATTATCTGGATGTCCTTCACAAGGTATGGAAAAATATGGTCAACACAAAGATCTACCTGACAGGCGGTGTGGGAGCTTTATATAACGGTGCTTCTCCTTACGGAGATTTCTGGAACCATCAGCTTATCCATCAGGCTTTCGGATATGAGTACCAGCTTCCCAATGTAACGGCCTACAATGAAACCTGTGCGTCCATCGGTCTTGTAATGTGGGCATACAGAATGTTTCTGATTGAGCCGAAGGCGGAGTATTTTGATGTGATCGAGCGTGCTCTTCTGAACGTAAACCTTGCAGCCGTAAGTCTGGACGGAAAGAAATTCTTCTATGAAAATATGCTGCGCAGGGCAAAGAAGCTTGAATATAAACTGATCTGGCCTCTTACAAGAACAGAGTATCTCATCAGTTACTGCTGCCCTCCAAACCTTGCACGTATAGTGACACAGTCCGGAGAGTATGCATATATAGTTTCCACAGACAGTGTTTACACCGGTATTTACGGAGAGTGTGATGCAGCCCTTACCCTTGAAAACGGTGCATCTTTCACTCTGAAACAGAAGACAGAATATCCGTATAACGGAAAGATCATCTTTGAATTTGAGAATGTTATCTGTGATAAACCGGTAACACTGAATTTAAGAATTCCCAAATGGGCAGAAAGCGGAAGCATCAGAGCTGGCGGCGAAGAGCGTAAACTTGATAAGAGTACAAGAGAGACTTATCAGGCAGTTCATATTGAGATACTTGCAGGTGCAAAAGTTGAGCTTGAACTTGACATGCCGGTACGCTTTACCATGGCACATCCGATGGTAGAGGAGGACAGTCAGCTTATTGCAGTGGAAAAAGGACCACTGGTATACTGCATGGAAAGCCCGGATGCAGATACAGATACACTGGATGATATCTGCATCAATATCCACAGCACATTTAAAGATGGCAAAATGGAGATTCAGGGCAGGGAGATCGGTGTTCTGGAGACAGAAGCCTACCAGATCGTCCATGAGGAGTATGATCCGGATGAACTGTATCAGTCCTTTACCGGAGAAAAGAAAAAGATTATTCCGGTCCGCCTGATCCCGTATTTTGCATGGGATAACCGTGAATACGGAGAAATGCGTATATGGATGCCATGGAGGGAATAAAAAATCCCTGAAAACACTTGACATATGGATTTTCCCCAACCTATAATAGACAGCGTATATAGAAAAAGCTGTGATGGAGACAGTAGGCCATATGGAAAGCTTGCAGCGAACTGGGGATGGTGGGAGCCCGGGACGAGTAAATATGGCGGAATATCACTCCTGAGCTTCAGTTCCGAAGTTGTCCGGCAGCAGCCGGAAGAATATCTGATATACAGATGATCATTAAGTAAGAACTGACGGATTTCCTCCGTTACAGGGAACATATATCGGCAGATACAAAGAATTGTCCGCCATGAACAGACATGGAACAACAGCCCGCGCCATAACACAGAGCATAAGAACACAGCAGAAGACGCAGGGATCTGGACACAGGCCCGTATAATGTAACAGGTGGTACAGCGAATCAGACTTCGTCCTTTTACAGGATGGGGTCTTTTTTTATAAGTGCCCGAAGCATTGGCACGAACAGGTATCTGTGAAGAAACAATCCGCTGTGGCCTTACAGATGAGGCAGCAGCCAGTAATCAGACACAGGAGGTAAATATTGTGTATCGTAAAGTTGACACGAATCTGAATTTTGTTGACCGTGAAAAAGAAGTCGAGAAATTCTGGAAAGACAACAAGATTTTCGAAAAGAGTATGGACAGCCGTAAGGAGGGCGAGACATACACATTCTATGACGGACCGCCTACCGCAAATGGTAAGCCACATATCGGACACGTTCTGACACGAGTTATCAAGGATATGATCCCGAGATACCGTACAATGAAGGGGTACATGGTTCCGAGAAAAGCAGGATGGGATACTCACGGACTTCCGGTTGAGCTTGAGGTTGAGAAGAAGCTTGGCCTTGACGGCAAGGAGCAGATCGAGGAGTACGGAATGGAGCCGTTCATTCAGCAGTGTAAGGAGAGCGTATGGAAATACAAGGGAATGTGGGAGGATTTCTCATCTACCGTTGGTTTCTGGGCTGACATGGAGCATCCGTATGTAACATACGACAATAACTTTATCGAGTCCGAGTGGTGGGCATTGAAAGAGATCTGGGAAAAAGGTCTTCTTTATAAAGGCTTTAAGATCGTTCCTTATTGCCCACGCTGCGGAACTCCTCTTTCCGCACAGGAGGTTTCTCAGGGATACAAGACTGTTAAAGAGCGCTCTGCGATCGTACGTTTCAAGGTTGTTGGTGAGGACGCATACTTCCTGGCATGGACAACAACACCATGGACACTTCCATCCAACGTTGCACTTTGTGTAAATCCGGATGAGATCTACTGTAAGGTAAAAGCAGCAGACGGCTATACCTACTACATGGCAGAAGCACTTCTGGACAAGGTTCTCGGCAAGCTTGCAAAGGATGATGAGCCTGCATATGAGATCCTTGAGAAATATAAAGGAACAGACCTTGAGCGTAAGGAATATGAGCCGCTTTTTGCATGTACGGGAGAGGCAGCAGCAAAACAGCGCAAAAAAGCTCATTTCGTAACCTGTGACAACTACGTTACCATGAGTGATGGTACCGGTATCGTTCATATCGCACCTGCATTTGGTGAGGATGACAGCCGTGTCGGACGTGAGTATGACCTTCCGTTCGTACAGTTCGTAGACGGACAGGGTAACATGACCAAAGAGACACCATACGCTGGTGTATTCGTAAAGAAAGCGGACCCGATGGTCCTTACTGACCTTGACAAAGAGGGCAAGCTTTTTGATGCGCCGAAATTCGAGCATGATTATCCGCACTGCTGGAGATGTGACACACCGCTTATCTACTATGCACGTGAGTCCTGGTTCATCAAGATGACTGCAGTAAAGGATGATCTGATCCGCAACAACAATACAATCAACTGGATCCCGGAGAGCATCGGTAAAGGACGTTTCGGTGACTGGCTTGAGAACGTTCAGGACTGGGGTATTTCCAGAAACCGTTACTGGGGAACACCACTGAACATCTGGCAGTGTGAGTGCGGACATATGGAATCCGTGGGAAGCCGCCAGGATCTCTATGAGAAGAGTGGTGACGAGCGTGCGAAGACTATCGAGCTTCACCGCCCATACATTGATGATATCACCATGAAGTGCCCGGACTGCGGAAAGACCATGCACCGTGTACCGGAGGTAATCGACTGCTGGTTCGATTCAGGAGCAATGCCTTTTGCACAGCATCATTATCCATTTGAGAATAAAGACCTGTTTGAGCAGCAGTTCCCGGCAGACTTCATCTCCGAGGCTGTTGACCAGACAAGAGGATGGTTCTACTCACTTCTTGCTGAGTCCACACTGCTTTTCAACAAGGCTCCGTATAAGAATGTAATCGTTCTGGGACATGTACAGGATGAGAACGGACAGAAGATGAGTAAGTCCAAGGGAAATGCCGTAGATCCGTTTGATGCACTGAACAAATATGGTGCAGATGCTATCCGCTGGTATTTCTACATCAACAGTGCTCCATGGCTTCCGAACCGTTTCCACGGCAAGGCAGTTGTAGAGGGACAGAGAAAGTTCATGAGCACTCTGTGGAACACCTACGCATTCTTCGTACTGTATGCGAACATTGACAATTTTGACGCAACTAAATATACTTTAGATTACGATAAGCTTCCGGTTATGGATAAATGGCTGCTCAGCAAGCTGAATACCATGGTGAAGACTGTCGATGAGGATCTTGGTTCCTACAAGATTCCGGAGGCTGCAAGAGCGCTTCAGGAATTTGTTGACGATATGAGTAACTGGTATGTAAGAAGAAGCCGTGAGCGTTTCTGGGCAAAGGGCATGGAGCAGGATAAGATCAATGCTTACATGACACTTTACACAGCACTGGTAACAGTTGCCAAAGCTGCAGCTCCGATGATCCCGTTCATGACTGAGGATATCTACCAGAACCTTGTAAGAAGCATTGATGCAGACGCTCCGGAGAGTATCCATCTCTGCGATTACCCGGAGGTAAACGAAGCATGGATCGACAAGGATCTTGAGGCAAACATGGAAGAGCTTCTTGAGATCGTTGTTCTCGGACGTGCATGCAGAAATACCGCAAACATCAAGAACCGTCAGCCGATCGGAACCATGTATGTAAAAGCTGAGAAAGCTATGGATAAATTCTACACAGATATCATCGCAGATGAGCTTAACGTAAAAGAAGTGAAATTCGCAGATGATGTAGAGTCCTTCATTTCTTACAGCTTCAAGCCGCAGCTTCGTACAGTAGGACCGAAATACGGCAAGCTTCTGAACGGCATCCGTACCGCACTCTCCGAGGTCGATGGAACCGCAGCAATGAAAGAGCTGAGAGATAATGGTGTTCTCGTTCTTGACATTGCCGGAAACAGAGTCGAGCTTGCAGAGGAAGACTTATTGATCGAAACAGCCCAGAGCGAGGGCTATGTGACAGAGACAGACGGTGAGACATCCGTTGTCCTTGATACAAACCTTACACCTGAACTGATCCAGGAGGGCTTTGTCCGCGAGATCATCAGCAAGGTTCAGACCATGCGTAAAGAGGCTGGTTTCGAAGTCATGGACAAGATCATTGTCTATGCAAAAGATAACGATAAGATCATGGATATCATGAAAGCAAACCAGGATGAGATCAAACGTGAAGTACTGGCAGAAAACATTATTCTGGGAGAAGCAGAGGGTTACACCAAGGAGTGGAACATCAACAAAGAGGCTGTAACACTGGGAGTATCCAAAGTACAGGAGGAAAACTAATGATTGACAAGCAGTTTGAGAAAGAGGAATTCAAAAAAAGTGTAAAAGAAAACGTAAAATTCCTTTATCGAAAAACACTGGAAGAGGCTACACAGGAGCAGATCTTTCAGGCTGTAAGCTACACTGTGAAGGACGTGATCATTGACAATTGGCTCAAGAGCCAGAAGGCGTATGAAAAACAGGATCCGAAGATCGTATATTATATGTCCATGGAGTTCCTTATGGGCCGTGCCCTTGGAAACAACCTGATCAACCTTGGTGCATACGGCGAGGTTAAGGAGGCTCTTGAGGAGCTTGGACTTGACATTAACTGCATCGAAGACCAGGAGCCGGATCCGGCTCTTGGAAACGGTGGACTTGGAAGACTGGCAGCATGCTTCCTGGATTCTCTTGCAACTCTGAACTACTGTGCATACGGATGCGGAATCCGTTACCGTTATGGTATGTTCAAGCAGGAGATCCGTGACGGTTATCAGGTAGAGGCACCGGATAACTGGCTGAAGAACGGCTATCCTTTCGAGCTCCGTCGTCCGGAGTATGCAAAAGAGGTTCATTTCGGCGGATATGTACGCGTTGAGTGGGATCCGGTGAAGAACGAGAATAAATTCATCCATGAAGGATATCAGGCAGTTAAGGCTGTTCCTTACGATATGCCGATCACAGGTTATAATAATGATGTTGTAAACACACTTCGTATCTGGGATGCAGAGCCGATCGTAGACTTCAACCTTGACTCTTTCGACAAGGGTGATTATCACAACGCAGTAGAGCAGGAGAACCTTGCACGTACTATTGTTGAGGTACTTTATCCGAATGATAACCATATGGCAGGTAAAGAGCTTCGTCTGAAACAGCAGTACTTCTTCGTATCTGCCAGCCTTCAGGCAGCGATTGCCAAATATAAGAAAACACACGATGACATCACAAAGCTTCATGAGAAGGTTGTATTCCAGATGAACGATACTCATCCGACTGTAGCAGTTGCAGAGCTGATGCGTCTTCTTATGGATCAGGAAGGTCTTGGCTGGGATCAGGCATGGGATATCACAACAAAATGCTGTGCTTACACCAACCACACCATCATGTCCGAGGCACTTGAGAAATGGCCGATCGAGCTGTTCTCCAGACTGCTTCCGCGTGTATACCAGATCATCGAGGAGATCAACCGTCGTTTCATTCTTGAGATCCAGCAGAAATATCCTGGAAACTTCGAGAAGATCAAGAAGATGGCGATCATCTATGACGGACAGGTTAAGATGGCTCACCTTGCGATCGTTGCAGGCTACTCTGTAAACGGTGTTGCACGCCTTCATACCGAGATCCTCAAGAATCAGGAGCTGAAGGATTTCTATGAGATGATGCCTGAGAAGTTCAACAACAAAACAAACGGTATCACACAGAGACGTTTCCTTGCTCATGGAAACCCGCTTCTGGCTGACTGGGTAACAGACAAGATCGGACCGGACTGGATCACAGATCTTTCCCAGCTTTCCAAGCTTAAAGTTTACGCAGACGATGAGAAGGCTCTTCAGGAGTTCATGACCATCAAGTTCAAGAACAAAGAGCGTCTTGCAAAATATATCCTGGAGCACAATGGTGTTGAGGTTGACCCGCACTCCATCTTCGATATCCAGGTTAAGAGACTTCATGAGTACAAACGTCAGCTTCTCAATATCCTGCATGTGATCTATCTGTACAACCAGATCAAGGCACATCCGGAGATGGATTTCTATCCGAGAACATTTATCTTTGGTGCAAAGGCTTCCGCAGCTTATGCACGTGCAAAGAAGATCATCAAGCTGATCAACTGTGTGGCAGATGTTGTAAACAATGATGCTTCCATCAACGGCAAGCTGAAGGTTGTATTCATCGAGAACTACCGTGTATCCAACGCTGAGATCATTTTTGCGGCAGCAGATGTTTCCGAGCAGATCTCCACAGCAAGTAAAGAGGCTTCCGGTACAGGTAACATGAAATTCATGCTGAACGGTGCTCCGACACTGGGAACTATGGATGGTGCCAACGTTGAGATCGTACAGGAGGTTGGCGAGGAGAATGCATTTATCTTCGGTATGAGCTCCGACCAGATCATCAACTATGAGAATAACGGCGGTTATGATCCGGACTTCATTTACAATACAGATCCTGAGATCCGTCAGGTACTGATGCAGCTGATCAATGGAACCTTCTCCAGCGATACAGAGATGTTCCGTGACATCTACAATTCACTTCTCGACAAACGCAACATGCCGAGACCTGACCAGTATTTCATCCTTGGCGACTTCCGTTCCTATGCAGAGGCACAGAAGCGTGTTGAGGAAGCATATAAGGATGAGAAACGCTGGGCTAAGATGGCACTTCTCAATACAGCATGCAGCGGTAAGTTCACATCCGACAGAACTATCCAGGAGTATGTAGATGATATCTGGCATCTGGATAAGGTTGTTGTGAAAGAGAACTAAAGATATATAAAGTAATCTGCAAAGTATTACCATAAAATAAATTTCCACACAAAAACAGGGCGCGTCAGAAGTGGTGACGGCCCTGTTTTTTGTGTGGAAATTATGCCGGATTGATGACGATCCGGTTCCGCCTGGCCAGTGCAATGGCGATATGGCAGCCTTCCGCAATGGCGCAGGCTTTATCGGCAAAGCTGATGATCCAGGCTTCTTTGTTGCGTGGAAGAGGTCCCAGAGGGAACATATGTGAGAGAATTGCGTCCAGTTCTCTGTCCGTCATATCAAAGTGAGTGGCACTGTTTTCGGCGGCAGCCTTCGGGTGATAAAACGCCTGATGCTCACCAGTCGGTGTCTCTGCTTTAAAATCGTAGGGACAGAAATCGTGGAGAAGTCCTGCCCTTGCGGCGGCTTTCTCGTCACATCCCAGCTTCCTGGCAATGAACCAGGAGAGGTAAGAAACATTGATACTGTGCATGAGCCGTGTGGTCCACTGGTGGTGGGTGTACAGGCTCAGCTTCAGGAACTCTCTGTTACAGAGGATGTTCTTCACAAGCTCATGATATTCCTGTGAGACCTCGTCCGACACTGTGATATCCATCGGCAATCACCTTCTTTCTTCTGTTTATAATTTCATTATGACGCTTATGGCGAAAAATGCAATAAAGTTTATATTTTTTTTATAAATTAGTTGAGACAAATTTTTTCAGAATGGAATCTTCTGTTTTTCATCTGTTTTCCATGACCGGAGATATGGTATAGTAATGAACAGAATTGGTGTCAGTGAAAATATTATGAAAAGACGGAGGAGAGAGAACGAATATGAAACCAGAAAAACTGATTGAAGTACTTTCTGTTGCAGAACGATTAAAAGATGCAGTGCGTCATTGCTATACATCCGGAGGCAGGCGGGAGAGTGTTGCGGAGCATTCCTGGAGAATTTCTCTGATGGCATATTTTGTCAGCGACGAGTTTCCGGAGGCAGATTTTCTGAAGATCATGAAAATGTGCCTGATCCATGATATGGGAGAAGCTTTTACCGGGGATATCCCAGCTTTTGAAAAAACAGTAAAAGATTCAGAAAAAGAAGCCGATGTGCTGGGTGAATGGGTGAAAACTCTGCCGGAACCATTTGATAAAGAGATGGCAGAACTGTATCAGGAAATGGAAGCACAGCAGACTCTGGAATCCAGAATTTACAAAGCCCTGGACAAACTGGAAGCTCTGATCCAGCATAATGAATCTGACATCAAAACCTGGATACCGCTGGAATATGACCTGCAGATGACCTACGGAAATGAGCAGGTGAAATTCTCAGATTATCTGACGGAGCTTCGGGCACAGGTAAGAGCAGATAGTGTACGGAAGATTGAAAAATTTGCACATTGATGTGCAAATTTTTATCCGAAAAGACAGAAAAAGAGAGAGCCAGATTATATGGCTCTCTCTTGTAAAAATCCTTATTTTAAGAGGATTTCTTATTTACCAAAGTATCTCTTAAGCAGACCAGCGAATGCTTTTCCGTGTCTTGCTTCGTCTTTAGCCATCTCATGTACTGTGTCGTGGATTGCGTCAAGGTCAGCTGCTTTCGCACGTTTAGCAAGGTCAAATTTACCTGCTGTAGCACCGTTCTCAGCTTCTACACGCATCTGAAGGTTCTTCTCTGTGCTGTCTGTTACAACTTCGCCAAGGAGCTCTGCGAATTTAGCTGCATGCTCTGCTTCCTCGTAAGCTGCTTTCTCATAGTAGAGACCTACTTCCGGATATCCTTCTCTGTGAGCAACTCTTGCCATTGCAAGATACATACCAACCTCAGAGCACTCGCCCTCGAAGTTTGCTCTCAGGTCTGCAAGGATGTCTTCACTGACGCCCTTAGCTACGCCTACAACATGCTCAGCTGCCCATGTGAGCTCGCCTTCCTGTTTGGAAAACTTGGAAGCTGGTGCTTTACATACTGGACAGACATCCGGTGCCTGCTCGCCTTCGTAAACATATCCACATACATTACATACCCATTTTGCCATAGTTATAATCTCCTTTTCTTATAAAAATATATTATGATTTTTTGTTTCTTTTAAATTGATAATAGTAATTATTACTGTTTTATAGTAACATGTGATCTTATTTTTGTCAAGACTGTTTTTGTTCTTTTTCCAGGCATTCCTTGCAGATTCCATAGAAGCTTGCGTCTACGTCAAAGACTTTTCCGTGGATAAATTCTGCAGCTGCCTGCTCAAGAATTCCGTTAAGGCTGTCTGACTGCATATCGATCACCCGGTTGCATCTGGTACACATGAAATGTGAATGCGGTGCGACCCTTCCATCGTAGCGGTCCGCGCTTCCGAAATTGGTCAGCTTCCGGATCTCGCCGATGTCACTGAGAAGAGAAAGATTACGGTAGACAGTGCCGAGACTGATGTTGGGGTAGATCTGTCGAAGATTCTCGTATACTGTATCTGCCGTTGGATGATCTGTTCTGGATCTCAGGAATTCCTTGATCGATTCTCGCTGACGGCTGTATTTAAGTGCTGCCATAATGTTTCCTCCCTATCAGTAATAATAATTATTACTGATATCATAATAACCGACAGACATGTTTTTGTCAATAGTTTTTTGTATATTTACGGAAGAATATTTTGCCCTTAATGATAGGATTTTATCAGTAAAAATTCTTATTGAAAATTTTTTAAAAATAAGTTGACAAAGACTAACTTTAGTAGTATATTTACGGCAGTTAGAGAAATCTAACTAAAGCGTAAAGGAGAATGCAAATGACTTGTGCAAAATTTGAATCTGTCATAGGTTATCATTGTTCCCCTGTATTAATGGGAATGAAACCGGCGAACCTTGTTTCCTTTTCCAAGGAAAAAATGCCGGAGCTGCCGGAGATCATTTCGGATTATAAGGAGAGTCTTGAACGGGAAGGCATCTGTATGGAGATCATCTGCGGATGCAGGAAGCATTATCTTCTTCTGGTGTACCGGCCGGATATGCTGCAGGAATATCTTAAGCAGGAAGAAGCCAGGAATCTTTTGCTCCAGGATGGTTACAATATAGATGGTTCTCTGGATGAGATGATCGTCCGTCTGAAGGAGAGATTTTTTCATAAGACGGAATTTCCTCATGAGATCGGACTTTTCCTGGGTTATCCTATTGAAGATGTGAAGGGCTTCCGGAAGTTCGGAGGCAGTGGCTGCAAGATGTGTGGTTACTGGAAGGTTTATGATGATGTGGAGCAGGCTCGCAGGATTTTTGACAGCTATGATAAGTGCCGGGAGTTTACTGCGGCGCAGATCCGTGCGGGGTATTCGATTTTGCAGGTTGTTGGTATGAAGCATCTCTGTACATCTCAGATGTGCGTATAATATAAAGTTTAAAAACAGGAGGTTTTTAAGATGAGCAAGGTAGGAATTATTTACTGGTCTTCCACAGGCAACACAGAGGCAATGGCACAGGCTGTTGAGGAAGGCGCAAAAGCAGCTGGTGCGGATGTTGAGATCATGGAAGTTGCAGATGCAGATGTAGATAAAGCTCTCTCTTATGATGTTCTGGCACTTGGCTGTCCGGCAATGGGAGATGAGGAGCTTGAGGAGGGTGAGTTCGAGCCATTCTTCTCTGATCTGGAAGGCAAACTTTCCGGTAAAAAAGTTGCACTTTTCGGTTCCTATGACTGGGGCGACGGAGAGTGGATGAGAACATGGTGCGGCAGAGCAAAAGACGCAGGTGCAGAACTTGTTGAGGATGAAGGACTCATTGTAAACAACACACCTGATGATGAAGGACTTGCAGCTTGCCGTGAACTTGGCGGAAAACTTGCATAAGATATATTAGATTTCAAATAAATAAAAACTGAGCAGAGCATTGGATTCTCAAACACAAACACCATCCGGACAGAAGGGATAGACATCTTTTTTGTCCGGGTGGTGTTTTATTTTAAACGAAAATATCTGCTTATTACTTTGAAGAAATATAGAAGAAATGAATATTAAGACAAAAAATCCTTGTTGATTTTAATATTTACGTGTCCTAAAATAGATAAAGATGAAATAAATCAGGAAAGTGAGGGATGCCAGATGACGCGGGAGGAAGCGGAACAGTATTTATATTATGCGATGACAATTGGTGAACAGCTTCTTTGCTGCGGAGCAGAGGTTGGACGTGTGGAAGATACCATACGGCGGATCTGCCTGGCATATGGAGCCTCCCGGGCGGATGTTTTTTCTATCACATCCAGTATTGTGACGACTATTTATGGAGAGGATTTTGGAATCTGTACCCAGACGCGGCGTGTGCCGGGAATGTCCAATGACCTGGGACGGCTGGATGACCTGAACCAGCTTTCCAGATATATCTGTGAGTATCGGCCGAAGCCGGAGGAGATCCAGAAGGGGCTGGAAAAGATCCGGGATAAACAAGGATATTCTTTTAAAACGCAGATTTTGATCTATGCTGTAATTTCAGGTTCTTTTTCCGTGTTTTTCGGAGGAGATGTCAACGATATGATCGCTTCTGCGCTGATTGGTATCGCCCTGAAGCTGTTTGAGGCTTTTGTAAAAAAGGGCGCATTAAACTCGCTGCTGACAGTGCTTCTTTGCTGCGGAGCCGGTGGAGTACTTTCCAATCTTACAGTTCTGATCGGGCTTGGACATCATGCGGATCTGATCAGTATCGGAAATATCATGCTTCTGATACCGGGAATTGCATTTACCAATTCATTGCGCGATATGTTTTCAGGAGATACCATTACAGGTTTGATCCGATGTATGGAGGCACTTTTGCTGGCATTGGTCGTGGGCCTTGGTTTTACGGTGGCGAATCTGTTGTTTTAACCGAATCAGGGAAGTTCTCTTGAAGGTTATGAAAAGCAATAAGCAGTGAATGAGGAGTTTACATACTGTATCAATTGCGGAGTAGCGAAATGCAGCAGATAATGGGAGCATTTGAGAGTAGTTATGATTTATTCAGGAGGAAAATATGCGGGAGATCATACAGCTGGTTGTATCCTTCACGGGATCACTTGGCTTTGCGGCATTATTTAATATCCATGGAAAAAAACTCTGGTTTGCGGCATTGGGTGGATGTCTGTCCTGGGCTGTATATCTGGCAGTAGAGTTCATAACGCCAAGTCCGTATGTGTGCGGTTTCTGGTCAACAGTAGCTATTACTTTGTATGCAGAATGTATGGCAAGAATTCATAAAACGCCGGTAACTGTATTTCTGGTTTCCGCGACAATTCCGCTGATTCCGGGAGCAGCACTTTACCGGACCATGAACTGGATGCTGATGAAGGACTGGGCGAAATTCCAGAAAGACGGAATCTATACGATCCTTTTTGCGGTGAGCATGGCAGCAGGAATGACGCTGACAACTATTGCGTTCCGGATGGCGTGGCGGTGGATGTACAGGCAGAGGAGAATGTAATACAGTATCGAAATTCCCCGTTTACAAACCATCGGAAATGTGTTACGATTTTCCCATATGGAAAACTCGTGGAAGAAGAGAGTACATGTGTACACCACACTACAGGGAAATCCCCGGAGGACTTTTTATATAAGGAGTTCCGAGACTGAGAGGGATGTGCAGGCACAGATGGAAGATGGCTTCGGAGAGGCATTGCTGACCCGGTTTGAACGTGATAGACGAAATGCGAATGTCCCGTTTAATGGACACCGGCAGGCAGTGACAGGACCGCCTGTTATAGCGGAAGGGTATAGATCTTGCTGTACCTGATGAGGTTTTTGCCGCGAGGCAGGAGCGAACAGAAGTGGTAACACGGGTAATAACTCGTCTTCTCATATCGTTATGGTATGAGAAGACGTTTTTTATTTGACTGGATATGTTTCCGGTCAGTTATGAGTAAGCATGCAATTATTTTTTATATTATGGAGGAAAGAAAAATGGAAAAGCAGAGATATTATATCAGCACTGCCATTGCGTACACATCCGGTAAACCGCATATCGGAAATACTTATGAGGTTGTTCTTGCAGATGCCATCGCACGTTTTAAGAGACAGCAGGGTTATGACGTATATTTCCAGACAGGTACGGATGAGCATGGCCAGAAGATCGAGCTGAAGGCCGAGGAAGCTGGTGTTACACCGAAGGAATTCGTAGATAACGTTTCCGGTGAGATCAAACGTATCTGGGATCTGATGAACACATCCTATGACAAATTTATCCGTACAACAGATAAAGACCATGAAGAGCAGGTCAAAAAAATCTTCAAAAAAATGTATGCAAAGGGAGATATCTACAAGGGTCATTACGAAGGAATGTACTGTACACCATGTGAGTCTTTCTTCACAGAGTCCCAGCTTGTAGATGGCAAATGTCCGGACTGCGGACGTCCATGTGTACCGGCTAAAGAAGAGGCATATTTCTTCAAAATGAGCAAGTATGCAGACAAACTGATCGACTACATCAACACACATCCGGATTTCATCCAGCCGGAGTCCCGTAAAAACGAGATGATGAACAACTTCCTTCTTCCGGGTCTTCAGGATCTCTGTGTGTCCAGAACATCCTTCAAATGGGGAATCCCGGTAGATTTTGATCCGAAGCATGTTGTATATGTATGGCTGGATGCCCTGACAAACTATATCACAGGTATCGGCTATGACTGCGACGGAAACAGCAGCGATAAATTCAACAAATACTGGCCGGCAGACCTTCACCTTATCGGAAAAGATATCATTCGTTTCCATACGATTTACTGGCCGATCTTCCTGATGTCTCTGGATCTTCCGCTTCCGAAACAGGTATTCGGACATCCGTGGCTTCTTCAGGGCGATGGAAAAATGAGTAAATCCAAAGGAAATGTAATTTACGCAGATGAGCTTGTTGAGTTCTTTGGTGTAGATGCTGTCCGTTATTTCGTACTTCACGAGATGCCGTTTGAGAATGATGGTGTCATCACATGGGAGCTGATGGTTGAGAGACTGAATTCTGACCTTGCAAACACACTTGGAAATCTTGTAAACCGTACGATCTCCATGTCCAATAAATATTTCAACGGAATCGTTGAGAACAAGAATGTTACTGAGCCGGTTGATGAAGATCTTAAGAACTTCATCCTTCAGGTTCCGAAGAACGTTTCCGCAAAAATGGACAAACTTCGTGTTGCAGATGCCATCACAGAGGTATTCTCCCTGTTCAAACGTTGCAACAAATATATTGATGAGACAATGCCATGGGCACTTGCAAAGGATGAGACAAAACAGGATCGTCTTGCAACTGTTCTCTACAACCTGGTTGAGGGAATCTGCATCGGTGCATCTCTTCTGAAATCTTTTATGCCGCGTACAACAGAGCGTATTCTTGTACAGCTCAACGCAAACGAGAGAACTCTTGAGGATATGGAGCAGTTTGGCCTTTATCCGTCAGGAAACCGCGTAACAGACAAACCGGAGATTCTTTTTGCAAGACTTGAACTGAAAGAGGTTCTTGAGAAAGTTGAGAAGCTTCATCCGAAGAAAGAAGAGCCGAAGGAAGAAGCAAAAGAGGAGAAAGAGGAAGCCAAAGATGTGATCGACATCGAGGCAAAACCGGAGATCACTTTTGATGATTTTGAAAAACTTCAGTTCCAGGTTGGTGAGATCATTGCCTGCGAGGAAGTTAAGAAATCCAGAAAACTTCTCTGCTCCCAGGTTAAGATCGGAAGTCAGGTTCGCCAGATCGTATCCGGAATCAAGGCTCACTATTCCGCAGAGGAAATGGTTGGCAAAAAAGTTATGGTTGTTACAAACCTGAAACCTGCCAAGCTTGCAGGAATCCTCAGTGAGGGCATGATCCTCTGTGCAGAGGATGCAGACGGAAATCTTTCCCTGATGGTACCGGAGAAAGAGATGCCTGCAGGCGCTGAGATCTGCTAAATATGAAACTGAATCATTTTGATGAAAATGGCAATGCTGTTATGGTAGACGTGTCCAATAAACAGGACACTCACCGTACAGCAACAGCTACCGGTTCCATTCAGGTAAGCCCGGAGATCATGGCCGCAGTAAAAAGCGGAAATGTGAAAAAGGGCGATGTGCTTGGCGTGGCCCGTGTGGCGGGTATCATGGGTGTGAAGCGTACTTCTGACCTGATCCCCATGTGCCATCCACTTCCCATCCAGAAATGTTCTGTGGATTTTGAGACGGAC
Organism: Blautia sp. MCC269; assembly: GCF_018785655.1. Classification (NCBI taxonomy): domain Bacteria; kingdom Bacillati; phylum Bacillota; class Clostridia; order Lachnospirales; family Lachnospiraceae; genus Blautia; species Blautia sp. MCC269. The sequence goes on along the minus strand of NZ_WQQE01000009.1, from coordinate 56,989 downwards.
GAGGATGCGGGAGTGATCCGTGTGTTCTGTACGGTAAAAACAGAGGGGAAAACAGGCGTGGAGATGGAGGCGCTGACAGGTGTTCAGGTGGCGCTTCTGACCATTTATGATATGTGTAAGGCAATCGACAAACGCATGGTCATGTCTGATATCCATCTGGAAGAGAAAACAGGAGGAAAAAGCGGAGATTTCCGTTTTGAGGAAAAATGATAGACAGGTGCGGAAGAAATATTGATTATCTCAGGATTTCCGTAACTGACAGATGTAATTTGCGGTGTATTTATTGTATGCCGGAGGAGGGAGTGCAGCATGTGGAGCGCTCCCTCGTTTTGCAGGAAGAGGAAATTTTGAGGATCTGCCGGGTGATGGCAGAGCTGGGGATCCGAAAGATCAAGCTGACTGGCGGAGAACCGCTGGTGAGGCCGCGGATGCCCAAGCTTGTGGAAAAACTGAAAAATATGCCGGGGATCGAGAAGGTGACTCTGACTACAAATGGTGTGCTTCTGAAAGATCAGATGAGGGATTTTGCCCGGGCGGGACTGGACGGATTGAATATCAGTCTGGATACGCTGGATGAGACCTGCAGCAGGCGGATCACCAGGCGGGATGAACTTGGACGGACCCTTGAGGGGATTTCGGAAGCGCTGAAGTATCCGGAGATTTCGTTGAAGATTAACTGTGTGCCTCTTGGGATTCCGGATCAGGATCTTTGTAAGGTGGCGTTTCTGGCCAGGGATCATAAGGTGCATGTGCGGTTTATTGAGATGATGCCTATTGGAATGGGAAAAGAATTTCATGGGGTGTCGGAGGAGGAGCTGCTTGGGATCCTTGGGGAAAAACTTCCGCGGTTTTCGCCGTATGTGGGGGAGCCCCTTGGAAATGGCCCGTGCCATTATTATGATGTAGATGGTTTTTCCGGGAAAATCGGGTTTATCAGTGCGGTAAGCCATAAGTTTTGTGGGGAGTGTAACCGGATTCGGCTGACTTCCCAGGGTTTTTTGAAGACTTGTCTGCAGTATGCGGCGGGGCGGGATCTTCGTGCTGTGATCCGTGGTGGTGGCTCGGATGAGGAGCTGAAGGCTGTGATCCTGGAGGCTCTGGCGGAGAAACCGGACGGGCATGCTTTTGGCGGAGGCCTGGAGAAACAGAAGGATGATAAGACGGAGAAGCTTTGTATGGCTCAGATTGGAGGTTAAGTGATGAAGAGAGTTGCGGTGATTACTTCTAGTGATAAGGGTTATAAAGGGGAGCGTGAAGATCTTAGTGGGCCGGCTGTGAAGGAGATTGTGGAGGCAGCCGGGTACGTGGTTGTTTCTATGGATGTTTTGCCAGATGACCGTGGGATGCTTGGTGCCCGGATGGCTGAGATTGCGGATCAGGGTCTGGCGGAGCTGATTTTGACTACGGGTGGTACCGGGTTTTCCAAAAGGGATGTGACGCCGGAGGCTACGGAGGACGTGATCGAGCGGCGTGTGCCGGGGATTCCGGAGGCGATGCGGGCGTTTAGTTTGACGATTACTAAGAGGGCGATGTTGAGTCGGGGGACGGCTGGGATTCGGAAGGGGACGTTGATTGTTAATTTGCCGGGGAGTCCTAAGGCTGTGCGGGAGTGTCTTGAGGTTATTATTGATGCGTTGGGGCATGGGATTGAGATACTTACGGGTGAGGCCGGGGAGTGTGGACGGTAGGATATAGAGTGTATTTATTAACAAGCGGACGGCCCACGAAGTCATGGCCAGTACGGTGACACGCTGTGCGGCCTGTTCGGCTGCGTCGCTGGTTTGCTGCCATTCGCGCCAACTCGCTGGAGACAGAGGACATTCGGAATCCGCTTCGCTACTTCCTCATGAATACAAGCAGCTTATGCTGCTTGTATTCAAACAGGCGCTCGGTGGCAGCAGCTATACTCGCCTCTCGACGGCCGCTCCGCTAACGTCACCGTACTGGCCCTGCCTCCGTTGGGCTGGTTGTTGAATGTGGTACGGTTTGTCGTATGTGTTGTAGGTTTTACCGGATGTGTTGATAGGTGGAAATTAATATTACTGGTGTGATATGTAGGAACAAATTTGGTAACGATGTGTAATTAATAGGAGTTTGTTATGGGAAAAGTACTTGCGGTTTGTATCAGTGAGATGAAGGGGACTCAGAAGAGGAATGTGGGGTCTGCGGTTTTTGTGGAGGACTGGGGGCTTGAGGGGGATGCTCATGCCGGGAAGTGGCATCGGCAGGTGAGTCTTCTTTCCAGTGAAAAGATTGAGGCGTTCCGGGCGAGGGGCGCTGATGTTGAGGATGGTGCTTTTGGCGAAAATCTGGTTGTGGAGGGGATTGATTTTGCGAAACTTCCGGTTGGTACCAGATTTCGCTGTGGCGAGGTTGTGCTGGAGCTGACTCAGATCGGAAAAGAGTGTCACAATGGCTGTGCCATTTTTCAGAAGATGGGTGAGTGCATCATGCCCCGGGAAGGGGTGTTTACAAGAGTGCTGAAAGGTGGAAAAGTTTCCGTCGGTGACGAGATGACTGTGGATAAAGCTATGATTTTTGATACCCATGCCCATTATGACGATGAGGCTTTTGACGAGGATCGGTTTGAGATGCTTGAGAGTATGCAGGAGAACGGGATCGGGCATATTGTGGATGTTTGTGCTTCTGTGGGACATTTTGACCGGGTTTATGATTTGGTGGAGAAGTATCCGTTTGTTTATGGTGCGGTGGGTGTTCATCCGGATGATGCGGATAAGGTGGATGCAGCTGTTCTGGATGAGATCCGCAGATATTGTGACATGGAAAAAACAGTAGCCGTAGGCGAGATCGGTCTGGATTATTACTGGCATAAGGAGAAAGAAGAGCATCTTCTCCAGCAGAAAGTCTTCCGCCAGCAGATGGACATCGCCCGTGAAAAGAAGCTCCCATTTATGATCCACAGCCGTGATGCAGCGGAGGATACGCTGAATATTGTGAGAGAGTATATGAAGGATGGAATGTATGGCGGAGTTATCCATTGCTTTTCCTATAGTAAGGAGATTGCAAGAGAGTATCTGAATATGGGACTTTACCTGGGAATCGGTGGTGTGGTTACATTTAAGAATTCCAGGAAGCTGAAAGAAGTAGTGGAATACGCACCCTTAAACCAGATTCTTCTGGAAACCGACTGTCCGTATATGGCACCTGTGCCAAACCGTGGGAAACGTAACAGTTCGCTGTATCTGCCGGAGGTTGTGAAGACTATTGCGGAGATTAAGGGTGTCAGCTGCGAGGAGGTTGTGGCCGTGACGGAGAGTAATGCGGTGAAGGTGTTGGGGCTGATATAATTGTTATATTATAAAATGAAGAAGGAACTACTGTATGACAGTTAGAAAATCATCTGTTTTACAGCGGCCCCTTTTCAAGTTAACAAGGAAATCATCCGGTAGGTGTGCCATTTTTCTGCATCTTTCAGAGCTAAAAGGAAAGTTCTTGTCAGTACCATCGGCGCGTGGTTGACACGGAAGTTTACCACTACGGGGAAGTTCCTTGTTATGGGTTCCAATATGGGACTATTATAAAAATTAGAATCATAGATTAATGATTAATAATCTAAATTCACATTCCAAAATGGATTGTATCTTTGAGTATTATAAATGATACATACATAAAATTAAAGGCGAATTTTTTAATGCAGATAAATATTTATTATTAACAATAAAAAACAATCCATTAGAATATTAATCATTTTAGATGTTGACTTTATACGAAACCTATGCTATTTTAGAAGAAAGAAAACACCAATTAATTAACAACTTCCAGAAAGGAGGAACAAGATGAATGAACTAAGATTGGAATTTCAGTTAGAGACAACGGAGATTCCGGCTGAACTGGACAAGGTTTTAGTGAGTTTTCTAAAAGCTGCTGTGGAAAATTATTCTCCGGCACTTTTTGAAAAGCTCTATAATAAAAATTCGTCCATATTAAAAACTTATGTCTGGGCGACATACTTACCCGGGGCGAGATTTACACAGGAAAAAATACTGCTTAATCATAGCAGATTTATTATGACATTTTCAGATGCAGATATAGGTGAACTGATCGAATTTTACAATGCATTTGTACTTATGAAATATAAACCGTATCCTATGTATCAAAATTCCATGCGGTTAATGTCAGTAAAGATACGGAATATTCCAGAAATTCAAGACACAGAACTCATTATAAAAATGAAAAGTGCACTTATTGTCCGAAAACATGATTCCGCGGATAATAGTGACAAGTACTATACATGTGAAGATCCGGAATTTGGAGAAATGGTAAAAGAAAATCTCAGGATTTTTCTTGAAAAACTGAATTTGAAAATGGATATCAGTGATTTTTCCATAGCTCTGTTGAAAGGGAAAAAAGTGGTAACAAGAACCTGGGGACGATTTATAGATGGAAGTATCGGGGTATATAAGATAACAGGAAATCTGGAATTGCTGAATTTATTGCGCGCTGCTGGGTTGGGAACACGTAGATCATTAGGTAAGGGCATGTGGGAAGTCATATATTAGGAGGTGTGCTATCATGGAAAAATATGTGATCACTCTTGGTGATTTCCTAAAGAATGCCGGAATCGTAGGATTTCATTATATGCTTGAAACTGCAGGGGCAGAGGAAGGTGTTGATTTCGGTCATTCCGATGATGACCAGGCATTATGGGTCAGCATGGATTTTGCGAAAAACGCGGATTGGACAGATATGTATTTTAAGGCCTTTATCAGGTATTTTGGACCATTTAGTACGTATCAGGGAATTAAGGATAAAATTCAAACATGTATTGAAAAGATAGAAGCTGAAAAATGGAATCCGGGAAAACAGGAAAAAGATGATCTGAAATTTATCAATGACAAGCTGCAGTCAAACAGTTATCAGGCTGGCTTTGCAAATATTAAAAAGAAAATTGAAAATCCGGAAATTTATGAGAAATTAAAAAAGAACAAACTCAGTGATAAATTGTCATCAGAAGAACTGAAAAACAGATTAGCAGAACTTCTGGATTTTATAAATCAGCCAGAATGCAGCGAAACTTTTGCAATGAAGAGTATTATATATACTTATATAAACCGGTTCTGGAATGGAAAATGTTTTCTTTTACGTCCTAATGCAAAAAAAGATATGCGAGAGGTGTTTGAAAAAGATTTTTCCGAACCATTTCGAAAGTATCTGAGTGCAGATCATAAGAAGGCAAAAGATCTCTGTATTGATTGTGGTGATCCAATAGGGCCGAAAGAAAAGGTCTCGATAGCATTCATGAATGAAGTTGGAGATGATTTTACAAGAAAACGTTCTGCATTCTGGGACTGTAAAGTGGATGCGTTTCTTTGCCCTGGTTGTGCTTTTATATATGCGCTCAGTCCGTTGGGATTCCGGTTATATGCCAATAAATTTGTTTTTGTAAATATAAATAACAGCATTGGTGCTTTGTTAGATGCAAATTCTAAAATTGGAAGAATTGATCAGGAAGGAGAAAAAACTGAGAACAAGAAATATTCCCAGTGGTTTGCAGAGACGATCAATATTTTACTAAGAAAAAAACAGCAGGAATTATCTAATGTACAGGTTATCTTGCGTGGAGTGAGTGCAGATGACAGGTATAGATTGAGTATTATCCATAAAAAAATGCTGGAAATTATTTGCGAATCAAGGGTATCTGATGCTCTGACATCGCTGGCAAAATCTCCATTTACTAAAATCAAAGATAATTTTGTAAATGTACATGAAACTGTAGTCATGAATCTTTTGCAGCATCGAGACCAGTATCAGTTGTTAAATCAGCTTCTTAAAGAAAATATAAAAGAAGAATCAAAGAATTTTTATATATTCTGGGTATATGAAATACAGTTATGGACGGAGATTGTATTGACATATTTAGATTGTGAAGAAAGAAATGAGAAAGGAAAGGAGATTTCTATGACTTGTGGAGCTATGAAAAAAAGTGGAGCGGATCTAAGAAAAGCAATTATGACTGCAAAGGGTATGACTTCCAGTGAAGGCTTGAGGGGCATTGAATATCAGCTGTTGAATGCTTTAGCCGTGAGAAATGTAAATAAATTTATGGACGTTGTGATGCGTTTGTACAGTGCGTATGGTTCCAAGAGAAATGAAGATGGACATGAACTTTTGATACCAACAGGGTTTGTTCAGATGTTAAATGACAAGCAGAAATTTACAGAATATGGATATGCGTTTGTAATGGGATTAGTGGGATCTTACGAGCCGAAGAAGGAGGAAGCATGATTATGAAAAGAGAAGGTTTAACATTTACAGTAATTTTCCTGGCAGAAAGTGCGAACTATGGAGAAGGAATTGGAAATATTTCATCACTGAAAAAAATGACCAGAGGAGATTATGAAGAGTATTCTTATATTTCCAGACAGGCGCTGAGATATAACATGGTGCAGCAGGCAAACTGGGATACAACCCCTGTGGATGGAAAAAGTGGAGTAGTACAGTTTGCGCCCTCAGCGACGATTGAAGATTATCCGGAGATTGATCTGTTTGGATATATGAAAACGACTTCTAAAGGGGAAGATCAGAATGGTGGAGCTTCTACAAGAAGTGCAGTTGCCAGACTTAGCAATGCGATCGCATTGGAGCCATTTCAGGGAAATCTTGAATTTTTGACCAATATGGGACTTGCTGTGAGAGGAAATCTGCAGAATGGAATTGCGCAGAGTGAGATCCATCGCTCTTATTATTCTTATACTATGTCAATAGATCTGGACAGAGTTGGTGTAGATGGTGAGATCAATATTGCAGAAGAGGAGAAAGTAGAAAGAGTGAAAGTTCTCCTGGATTCTGTTCATTATTTGTACAGAGATATCAAAGGAAGAAGAGAAAATCTCAGTCCATTATTTATAATTGGAGGCAGATACGGCAGAAAAAATCCATTTTTTGAGAACAGAGTAAAAGTGGATGCAAATAAAATTAATGTAAATACACTGCAGGAATTACTTGAGGATGATAATATCAGAAATTATACGTATGCAGGAATTACAGCAGGTATTTTTGATAATGAAGATAAATTAAAAGAGGTATTAAGAGCAGAATCTGTAGGCGCAGTATTTAATCATTTGAAAGAGGAAGTGGAGCAGTATTATGGAGAGGGCAATCAGGGTTAAGTGTTTTCAGAACCTGGTAAATTATAAAAAACCCAGCAGCTTTATTATTAAAGAAACATTTCCTCTTCCACCATATTCTACAGTTCTTGGGATGATCCATGCAGCTTGTGGTTATACAGAGTTTCATCCAATGAAGCTCTGCATACAGGGAACAAATAGTGGAACCGTATCAGAACTTTATACAAGATATTCATTTTCAGCAGGTACGAAATATGAAGAAGGACGCCATCAGATCTGTGTTGAAGATGGAGAAAGGTATGGAATTTTCAGGGGAATTGCCAATGTTGAACTGGTCTGTGACAATGATATGGTGATACATGTAATTCCAGAAGAGGATGATTTTGAGAAAGTATATAATTCACTGAAATATCCACCAAGATATTTATCACTGGGACGTTATGAAGATCTTCTGGATATTGAGCGGGTGGATATTGTGAATATCCATCAGGAAGATGAAGTGGAAATAAAGAGAGATATGTATATACCGGTGAGCTATGGAATCGAGTTAGGAGACAGACGTGGAACAATATACAATCTCACAAAAGAATATGAAATCACAAAGCAGGGTCTGCGTCGCTGGAAAAAAGAAAATGGAAGAGTAAAGGCTTATTATTGTTCTGGAGGAGTGGTGATAGACGAAGGGGCATATGTGGATGACTTCGAGAAAGATGCAGCATTGATATTTTGTTGATTAACTATAAGAAGGCAGTTCAGTAATATGATTTGTATTTGAAATACAATGGATTATGGGAAGCTTACAAGGAGGCAGAGCAGATGTTCTGTCTCCGGAAGGAGAAGTCTATGGAGTATTATGCAAAATCCGGAAAAAAGATTTTGTCGCAGGGAGAGATTGATAAAGTCAGAAATGAACTGGAAAATCTTATAATAAATCTTGAGAATGAATTTACAGAGACAGATCTTAAGGTTATTAAAAATAATATAGCTCATTTGCAGGATACGAAAGAAGAGGAACAGAAAACGTTAAAGGAACATCAGGACGACATTGTAAAATGTGCAGAGATGTTTTTTTTAGAATATGGAGAATATTTTACAGAAAAAGAAAAATGTCTGGTTACAGAGGCATGCAGAATACACGATTGGGGAAAAGCAAACCTGATTTTTCAAGGTTTGGTAAATTCGAATTTGATTAAAAAAATGTATCCTGATATAAAGCGGGATACGCAGATTCCACACGGATTTTTAAGCGCAGTTACCATATCGAAAAAAGAATTTAAAAGATTGTCTGAACTGTTTTCAGAAGAAGATTTCGGACCCTTTATTACAGCAGTATATCATCATCATGACAGAGATGATTGTTATGAAGGACCTGATATTCGGAAATATGCAGAAAAATATTATTTAAAGCAAATCAAAGAATATCTTGGAAAAGATATTGACAAGTTATATTGCAGCAATTTGAATAAACTATTATACCGTAATAATATTTGTACGCCTAAATTTACAGTAGATTCTAAAATATGGAATGAGTATCTTTTGATTAAAGGACTGCTCAATAAATTTGATTATACAGTAAGTGCAGGGTACGAAAAGGCAGAAATTGCACCAGATCTGCGGGAGAAAAAATTGAAGAAAAATATAGAAGTTTATCTTCAGAACAAAGAATTACGGCCTGCACAGAAATTCATGATGGAACATAAAAATGAAAATCTGGTTATTGTAGCACCTACAGGTTCTGGAAAAACAGAAGCGGCATTATTATGGTTAAATGGAGAAAAGGGTTTTTATACATTGCCATTAAAAGTTTCTTCTAATGCGATTTATTCTCGAATTAAAACGAATTATTCTTACAGTGATGTTGCATTATTGCATTCAGATAGTATGGCTATGTATTTGAAAGAATTTGAACAGGATGACACAGATATTGATGAAAAATATAATCGCGCAAAAATGTTGTCACAGCCATTAACTGTATGTACTGTAGATCAACTTTTTAAATTTGTTTATAAGGCATTGGGGACGGAGATTTTGGCTGCAACCTTAAAGTATTCGAAATTAATTTTGGATGAGATCCAGGCGTATGAACCGAGGGTTATTGCAACAATTATTTATGGCTTGAAGACAATACAGGAAATGGGAGGATATTTTGCTATTATTACAGCTACATTTCCACCTGTTTTAAAGAAGTTCATGGAAAAATATGGGTTATCAGAAGGAATGCAATATCAGTTTAAAGATTTTACAGAAAAAGAATATCAGTTAGATCAGTTTCCAAGACACAAAATTCAAATTGAAAAGTCGGAAATAAATATTGAGAGGATATTAGAACAGGGAAGCACTAAAAAAGTTCTGGTTATTTGTAACACTGTGTCCAAGGCACAAAAAATTTATAAAGAAATGCAGGAAAGAACGGAAAACGTAGAACTTTTGCATTCTTGCTATATCAGAAGAGACAGGGCTTTTTTGGAAGAAAAAATCATGCTTTTTTCGGAATCGGAAAAGCCGGGAATATGGATAACAACGCAGATTGTAGAGGCGAGTCTGGATATAGATTTTGATATACTTTATACTGAAATGTGTACAGCGGACAGTCTTTTGCAGAGAATGGGACGATGCAACCGAAAAGGGCGATATGTTCCTGAAGAACCGAATATTGTTGTATATGATAATCGAAATGGTGTGGGAAAAGATCGAGTTTATGATTCAGACATGTATGACCGTTCTTTAAGATTTCTTCATGAATATGAAAATATATTGTTTGGTGAAGAACTAAAAACGGTTTATATGAACAATGTTTACAATCCGGAAGAAATAACTGAAACGAGCTATTACAAAGAAATTGAAGAATGGTTGAAAAGGTTTTCGACAATTCATCCGGCAGAATATACATCAAAAGAAGCTAAAGTGAGGGATATAAAAAGTATTACGATTGTGCCGGAAGAGATTTATGATAAAAAACAGGAATTGTTTGAATATGGAATAGATTTTTTAAGAAAGCCAAATCTGAGAAAAGAAGTCAGAAGTATTATTAAAAACAGGCTTGAAGATGTGACGTTGAGCATGAGTATTTATAATAAATTCCCCAAAGGGGTAGACAGGGATGTAATTGGAAGTAAAAATGGCAGAAACATTATGGATATTCACAGAGCAAGATATAAATATGACTTTGATTCAGAAAATGGAAAAGGTGCAGGTTTGTTATTAAATGAAGAGTTGGAGATGGATGGTATATTTATGTAGGTGATGAAAATGGATGAAAGAATCACTGGGGTGATGATTTATTATTATTTCGTTTGTAAGCGGAAATTGTGGTATTTTTGTCATGATATCCGGATGGAAGCAGAGAATGAAGATGTAATTTTGGGTAAGATTCTGGATGAGAGCAGCTATAAGAAGAAGGATAAACATGTAAATATTGATGATATTATAAACATTGATTTTATCAGTGAGCATAAGGAATTGCATGAGGTTAAGAAGAGTAAGGCTGTGGAAGATGCTGGAATCTGGCAGGTGAAGTATTATCTTTATTATTTGCAGCAGCGAGGCGTGAGTGGTCTTAAGGGGAAGATTGATTATCCGCTGTTGAAGAAGTCTGTGATTGTTGAATTGTCGGAAAAGGATGTGGAAATTCTGGAAAGGATTTTTGTTGAGATTACAGACATCCAACATCAGGAGGTTCCATCGGTTTCGGGTAATAGTAAATTGTGTAAAAAATGTGCTTATTATGATTTGTGTACCATATAAACTTTGGATTTGTATCGGGGGAAAAGTATGAAACAAAGTTTTTACGTTTATAATAACGGGGATTTGAAACGGAAGGATAATACGCTTCAGTTTACAAATTATGATGGTGAGAAAAGGGATATTCCGATTGAGAGGATTTCGGATATTTATGTTATGTCCGAGATGTCGTTTAATACAAAGTTTATTAATTATATATCGCAGTACGGAATTCCGATGCATTTTTTTAACTATTATAATTTTTATACGGGGAGTTATTATCCGAGAGAAAGTCTGTTGGCGGGGCAACTGTTGGTGAAGCAGGTCAGTTATTATACAGATTATGAGAAAAGGTTGGTTCTTGCAAGGAAATTTATAGAGGCGGCAGCGGATAGTATTTATCGGAATTTGCGATATTATAATGGCCGTGGAAAAGATGTGGATGAATATCTTAGAGATGTGGATTCGCTTCGTAAACAGCTAAGCAGTGTGACAACAATTGAAGAGCTGATGGGAATTGAAGGTAATATCAGAAGAAGATATTATGCTGCGTGGAATGTGATTGTCAATCAGGAGATTCGGTTTGAGAAGCGTGTAATGCATCCACCAGATAATATGATCAATTCTTTGCTCTCGTTTGTTAATACACTGATTTATACGAAAGTGCTTGGTGAAATTTATCATACGCAGTTGAATCCTACGATCAGTTATCTGCATGAACCTGGAGCGAGACGTTTTTCGTTAAGTCTGGATATTGCGGAAGTGTTTAAGCCATTAATTGGTGACAGGTTGATTTTTTCGTTATTGAATCGAAACCAGATTACGGAAGATAGTTTTACGGAGGAACTGAATTTTCTTCATTTGAAAAAAGATGCTTCTAAATTGATTGTTTCTGAACTTGAAAAAAGTCTTAAGAAGACTGTAATGCATAAGGATTTGGGGAGGCAGGTTTCTTATCAGTATTTACTTAGGTTGGAGTGTTATAAATTGATAAAGCATCTGCTCGGTGAAAAAGAATATGAAGGGTTCAGAATATGGTGGTGAATTATGTATGTTGTTTTGGTTTATGACGTAAGTCAGCAGGAGAACGGTGCGAAGCGTTGGTCGAAGATTTTTAAAATATGTAAAAGATATCTGACGCATATTCAGAATTCTGTTTTTGAAGGCGAGATTTCTAAGGCTCAGTTGGCGCAATTACAACAGGAACTTAAATTGTATATAGATAAAGAATTGGATTCTGTGATTATTTTTAAATCAAGGCAGGAAAAATGGTTGGATAAGGAATTCTGGGGACGGAAAGATGATGCAACCAGTTTCATTCTGTAATTGTCGACCTACGATACGGAAAAAATCCCGGGAGGTCGACAAAGCCTTTATTTATAAGGAAAATGGAGGATTTGGAGGCTATTGGGAATGCAAATTTTGTTTCAAAAAAATTGTAAATGACAGGGTCGACAGAAAGTGGTAAAATAAGTCTTGTATTATATGTGGATGTGGAGCACGGGTATTAATAGAAACATTGTGGAATGTAAAGGATGCAGCTGCAAGGTTCATTATTCCCGGAAGACCGTATTAATAGAAACATTGTGGAATGTAAAGGACCAGACCGGAGAGGATGCAGAAAGATACTGCAAAGTATTAATAGAAACATTGTGGAATGTAAAGGCATTAACAATAATCTTTTCAAATGCTTCTGTCATTGTATTAATAGAAACATTGTGGAATGTAAAGTTTACAATTCCGTACTCAAGTCCATTTGCAAGAGCTTCGTATTAATAGAAACATTGTGGAATGTAAAGACTAAAATATATTTCATAATGATTTCAAAACCGCCCGTATTAATAGAAACATTGTGGAATGTAAAGATGGAAGAGACAACGATTGCTGCGATTTCCACAGCCGTATTAATAGAAACATTGTGGAATGTAAAGGAATTTTATTTCTCATTTGAGTCGGAGTCATTTTTACCGTATTAATAGAAACATTGTGGAATGTAAAGACAGCATGGCAACTTGTCAACGGAGAATGGCTCAGGGTATTAATAGAAACATTGTGGAATGTAAAGTTGTATAACAGTAGGAAAGGCATATGGAGCAACGTTGTATTAATAGAAACATTGTGGAATGTAAAGCAAATTGCTTCAAGTGTCCATCCCTGAGACGTCCAATAGTATTAATAGAAACATTGTGGAATGTAAAGAACACAATAACCAAACCGGGAAGTTATTTTTACACGTATTAATAGAAACATTGTGGAATGTAAAGTAATATACCATAATGCAAAATTCAGTCATGAACTGGTATTAATAGAAACATTGTGGAATGTAAAGCAAAAAGACGGTGCTTATTTCAAGGCTACTGATAGGTATTAATAGAAACATTGTGGAATGTAAAGTACAAATAATGTCTGTTGAACGATAGTTCTACCGCAGTATTAATAGAAACATTGTGGAATGTAAAGACATGAGTAGTAAATCTTGCCTGGTTCTGCTGAGCCGTATTAATAGAAACATTGTGGAATGTAAAGTTGAGTGAATAACGGTCAAGACTTGCATAGTTTCCGTATTAATAGAAACATTGTGGAATGTAAAGAGGCACATGGCTTTGATAATCTCAGCGCTCAAGACTGTATTAATAGAAACATTGTGGAATGTAAAGTACGATATTGGCGATCTGTGGTCTCAAGATGGCGGAGGTATTAATAGAAACATTGTGGAATGTAAAGGCAAAACCGATAAGGCTAACTTCTTCGATCAGAATATGTATTAATAGAAACATTGTGGAATGTAAAGACTGAAATTGGAGCTGTCTCTGCCATGCCGTAAGCAACCGTATTAATAGAAACATTGTGGAATGTAAAGTCTGCAACCATTTCGTCAATTTTTGCATCAATTTCAGTATTAATAGAAACATTGTGGAATGTAAAGACACTTTGTATAAATCTGTCGGCGGTGTCCACTGTACGTATTAATAGAAACATTGTGGAATGTAAAGTTTGCTCCCTGTGTATTTACTTCGGGAAGTAGACTTGGTATTAATAGAAACATTGTGGAATGTAAAGTGGTGTTGAATTTCTGTTTTGCAACAAGAAAGACACGTATTAATAGAAACATTGTGGAATGTAAAGTCAGCACTGTTCGCGTAGGCAATGTGCAGATAATACGGTATTAATAGAAACATTGTGGAATGTAAAGTCTGTCGACGCTGACGCAACCGGCCTACGAAGAGTGTATTAATAGAAACATTGTGGAATGTAAAGGGTAGATACTTTGAAAGCTTTGAATCTCTTCATCTGGTATTAATAGAAACATTGTGGAATGTAAAGCAGGTAGCCGAAAGCACAAAACAAAGAATCCAAAAGTATTAATAGAAACATTGTGGAATGTAAAGTTTTTTTACGATGGTATCTGGCGCGATCGTCCCGAGTATTAATAGAAACATTGTGGAATGTAAAGGAAGATACAGATGTTACAATGCCTGTCGTGCTACCACGTATTAATAGAAACATTGTGGAATGTAAAGTTATATCGCTAATGTTTGCTCTTGGCAACTGCCAGAGTATTAATAGAAACATTGTGGAATGTAAAGATGGATTCCAGAATTGGAGCAAAAGTCGCTGTCAGGTATTAATAGAAACATTGTGGAATGTAAAGTTAATAGCATCTTGCATCATCTGAAAAGGAATCATGGTATTAATAGAAACATTGTGGAATGTAAAGGGTACTCTTCCATCGGGGTGGTCTCGCTCTGCGCTACCGTATTAATAGAAACATTGTGGAATGTAAAGTCTGGTGTATGAGATAACAAGATTCTGAGAAGTGTCGTATTAATAGAAACATTGTGGAATGTAAAGGTAATAAAAGCACAGATGTTCCCTTGCTTCCCAGTTTGTATTAATAGAAACATTGTGGAATGTAAAGAAACCACCAAAGGGCTGGGCAATCGTGCCGAATTCAGGTATTAATAGAAACATTGTGGAATGTAAAGGTCTTCCAGTGTCATAGTCACAAGCCACTCACAATGAGTATTAATAGAAACATTGTGGAATGTAAAGTCCTGAAATGAATGTTCCATCCTCAATTTTATAATCGTATTAATAGAAACATTGTGGAATGTAAAGTATCGCTTGCGCTGTAGTAATATGTTCCAGGCCACAGGTATTAATAGAAACATTGTGGAATGTAAAGTAGTAACACTTCTAAGTATATTCTATCACAGGTCAGTATTAATAGAAACATTGTGGAATGTAAAGATCGAAGAACAGCCGAAGCATCCAACGGTCGCAGAAACGTATTAATAGAAACATTGTGGAATGTAAAGATTGATGTAGTGGCAATGCTTGTTAATGAAAAAATCGTATTAATAGAAACATTGTGGAATGTAAAGAAATGCTCAAATTTACCTTCTGATTGGTTCCGGTGGGTATTAATAGAAACATTGTGGAATGTAAAGACAGGGAACCGGTGAGACTGTAGCTGCAATGATCGGCGTATTAATAGAAACATTGTGGAATGTAAAGATGCATTACAGTCTCAGTTAGCAAACTGCTGTTGTGGTATTAATAGAAACATTGTGGAATGTAAAGAAGAACTATATAATAAGGGACTTGTCGGAACGGATGGTATTAATAGAAACATTGTGGAATGTAAAGTAAATACGTTTTCATTAGAGGCTCATGACATAATCGTATTAATAGAAACATTGTGGAATGTAAAGTATTTCCCCCTTACAATTTAAACTTAGTGGGGACTAGTATTAATAGAAACATTGTGGAATGTAAAGGTGGATGATAACGGCACTGTCCAGGCACGGCTGAAACCAGTATTAATAGAAACATTGTGGAATGTAAAGACGTTTGAATCTCTTAGCTGATTCAAGTTTGCTCCCGGTATTAATAGAAACATTGTGGAATGTAAAGATTTCGGCCAATCAGTTACTATGCACGTCACTGAAGTATTAATAGAAACATTGTGGAATGTAAAGGATACAATAAAAAATTTATATATTATATCTGTTATGCTGTATTAATAGAAACATTGTGGAATGTAAAGTAATTCTGAAAACCGCCGCACCAGTTCTGTGCGGTGGTATTAATAGAAACATTGTGGAATGTAAAGATAATAAGAAAAGGAGTTGTTGACATGATGGAAACTGTATTAATAGAAACATTGTGGAATGTAAAGACAAAGGCAGAACAGAAACTCATTGAAGAATCCGGGATAAATGATAAAATAAAAGCAGAATTATCGGAAGCGAAGATAAAGGGCGTGGATAAAATAAAACCGGATAAAATGACACTTCGAAATTCACTTTCGATAATGGACATATAAATGCAGAAAGAGAACATGCAGTAGCCAGATCAGAGGCAGAACAGTTTATCAAGGAATCCGATATATCGTTGACACGGTGAAATGGACGATTTATTAATTATTGTGGACCTAATGGAACTACATATGTAAATGTGGAGAATAATAATATCCGAACAGCTTTTAAGAAAGAACAGTTCGATACGCAGACTTTAAAAATCAGGGAGATGGCAGAGAAATATGGCATCAAAAAAGATTAATTGTCCATTGGTGGAATCAGAAATTGATGATGAAATATGTTTTGATATTCACATGAATGTCGAAGGCCTGGCACCTGATTGGACAATTCCGGATAAAGTAATTAAGAAAACGGACTATAAGAATGTTTGCCTGAACTGTCCAAACCATAGGGATGATTGATACCGCTGATCAGAAAAAAAGATTGGCGGTATTCTTATAAACATTTTTTAAGAAATGTACCAATATAACGGTGGATGATAACTTGATACAGGTAAGAGGTATTAATAGAACCATTCTGGAACACAAATTTAATACAAAACAAAACAACACCCCGGCTTGCTGGTATCCAGCAACCCGGGGTGATCATCTTTTTTATAAAGTTTTTGTCAACACTTCTCCACCAACTCCAAAATCCTATCCGTTGCATGTCCATCGCAGGCGGACATGAATTTTTCTCGGAAGGCGCGGATCTGGGAGGGGTTGAAGCGGGTGTCGAGGTGTTGGATGTAGTCGATGATTTCTTCGGTTGTTTTGACGATGGGGCCTGGGGTGAGTTCGTCGTAGTTGTAGTAGAAGCCTCTCCAGTCAAAATATTCGTCCAGGTCGTAGGCGAAGAAGATCATCGGGCGCTCGAACAGGGAGTACTCAAAAATCAGTGAGGAATAGTCGGAGATGCATACATCACTGACACAGAGTAATTTGTCGATATCCAGTTCTTTGGTGACGTCCATTGCGAAATCCTGGCAGTTTTCCGGGATTTCCGGGCGTTTTTTTACAAAGGGGTGATGTTTCAGAAGCAGGAAATATTCATCTCCAAGAGCTTCTTTCATAGCTGCAATATCCAGACAGTCAGGTGTCTGAGCTTTTGCTACTCTGCCGCGGAAAGTTGGAGCGTACAGAATAATTTTTTTGGAGCGGGCTTTGGGACACACAGAATAAACAGCCTTGGCAGCGGCTTCGATAAAGTTTTTATCATAAAAAACATCGGTACGGCTGATTCCGGTAGATACAATCTGAGTATCTGTATTTTTCAGATTCATCGCCTCTTCATAAGCCCAGCTGATTTCCGGGCTGCTGACAGTAACATAGGCAAGATTCCGGTAATTGGGGAATTTCTCCTGATTCTTACGGTTGTCACCGAAAATCAGATCGGCAGTACTCATGCCGAATTTTTTGAACGCGCCGCAGGCATGCCAGACCTGAAAGATACTGCTTCCTTTTCGAAGAGAAATACAGCTTGTGACGTTGCATGCATCATTCAGGAAAATATAATGGGCATCGGAAATTTCTTTCAGCATATGAAGACTGCGTTTTGTATATGCAAGCTTTCCTGGTTTGGTATTCAGCAGGAAACATTCATGGATTTCATAGCCTTCTTTTTCCATGCGGTTATAAATCAGCTGAAAAGTATCTGTAATCTTATCAAAACGGGCTTCAATAAAAACAACCTTTTTCGGATTTACTTTTCTTGTAAGTGTGAAAAATTTATAAGCAACAGGATAGAAAAAATGAAGAACGACAGGCTTATATATTTTTCGGTATACTTTAAAAACAGGAGAAAGAGGCCCCCTGGAAAGTTTTTTCAATAATTTTTTCATCTGTTAATTCTCCCAAATCATAATTGTTTTTCCCATGATCTTATGAATATCGATTTCGAAAGCACGGATGATGTCCTGAATATTTTTTACGTGGATTTCGGCTCCTACGATTTTTTCCAGCTGGTTTACCACATCCGGATTTTCTTTATACAGGTTAATAAGACCAAGAAAATCTTTCCGGCCGCTTCGGCTGCTTCCGAAAAGACGAAGACCTTTTTCCAGGATCATTCTTGTGTTAAGCGGGGCAAGGTCCTCGGACACGCCCATGATGGAAATGGTTCCCTCCGGATTAATATGGTCAATGATCTGATTGATGGCTTTGGATGAAGCAGCGCCGCCTACACATTCGAATGCGTGGTCCAGATAAAAGTCATCCGGAATCTCGGAAATCAGGAATACATCATCTGCAAAAGAAAAATCATGAAGTTTGTATTCATTGACGCCAAACACACAGATTCTGCTTTCCGGCAGTATGATTTTCAGAAGAAGTGAAGTGATGTAACCGAGATTGCCATCGCCCCATACGCCAATTACATTTCTGCGTGTATGTGAAAAACGGAGAAATCTCCGGATGGCATGGTAGCTGACACTGACGATTTCTGTAAAAGCAGCCACAGAAAGATTGATATCTTCCGGGAGCGGTACAAGACGATCCGGTTTCATACTGACATATTCCTGCATAAAGCCATCAAAGCCACTGGCACGGAACTGGCTGCTCCGCAGATAATTCTCCGCAATGACCTCATCGGTTTCGGAAGGGGTATTGGGAATCATGATCACAAGAGTCCCCTCCTGGAACTGACCGGACGGATCATAAACCACCCGGCCTACTGCTTCATGAATCAGAGCCATGGGAAGCTTTTTGCGGAGAATGTTTTCCGCACGAAGCCCCTGATAATAGCGTTGATCTGCATTGCAGATAGACAGGCGGACAGGATGAACAATCACATGGGAGGTATCAAGGGTGATATCCTTAAAAACCAGTTCAAACTGACGGGGCCTGACCAGGCGATAGACAGAAGTTAACATTTATTTTCCCTCCATTAGAGCTTCAGCCAGACGGATATCAGAAGGATATGTGATTTTGATGTTGGTAACATCACCTTCTACCAGCTGGACTTTTTCACCTTTGAGAACGAGAATTTTGCATGCGTCTGTGAGAATCTGTTTTTCTGCTGCAGTAAGGCTTTCATAAATGTCGCGGAGTTTTTTTGCCCGGAAAGACTGCGGTGTCTGGCCCTGATACATAGTGGAACGGTCCGGAATGGAACTGATAAACTGATGGCCTGCGCTTTCCACAATGGTATCCGTTGCCGGGATTACGGTGTCACAGGCGCCACATTCCTGGGCTGCACGGATATTTTCTTCAATCATGCGATGGGAGACAAAAGGACGGACAGAGTCATGGGTGACAATAATGGTATTGTCATCAAGGCCGAAATTTTCTTCAATATAGCGGATTCCATTCATGATGGTTTCGTTTCTTGTGGAACCGCCCTGTACAACAACAACGTTGGATGATCTCGGGATATATTTCCGGATCAGATCCCTGGTGTGTGAGATCCATGCTCTTGGTGAAAGAACGATTACTTTATCGAAGGCAGAATGAATGGCAAATTTTTCTATTGTGTGGATAATGATTGGCTTTTTGCCGATTTCCATAAACTGTTTCGGGCGTTCTGCGTTGCCCATTCGTGTTCCCTGGCCACCAGCCAGGATAATTCCAAAAATATTATTAGCCATATATATTACCTCTTATTTATTTGGAGATTTTGAAACATAATTCATAATACGCCGGGTTGCATGTCCATCGCAGGCGGCCATGTAGTCCTGAAAGAAATCGTGGTATTTCTGATTAACGGAAGAATTAAGGCGTGCCTCGTCAGAAAGAACTTTTACAAGCTGTTCTTCTTTTTGAATATGGATACCTGGAAGTGTGCGGTAATCCAGATAAAAACCTCTGCTGGCCAGATATTCTTCCAGATCCGGGGCAAAGAGAACCAGTGGAAGCTGATAAATCATGGCGTCAAAGAGAATGGAAGAATAATCGGTAATGACAATATCAGCAACCGGAAGCAGTTCTTCGGAAGGAATGTCACAATTGGTTCCTTCTGTGTGTACCTGTGTATGAGGATGCAGTTTAATAATGAAATAATGTGTATCTTTCAGTTCTTCCTGAGCTTTCAGAACATCATCCAGTCCATAAACACTGGCAACCCCAGGTTTTCCACGAAAAGTCGGAGCCCAGAGAACGATCTTTTTGTTCCGGGCATCCGGGTACTGGCTGAAAAAGTTATCCCGACATTTCTGATTGAAGGTTTCATTAAAATACATATCTGTCCGGCTGACACCAACTGGAAGAACACTGGTTTCTGGAAGCTTCATGGCACTGGCAAAAGGTTTTATGCAGATATCGGAACTGACAGTTACCAGACTGCAGTTTGCCATTACATTGCCAACATAATAGGAAGGGATATCTTCCTCCGTGTCATAGCCGAATTTTTTGAATGCGCCACATGCATGCCAGAGCTGTATGACCTGTGTTTCGCTGCGTTTTTTGCAGGATGCGGCAGGCAGAAAATTGTCACAGATGATAACGGTTTCCGTTGTGGCGTATTTTTTCATGAAAGAAAGCATATTCCGGAAAATCTTCACAGGAGAAGATTCGTTATTATTCCAGTACATTTCTGTAACCTGAAGCTCCGGATGCCTGGAAAGTTCTTCTTTTATGGCGAGCATACTGAACGGAATTTCGTCGTGATGTGCATCCGCCAGGATTACAGTTCCGGGTATGACAGGTTTTGCAGTACAGGCGTTATAAACAACCGGAAGAATCAGCTGCTGGAAAAGCATTTTTATGATTTGTTTTATTCCAAATATCATTACAGATCCTCCCGTTTTATATTATCTATTCTTTCAGGTTATTATAAATCAATACCTGACGAAGTATAACATATTTGTTTCAAAAATTTGTTATTTTTGTTTTACAAAATTTACATAGTGTTAACAGTACCTGTGAAGTATAGCATATCCGGGGTAGAATCTCAACATTATGGTTTTTACAGAGATTTCAGTACGTTTACAAGGCGGGAGTTATCTTCCGGCATCATAATGCAAAAACGTACAAATTCTCCCTCCAGACACTGGAAAGAAGAACAGTCACGAATCATCAGGCCCTGGCGGATACAGGCCTCGAATACATCGTAAGAGGTCAGGCCGTCTTTCTGGATTTTCAGCAGGATAAAGTTTGCGTAAGCGGGATAAACTTTGTAGGTGCTGATACCTTTCAGCTCATCAATCATTCTGTCACGTTCGGAAAGAATGAGCTGGCGTGTCTGCTGGATATATTCTTCGTCCTGGAGCATAATCTCGCCGGCAAAAGCGCCAATGCTGTTGAGAGACCAAGGAGTCTGTTTTTCACGCATTTTCTCCAGGAATTTTTTGTTTCCGGTGATGCCGTAGCCCAGGCGCATTCCGGGAGCCGCGAAGAACTTTGAGACACCACGGAGAACCATGAGATTGGTGAATTCCTGTGTCAGAGGAACTGCAGTGATGGCACTGATGTCCGGTGCAAATTCCACGTAGGTTTCATCAATCATGACAAAGATATCTTTTTCTTCACAGAAATGGATCAGATCCCGGAGGTCCTTCTTTGAGATGGCAGAAGAAGTGGGGTTGTTGGGGTTACAGAGAATGAGAAAATCATAACCCTGCTCCAGTTTTCGGCAGAGATCCGGAATGTCCGGTTCAAAATCCATACTTTCCTGAAGGTGATAGTATTCCTGTGTGCTTCCGGAAAAAGAAAGTTCTCTGGAGTATTCAGAATAGGTAGGTCCAAGAATAAGGGTATGCTTCGGAGAGCGTTCCTGGATCAGAAGAGAGATCAGTTCACTGGAGCCGTTTCCCGGAAGGATAAAATCAGCCGGAATATTGCAGTAGCGGGAAATGGTATTACGAAGAGATGTATAATCTCTGTCCGGGTAGGAAGAAAGCAGTTCTATATGGCTGGCAATGGCCTGGCTGGCTCTGGGGGATAAACCCAGAGGATTCACATTTGCACCAAATTTGACGATATCTTCTTTTTTCAGATTGTAGTAACTGCAGATTTTTTCTATATCACTTCCGTGAAAAACGGGTTTTGTGTCCATTATCTGTCACCTCATTTGTTTATTTATTATTTCAGAAATTTATATCCAGTATACACCAGAAAGCCTTTTAAAGAAAGGCAGGATAGAAATTTTCTAAGTTGTCTGGTAAAATACAGTTATGCATAACTGGCGGATGGAAGACAGGTTCGTCTGGCGTAAAATACAGAGGATTTTTAACGGAGACGGACAGAAAGAGGGAAACAGACATGAAGGCAGAAGATAAAAAAATTGCAGTAATCGGTATCGGTGGTGTAGGTGGATATATAGCGGCAATGCTGGCGAAGGCTTATCCTCATGTGACGATGGTGGCCCGTGGAGCCAGAGGGGAAAGTATCCGGAAAAATGGACTGGTGCTTCACAGTGATTATAAAGGAGAAATTGTTGCAAGACCGGAACGGGTAGTTCCAGTCCGGGAAATGGGACAGCAGGATTATATTTTTATTTGTGTGAAAAATTATTCTCTGGAAGATGTCTGCGAGAGTATCCGGGATATGGTTACAGAGGATACGGTAATTATTCCAGTAATGAATGGTGTAGATCCGGGAGAAAAAATCCGCCGACTGATTGGAAAGGGAACGGTGGTGGATTCGCTGATTTATACGGTAGCTTTTTCCAATGCGGATTTTTCTGTTTCTCAGCAGGATACTTTTACCTGGCTCTGTATCGGAATTAAGGATGCAGATAAAAAACAGCAGGAAAAAGTGGCAGAGGTGTCCGCAATTCTGAAAGGTGCGGATATTGATTATAAAGACCAGGGTGATATTGAGGTGGAGATCTGGCGGAAGTATATTCTGAACTGTGCGTTTAATGTGATGACTGCTTTTTATGATAATACTATCGGGGAGTTGCGGAGTGATCCGGTGAAGGCACAGCAGTACGAGACTCTTGTATGGGAAGCTGCAAGTGTGGGCCGTGAAAAAGGGGTTGCGCTGACAGATGAGCATATCAATGAAGTGATCCATAAATTCCGCCATGTACATGCAGATAATGCAACCAGTTCACTTCAGAGAGATTTCCGTATTCGCAGAAAACAGACAGAACTTGAGACGTTCAGCGGATATATTGTGCAGGAGGCGAAGCGACTTGGTGTTTCGATTCCTCTTTCCGAAAAAATGTATCAGGGCCTGAAGGAGATGGCTGCAAAGTTTTAACCGAATCAAGAAAGTCCCTAGTCACGATCTCTCTTGACAAAGTTTCTCAACTTTGCTACAATGACGAAAATCAATTCCGTGAGGGAGTAATTCGCGTGTAAACGTGGTTTGTCAACATACTGGTGCGTGCACCTGGCAAATCTTAAAGAATGAGACTCATGTATATTTTATTTCTGTTGTGGAGATAAAGTATACGTGGGTCTTTTTTTTTGGCTCCGGACCGGACACATATGCAAAGGAGAAGAAAGATGCTGTTATTTATGAAAGTGCTTTTTACCCAGTTTATTGCGGAAATGGGTGACAAAACACAGCTGATGCTGGTTGCAATGACTTCCAAGTTCAAGCTGAAGGATATTCTGCTTGGAACCGGTGTTGCGATCCTGGTGCTGAACGGACTGGCGGTTCTTGCCGGAGGCCTTGTCAGTACGGTAGTTCCTACGTGGCTGATCCGTCTGATTGCCGGTGCGGCGTTCCTGTTTTTTGCGGCAACAACGCTTAAGGGAGACGATGATGAGGAAGAGAATGTAAAGAACCGGAAAATTAAGTTTGCGCCGTTGTCTGTATTCTGTACATTTTTTGTTGCAGAGCTTGGTGATAAGACACAGCTTACTGCCATCACATTTGGAGCAAACGAAGGTTTAAGTGCAGCAGTTGTTGTATGGCTGGCCTGTTCACTGGGACTTTTTGCGGCAGACGTGATTGGTCTTCTGATTGGTTATCTTCTGAAAAGCAAGGCTCCGGAAGGAATTCTCAATACGGTTGCGTTTTTTATTTTTTCCATTTTTGGAATTCTGACACTGAGACAGGGATTCGGGCTTCTGATGGGGGCAGAGTCGTCTATGGTTCTTCCGCTGACTGCTGTGGTTACGGTGGCATTTGTGATCGTCTGTCTTGTGCTTTACAGGAAGTCTAAAGCAGTGCATACACAAAAATAATACAAATAATATATATTTATATGGAAATTTCAATACCGGGCAGATATTTTTTTGACTGTCTATCCGGTATTGCGTGGGGGGATTTGCTGAGAAACCGGAACGGAATGGAGATGCTATTTTTACAGCAGCAACCCGTGGGTGATCTGCTGTGCATTTATTGTCGGGTCTGCGGTGGTTTTTCGGAAGGAGTTTCAGACAGCAGAGTGACAGGGTACATACCTTTCAAATCTTTTGCATACACTGTAAAAAAGCGTCTTCGGGGGCTTGGCAGTGAAAGATTATATTGAGGAACGTGCAGTTGAGATCGCAGGATATATTGTGGAAACAAAGGCGACGGTGAGGCAGGCGGCGAAGAAGTTCGGGATCAGTAAGAGTACGGTACATATAGAAGTAACAAAATAGAACGGTTCGTTTGGGCAATATATTAAACAAAATCAAGGAGGAACGAACCATGAAGGAACTGAAACCAAGAATTACAGAGAATGGCATCGAATATGTGCTTGTCGGGGACTATTACATCCCGGATTTGAAGTTACCGGAGGAAAACCGACCTATCGGTAAGTACGGACAGATGCATAGGGAGTATCTGAAAGAGCAGTGCTACGGTAGATATTCCAGTTTACTGCTGACCGGAAAACTTTGGAGCTATCTGGAGGATTTGGACGAACAAGCGGAGGAACGGTTTACGTGTATTGTTGATCAGATGAAAGCGGCTGAGGGAGTGACGGAGGAATTGAAGCGGAAAGATGCTATGCTTTGGGTACAACGGTGTAATAATATTAGAAACAGAGCAGAAGAAATTGTACTGAATGAAATGGTTTATATTTAGTATGGAGCAGTCAGCCGAAAGGCTGGCTGTTTTTCTTTTCCTAGCGACAGAAAATGATTGACAATGCTATAAGACTGTGGTAGTCTGAAAACAAGAACAGACTACTGTAGTCTTATAGGAGGCGAAACAAGTGACAGAGGAAAATATCAAACTTTTTGATTCGGAATTAAAGGTAATGGATGTTCTGTGGAAGGATGGTGACGTGCCAGCGAAATATGTTGCAGATACTTTAAACAGAGAAGTCGGCTGGAATAAAAACACAACGTATACATTGATTAAGCGGTGTATCAATAAAGGCGCGATTGAACGAACGGAACCGGGATTTATGTGCCATGCGCTTATAGCAAAAGAACAGGTACAGGATCTGGAAACAGATGAACTTATTGATAAGATATATGATGGATCTGTTGACAAGTTGTTTGCGGCACTTCTTGGCAGAAAAAAACTTTCTATGGAGCAGATTAAGAACCTGAAGCAGATCGTCAGTGAATTGGAATGAGGTGATGTATATGAGCCTGCTGCAAATGAGTTTTCTGGGAACGGTTATTATTTTACTTATTGTGGTATTAAGGGCTGTGCTTATCAACAGATTACCGAAGAAAACATTTTTGATTTTATGGTGGATTGCATTAATACGGTTATTAGTTCCATTTTCCATAAAATCAGTCACAAGTATTTATTCTCTGTTGCAGAGTATTTATTCTGATATAAACCCAGTGAGAACGGCGCAAACGACAACATTTTTACCCATTCATGGGAATATGCCTGAGATAGCAAATGGATTATCAGAGGCTATGGTACAGAGAACAGAATCCATTTCGATTTTGAGTGTAATATGGCTGGCAGGTCTGTTACTTTGTTTTGGATTTTTTGCGGTTTCCTATATAAAATGCTATCGGGAATTTCGATTTTCGCTGCCTGTTGAAAATGATATTTTGGAAGCATGGAAGGAAAAACATCCACTAAAAAGGAGTCTATCCATCCGGCAGACAGAAACCATAGCTGCACCACTTTCTTATGGTGTGATTCGCCCAGTTATTTTAATGCCAAAAAATACAGAATGGAAAAATATTTATCAGCTTCGTTATGTGTTGGAACATGAATATGTGCATATCAGACGGCTTGATATGCTTACAAAGCTGATAATGATTGCTGCAGTATGCATTCATTGGTTTAATCCGCTTGTGTGGGTAATGTATATTCTTTTTAACAGAGATTTGGAATTATCCTGTGACGAAACCGTAGTCCGCAGATTTGGAATGGATATAAAGTCGGTATATGCAACTGCTTTAATATCTATGGAAGAAAAAAAGAGCGGACTGACACCATTATGTAACAGTTTCAGTAAAAATGCGATTGAAGAAAGGATAAGAGCAATTATGAAGATAAAGAAGACATCTAAGTTTGCAGTAATGATAAGTGCAGTATTGGTAATTGGCGTGACAGGTGGATTTGCAACTTCCGCATCATCCTTGGAGAAAAATACAGAGACAGCGCAGGAAAACGGTGAAACAACAGTTGCTTTAAACGAAGTGAATATCCGGGAAGATGAACCACTTTCAAGTTCGGATGTGGAATGGTGGACAGCAGAAGAGTATGCGAAATGGCTGGACGAGGAAAAAGAAGTTCTGCAGTCTATGATTGGTGAAAAAGCTTATACAGGCGGCGACGGATGGTTTGTATGGACACAGGAAAAGGTAGATGAGACGATTGCACTTTATGAGGATAATCTTCAAAAAATAAAAGATGGGATGAAGTTGTCGAAATCATCTGATGATGCAGTGGGAATTACAATGGCATATTCTCCGGAAAATATAGAATATGCGAAGCAGGAAGCAGAAACGGTCACCGAAAATAAAGACAGTAATGAAAATGTATTCAGCGAAGAACAGCTTTCTGAATATGCAAAAGCGGGAATAACTTACCAGAAAGAAACAGGATTTCTGATGTATGATGGAAAGACCATTGGATATTTCCGGGATGAGTTTAAGCCGGGTACTTATACAATAAGTTCCAAACGTGGAGGTACGCTTCGAGTTGAAGTGCAAAGGGAAAACTATGGCACCATCACAGACGTAAAGGCAGAACCGTTATCAGATGATTTTTGGTCAGAACCGGCGGCATTGGTTGAAAGTTCCGGCGGAGAAGCTGTAACTGCAGATGAAATGAAAGGATCTGTTTTTGAAGAAGGAGGAAGTGAGAACATAGCGGCTGATGACATGGGCGAATATAGCAGTGAAGAGGGAAAAGGTCTTAATATTGCTGTTCCACAGGAGTATGCTGATTATGGAGTATCCTGTGATGCTCAAGGAAACTGGGTTTATAATGGTAAGATTATAGCAGATTTATATGATGAGGGAAGGGGAATCTTTTCTAACAGCAACGGCACTATGTACATTGAAGTAACGAGAGACAAAAGTGGAAAGATTAGCAGCTTTCAAAAAGTAAGCAAAAATAGAATGCAGGAATTATTTACTGAATTTAATCCGGAAACGGAAACATTTGCGGAATATAATTCAGAGGCGAAGCATTAAGTTAGTGCTAAATGAAACGAGGATGATTAAGTGGGAAAAATATTGCTGGTATCATTCGAGGGAGATGAGGAAGAGTTGGTAAATTCTGTTATTTCCGTGTTAGATTCCGGCAGAGAAAAATTCCTTTTTCAGGAAATACAACTTCAATCGAAAATAAGGCATAAGGGTATAGCGATTGATTTGAAACGGAGGGAAGTTGTTCGTGATAATAGAAAAATAGAATTAACTTACACTGAGTTTGAAATCCTGCAGTTATTAGCACAAAATCCAGGAAGGGTATTTAGTAAGGAGCAGATTTATGATGTAGTCTGGAAAGAAGCCTATTCTGGCGATTACAATATTGTCATGAGTCATATCAGCCATATTCGTGAGAAGATAGAAGATGATCCGGGCAACCCGGTATATATTCAAACCGTCTGGGGTGTAGGATACAAGTTTAATGAGAGGGCAGGCAGCGAGTAAATTCGCTGCCTTTCCTTTACAGGGATGGATTCAGATTTCGCTGAGTTTCAAGATAATATTGCTCTGCTGATACAGCCAGTCCGTGAATTCCGTTGGCTTGGTTGTTCCTGCCTTTACAGCTTTCTTACGCCGCAGAGCTTCTTTCTTAAAAAGGTCAAACGCAGTTTTCATTTCTTCCAGACGTTCAATCGGAAAATCAGCAGTTTTTTTGGATTTATTGATTTTATTACGCCAATTCTGGCATTCATTTTTATAAAGCAAATCATAGTTATTTTCTCTGGCTCGTTCATCAAATTCCCTTTTATTTTGAAGTGCCTGTGCTTTACGGCACTTATCACTGCATAGTTCATAACGCTGGTTTTTTGCCAGAAAATATTTTCCACAGACTTTGCACTGACGGAAACAAAGGCCCCAGTCATTCAGCCGATTCAAGTAATAAGTGATAAGCGGATAAAAAGAGCTGTAGGCAGCTACGCATTCTGTTCTGCGCCTATTATCCGGAAACCAAAGTTCAAGTCGAGTGATTTCAGCAGGAGTGTTGCGGAAATAAAGACTGCCAGTATGAAAACGTTCTGGTTTTCCGGTATCAGAATTAAAATTCATGACATTTTCTGTTTGGAATGCCTGAGTCAAAATTTGGATTTTTTCTATAAAACGATCACAGGCAGTATTACGGTCACGATATTCCCTTGTAACAAGATATTCATTCCAAATACGGAATGTAGCATACATTCTCACCGGATCACCGGTGAGATATTTTTTTGCCAGAAAATCACCAGCAGTCTGTTCCAGTGCAGGCTGTTTCCAACGGTTAGTGTGCAATGCATCACGTAGGGGAGCAAGTCCATATATATTCCAGTTCTTTTCTTTATCATATTCAAAATCTATCAGAAAACGTCCTAGAGGACGTGTTATATCATATATGACATCGTTATCTTTATTTCCGTCCAGTCGAAAACGGATTTGCTGTTCCGTTCCGATTAAAATTCGCTCCTTCATTTTGTCTCTATCCAATGCCAGAACGAAGAGGATGTGGTCGTAGCAAGGTTCTTGCCTTATAAATTGATAAGCCATTTCTATTTGCTCCTGTTTAGTATGGTAATTTTAAAAAATATAATATTAGTTACATTTATGGTATCGCGAAAGTATTGAAAAGTCAAGATGAGATTGATAAGATACGATTGCATGGTAATTTCGTACTATGCAGTGTACTTTGACAACTTTATGACCGTCTAACCTGAGATAAACCGCCATGACCTTCGATAAAAGAAGTGAGCGCATCCGAATGGATGACGTGTTGTATGCCTTGACAGCAGTATGACTCAGGAAACAGGAAAGATAAAACGGCAATGAGAAGCTAAAAAATGAGATCAAAAATGGAGGAACAACATGAGTGAAAATAAGAGATTAAACAATTATGATGAACTGCCTCTTGTACTGGATGTGGCTGATATTCAGCGGATTATGGGGATTTCCAGAGTAACGGCTTATGAACTGGTTCATACACCCGGTTTTCCGGCATTTCGAAGCGGCAGATTAATTAAGGTTAGTAAAATTGCTTTTTTCGAATGGATGGCAAAGGGGAATGGAAGGGTGCCAGAGAATAGTAACTAAATCTGGAGCAGAGCGGAGAGCGAAGTCTTTTGTGCAGGTTAAGGGCGGCAGCCATTGCCCAGTGAGTTGATGCGTGCGTCTACTCGTACTGGGTATTACCTGACGCAAATTCACGCAGGTTTGCAGCTTCGCTGCCTTATTTAATTTGGAAAAACGTGAAAAAGGAGGGCAAGAAAATTATTGAAAGCAACAAGACACAATGGACGCTCCGGGAAAAATGGCACTTATAATCCCAGGCATAATGATCGCCGTTTCGACTTGGAAAACAGTGAACATATTGATGCTGGAAGAGTCAGAGAAAATATTTACTGGGACTGTTACCGTGGCTATACCACAATGCAGAACAGGGAAGAAGATTCTCAGGATATCAGTTTTGAGAAAATTGAATGTACTTTTTATCAGGAACATTATGGAAAATATATAGAAGCGCAGAATGAAAGAAATGCAAGAACCCGTCATACAGAGCGTAACCGATCTGTGGAAGATTTACTAAAGAACAATAAAACCTGTCCAGAGGAAACTATTTTTCAAATAGGAACAGTAGAAGAATCTGTTTCCTATGAAATATTACTTGCGGTCGTACAGGACTTTACAAAGCAGTTCACAAATCGGTTCGGTTCTCATGTCCATATTCTGGACTGGGCACTGCATTTGGACGAAGGAACGCCGCACATTCATGAACGTCATGTTTTTGATTGTGAGAATAAGTACGGGGAAATCTGTCCCCAGCAGGAAAAAGCACTGGAAGAATTAGGGATTGCACTTCCAAAACCGGATAAACCTAAAGGCCGCAATAATAATCGAAAGCAGACTTTTGATGCTATTTGCCGGACAATGCTTTTTGATATAACTCGAAAATACGGGTTGCATCTGGAAGAAGAACCGTCTTATGGCGTTCCTCAATCCATGCATCTGTCACACTACCAAGTTGCATCTGGAAGAAGAACCGTCTTATGGAGGGCGAGATTATCTTGAAAAGCAGGATTATATCCTGTTTAAGCAAAAGGAACAGATGAAAAACCAGACAGAAATACTGGATACACTTACTCTGAAAATTGAAGAAGTAGAAGCTTTGATCGATGAAGTTTCAGATATTGCTTACGACAAAGCTGTGGAGGTTGTGACGGATGAGGTCAGAGTGGAAACCCATAAAGAAGACATTCGTCTGGTAGAACAGTCAAAGGCGTGGGTGCTTTCCCCTGAGCGCAAGGCTTCCCAAAAAGAAAGAACTTATGCTGTAAGTCGATTGGACGGAGTAATTACCAAAATTACAAAAGCTATGCAGACAGCAGTTAAAACAATCCAGACCACGCTGATAAAACCGGAAGTCAAAAAGGTGAATACCGAACAGATTAAGAAAAAAGCCAGAAGTTCCATTCTGGATAGGCTGGCAAAAGCAAAAATTACTGCGGAACAGGAGAACCGAGAGCGATGGGAACACGAAGGAAGAACTAAATTGGGAAGGAACGATATGGAGTTGTGATGTAAAGAAAAGAGGAAAAGGATGAATATATTTGAAGCAGTTAAACAGTCTGTGACTACCTGGCAGGCTGCAGAAAGCTATGGAATACGGGTAAACAAGAATGGAATGGCGGTCTGTCCATTTCACCGTGACAAGAATCCAAGCATGAAAGTGGACAGGCGTTTTCATTGTTTCGGATGTCAGGCAGATGGGGATGTGATTGATTTTACGGCACACTTGTACAATTTAAAACCAAAAGAGGCGGCAGAGAAATTGGCAAGAGATTTTTCTATACATTATGAGAACATGGGGCACAGCCCGCCACAGAGAAAACAAATCAAACGACAGCTAACACAGGAACAGAGGTATCTGCAGGCAGAAAATAGATATTTCCGTGCACTGGCAGATTACCTGCATTTGTTGAAACAGTGGAAAGAAGAGTGTGCTCCGAAACAGGTGGAAGATGTCTGGCATCCGCTGTTTATGGAGGCATTGGAAAAAATATCAGAAACAGAGTACCTGTTGGATACATTATTATCAGGCACATTAGAAGAACGAGTTGCCGTAGTGGTGGCTCATGGGAAGGAGGTGACAGCGATTGAACAGAGAATTTCAGATTTTATCACCACAGACACGACAGGAATTGTGCGAAGTAATGGATATAATGGAAACGGAGTTGACAGTAGAGGAAATCAGAGAACAACTGGAAATGACACAGAAGGGTGCTGTGAAAAACAATCGGCATAACTGTAAGCTAATTTTAGAACATGATCCTCTGTTAAAAGATGTATTCCGGCACAATATTTTGACTGAGCAGACAGACATTGTAAAACCCGTGTGGTGGGAACGGATAAGCCCGGCATTCACAGATATGGATTTGAACTATATTATGCTTTATTTGGAAGAGACTTACGGTTTGACGATGGATAAGATTGTGCAGAAAAGTATTGTCCATCAGGCAGATCGGAACAAATATCACCCTGTCCGGGATTATTTGAACAGTCTGCAATGGGATGGGCAGGAACGTATCCGCTATGTGCTGCATCATTTTCTTGGTGCACCTGTGGATGAGTTGACCTATGAAAGTATGAAAATGTTTTTGCTGGGAGCTATTGCCCGTGCGTTCCGCCCCGGAATTAAGTTTGAATATATGCTCTGTCTGGTCGGGGGTCAGGGCGTGGGAAAATCTACATTTTTTCGTTTCATGGCAGTAAAGGATGACTGGTTCACTGATGACATTGGCAAGCTGGATTCAGAAAAAGTTTATTGTCAGCTTCGCGGTCACTGGATGATTGAAATGTCTGAAATGGTTGCAACGGCACGTTCCAAGAGTATTGAGGAAACAAAGAGCTTTCTGAGCAGGCAGAAAGAGACTTATCGGGATTCTTATGCAGTATATGCTCTTGATCGTCCGAGACAATGTGTATTTGGAGGAACATCCAATATTAAGCGATTCCTGCCGTTTGACCGTACCGGAAATCGAAGATTCGTTCCGGTTCAGACGAACCGGGCAGAGATGGAGGTTCATATCCTCGAAAATGAGAAGGAATCCAGACAGTATATTGATCAGGTGTGGGCGGAAGCAATGATGTTGTACCGTAATGGGAATTTTAAACTGGCGTTTTCAAAGGAAACAGAAACACAGCTTGATAAACTGCGGCAGGAGTTCATGGCGGATGATACGGAAGCCGGAATGATACAGGCATGGCTGGATGAACATGAAGACAGAAAAGTCTGTTCATTGATGCTTTTTAAAGAGGCACTGGACAATCCTTATGTAAAGCCGAAGAAGGCGGAGACAGACCGCATCTGTGAAATCATGAATACAAGCATTGTGGGTTGGAAACAGGGGACGATGACAAGATTCAAGGATTACGGTACACAGCGTTCGTGGGTATGTGTAAACGAAAACTGTAAACGAGACGCAAAAGACTTAAAAAATGAAAATGACTGGCATCCGGTTACTGAGGAGGAAGCCCGGCAGATGGAGTTATCCTTCCAGTAAAATGCCAGTCAGGTTTACGGTAGTTGGCGTGTTGTTTACGCTTTTATCTATGGTTATTGCTTTGAGTTGTAGAATTTGTAAACAGTAAACAGATATATAAGAGTAATTTGGTATTGAGGAAAGAAAACTGAAAAAACAAAAAGAATTAGATTTTTTGGAGTTTGTTTACAGCGGTGGTTTACAACAGGGATGCCCCTTTGACTGGCATCTATTTAAGTTGAACAGGAATGACATTTAGCAGGACTATTTCAAAGAACATTTTCATAGTTATGGACAAGGATATACGGGAGGAGGTGGGAATTCCGCTATGAAAAAGAGAAAACTTAATTATCGATTCCATAATCCAAACACTGCGGAAGTAACCGCCGACTATCTGTTAAAGATATTGATTGAAGCAAATGCAAGTAAGGTGGAACAGGCAATACAAGAAGCAGCGGATGAGCTTCCCAATGAACCAAAACATGATGGAGGGTGTCCTGCGTAGCGCGTGGGATGCCTTTTATTTTTTTGCTATTGCTTGTGTTCTGTCTGAAAATCAGTTAAAATTAGTTCTAGAAAGTCATAGATTAGTCATAGAATTTAGTCATAGAAAATTTTGAAAGGCGGAAGAATATGATATATACGGATAGCCAATTAAAAGAAAAGATTGTTCGCATGATAGAATCCTTTGAAAATGAAGTTGTAGAATTTAAAGAAGCACGCACAAATTATTCGTTTAATGACATTGGTAAATATTTTTCTGCACTTAGCAATGAAGCAAATCTTCGGGGATTACAGGAGGCGTGGCTGATTTTCGGAATTTCGGATGATAAACGATATGTAGGAACGGAATTTCGGAAACAGGGAAGTCTGCAAAGTTTGAAAAAGGAAATCGTAAATGGAACCAATGAACGATTGACATTTCTGGAGATATACGAACTGACAATGGAAAAATGTCGAGTGATAGCATTTCAAATTCCTCCAGCTATTAGGGGGATTCCGACAACATGGCAAGGGGCAGCGTATGCCAGAGAGCATGAATCTGTATCGCCGCTTCCGATGAATAAAGTAGATCTACTTAGAAATCAGATAGGAATGGATTGGTCAAAAGAAATTGTAGAAGATGCTACCATAGAAGATTTGGATGAAGAAGCGATTAAAAGAGCAAGAGAACTTTTCTCAAAACGTCAGAGTGATCGAAAAAAAGCACAGGAAGTTTTAAAGAAACTGTCTGATATTGAGGTTTTAAATAAAGCTGGTATTACAATAAAAGGAAAAATAACCAGAACGGCGTTATTGTTATTAGGAAAAAGTGAGGCTAAATATTTCTTTGATGGCTTTATTCCTAGAATTACCTGGACACTTTATAATGCAGATAATTCGGTAAAAGCTTATGAACATTTTGATATACCGATGTTAATGGCAGTGGATAAGGTATATTCCAGGATCAGAAATGTAAAGTATCGCTATATTGCCGGACAGCAGACTTTGTTTCCGGATGAAGTAGATCAATATGAACCAGAGCTGATCAAAGAGATTATTAATAACTGTATTGCTCATCAGGACTATCGCTTGCGTGGAAAAATCAACGTAGAGGAATTTGAGGACAGACTGGTATTTATCAATGAGGGGGCTTTTATACCAGAAACTATTGAACAAGCACTGGAACCGGGATATAAACCACCGTATTATCGAAATGTGTTTTTGTGTAACGCAATGGTAAATCTGTATATGATTGATACAAATTCA
The DNA here is from genome assembly GCF_018785655.1 of Blautia sp. MCC269. Taxonomy (NCBI): domain Bacteria; kingdom Bacillati; phylum Bacillota; class Clostridia; order Lachnospirales; family Lachnospiraceae; genus Blautia; species Blautia sp. MCC269. The sequence goes on along the minus strand of NZ_WQQE01000009.1, from coordinate 22,170 downwards.
ATGGGAATACCAATGATGTATCAGATACAGCGTGATAAATGCTTCCCATTGCCGACATATGATTTGAACACAATTAATAGAGTTACAGTGACTGTGTACGGAAAGATATTGGATAAGAATTATACTCAGCTTTTATATTCCAATGAAGATTTAGATATGAGAACTGTATTTTTGTTGGATAAAGTTCAGAAACAGGAAGTAGTTTCTAAAGAAAGCTTTAAGGATTTGAAGAAAAAAGGTCTTGTGGAAGGACGTTATCCTAATGTTTTTGTATCTTTCAAGGTGGCAGATATTGTCGGACAGAAAGCTGCTTATGTTCGAAATAAAGGGTTAGATGATGATATTTGCAAGCAGTTAATTATAAAAGCACTTCAGTCAATGGGAGAAGCCAGCAAAAGAGATTTAATGGAAGTACTGGAAAAAGCATTGCCAGAAGTACTTAGCGATGAACAGAAATCGAAGAAGGTTTCTAATTTGTTACAGGCAATGAAAAAGGATGGAATTGTTGTTACAACAGGAACTAATAGGTATGCAAAGTGGTACTTGATAAAAAAATGATTGATTTACAAAAATGCGAGGGGGATGAAAAATGAAATATATTACACAAGATTGGACATCTACTAAGGATGGATATTTATTTTTTGTTCAAAGACTACAAGAAATGTTGTTTCATTATTCAGATGATATTGTTAAAGCGCCTGTTCATAATACACAAACATTATTAGAAGAATATGTTGATACTGAAAAAGATGTGGTGAAAGGGAGTATTAAGCAATATCAATTAGATATAATTGCAAAAGAGATTAAGTCGAGTTTAATGACAGACGTTATTGTTCGAGAGTTGTATAAATATGAAGTTATTGAAGAGATGGCAAAATTTTTAGATAAAGATCAAAGAACAGCGGTACATTATATATTCAATAAGATACCAAAGAAAAAGTACTATGAAATATGTTGTAAATACTTGAAAGAAAATTTGTCGGAATCAAACCGTAAAACAGAAATTGAAAAAGGACTTCGTGCTTGGCTTGCTTTTTTGCTATGGCATGGATATTCATCGGAATATATATATAGATTCCTGAGAAATATATTTGAGGAAAGTATAAATGATCCAGAAAAAAAAGCACAGATTTTTTTGAATAGGTTTGATTTTGAAATTGGTAAATACAAAGTGTACTTTGTTTTTTATGAAAAATTAAAGCCATATCAAAAGTTGTTAAATGAAAGATTGCATATTTCGTTTGAAGATGATGGTTGCTTTAAACAGATTAAAAGAAAGCAAAAGTCCTTTATAGGGATTATGGAAACAAAGGCATATGATAATTATTCAGCAATGAAACGAGCGTATTCTGCATTAGAAATTTTTTTGAGATATTTAGAAGTTTTTTTGAATGATAATATCAGTGTAATAGGTAAAAACGGATTGGTAATTCGACAAGATACCCAAGAGGGAATAATTCTTCCCGTAAAAGCGTTTGGGTATAAAAGTATCAAGCCTGAGCCACGAGAAAATTTTAAAACTGAAATAGATACAATTGTTTTGGGATGCCAAGAAAAAGGAAAGGAAACTTATTCTCAGCTTAATAAGATTGTTGATTTGCATAATGCGGCATTAAATCAACAAGACTTAAATGATGCATTTCTTAATTTGTGGTCAGCGTTGGAGGTTGCAAGTGTTACAGATAGTTCAAAATCCAAAATTGAAAGCGTTACTGATAATATAGTTTCCATTCTACAAAATGACTATTTCGAATGCATATTTTCTAATATACTTGACGATTTGAAAAATAATTTAGGTAATCGAAAAGTAAGTTTGTTGCTTAAAGATATAACAGAATTCGATAAAGAGATTTGTAAAATCGCAGGCTTTATATTTCTTGAAAAATATGAGAAATATCGAGAAGATTATTTTGCGAATGAGCTTAAGTATTATCCCAATATACGTTATAAAATATATAACTTATATGAGCAAAGAGAAAATCGCGAAAAATTATGGCATCTTTCCGAAAAGTATTGTCAAAGAATTGAATGGCATCTTTATCGCTTATATAGGCTTAGAAATGCTATTGTTCATGCAGGGGAAAGCCATAAACGAATACAAATGTTAGGAGAACATTTGCATATCTATGTGGATCGTGTAATTCTTGAGTTGATGGTTAAATTAGCAAAAGATAAATGCCTTGGGACGATACAAGATGTTTTTACAGATACATATTTGTTATTGAATAAAAAGAAAAAAAATTTAAAAGAACCAGGTAATGTTGATGAACAATCCATTATGCTATTGTTAGAAAATTTTTTTATCGAAGAGTAATGCATATAAGGAATATTCTGAAGAAAGGGTATTCCTTATTTTGCTATTTACAATTATATTTTAGATGGTACAATAAAGTTGTAACAGAACGACTTAAATATAACAGAAAGGTATTAGATATGAATATAGCTGCTTATTGTCGTGTCTCCACTGATAAAGCTGATCAGCTCAACAGTCTGGAAGCTCAAAAGCAATTTTTCTCTGAGTACACCCAGCGTACTGGTGACAACTTAGTTAGATTATATGCAGATGAGGGTATTTCAGGCACGAAAATAAAAAATCGAAAAGAATTTTTACGCATGATGGCTGATGCTGAACATGGACTATTTGATATGGTAGTAGTAAAGGACATCTCTCGCTTTGCCAGAAATACTGTAGACCTTCTGCAGAATGTCCGCAAACTGAAAGCATTAGGAATCGAGACACAGTTTTTGACGGCCAACATGACCAGCATGGGAAACAGTGAATTTGTTCTGACAATCTTCGGTGCATTGGCGCAGGAAGAAAGTGCCAATACTTCAAAGCGTGTGAAATTCGGCAAGAAAATGAATGCTGAAAAAGGACGAGTTCCGAATATTGTGTACGGATATGATAAAACCATTGGAGATTACTTTAATTTGGCAATCAACGAGGAAGAAGCAGCTGTTATCAGGCAGATTTATAAATGGTATATCGAAGAAGGATATGGTGCCGCCAAGATTGCAAACATGCTGAATGCGAAAGGTATCCGAACAAAGCGTAATTGTCAGTGGAGCCAGAATGCGACGTGCCGGATTTTAACGAATGAACTTTATACCGGAAAAATTATCAACGGCAAGCAGGAAGTAGCTGACTTCCTGACTGGACAGAGAACGGAAAAAGACGAGACGGAGTGGATGGTAACAGAACGTCCGGAACTGCGGATTATTGAGCCGGAAATGTATGAAAAGGCACAGGAGATTTTGGAGTGCAGAAGCAAGACTTTTAAATTAACAAAGGAACGGCAGAGCAATAAGTATTTGTTTTCTACTCTGATTAAATGTAAGGAATGTGGCTGGTCATTTCGACGAACTGTTCGTACTTATAAGAATACTTATATTCGCTGGGTATGTTCCGGTCATAATGGACGTGGGGCGGATAGCTGCCCGAATGCTCAGACAGTGGACGAGGAAGAGTTGATTGAAGTTCTGTCCGAATACTTTTCCGAGCTGCTGAAAGCAAAGAAAAATGTAATTCGTCACGTAACAGGCGAATTCCAGAGGGTTTACAAAGCCAAGGATGAGAACCTGAATTACGAAAAGGAATTGAACGCACAGCTTCACAAGCTTCAAAAAATGCGTCAGAAATACATGGATATGTACACCGATGACCTCATTACACGTGAGGAACTGAATGAAAAAATCGGCGGCACAAAACAGGAAATCGAGCGTCTGGAGAATGAGTTGAAAATGGTTGCTTATCACCTGACAAAAGGTGAACAACTGGAAATAATCTTGAATCGCACGTTTAAAGAGATTGAAGATATTTCCGATGTTCACCAGATGACCAATGCACAGCTTAAACGGATTATCCAGAAAATTGAAGTAGACAAGGATGGTAACGTAGATATTTACTTACGAATCTTCGGTGATTTAGGCTTAGATGAAACCGTTCTAATTAGTGACAACCAAACATAAGGATTGTGTGGAACGGCTGAAAGTGATCAATCCGGTACTTGCCATGGAAGTTCGGAAGGTACTGGATGTGAATAAGCAGGAGCGGCATATCCGGGGAGGACTTGCTACGAGGGAAAAATATCTGCATGCACATATGCGGTGAAAAATGTCTGAGTTATTCTCTGAATTACTTCAGTTGACATACCGGGTAAGATGTGCGAAGATTTACCATATAATAAAACAGCAAAACACATCACAGAGGAAAGAGAGGATTTTATCATGCTGAAACAGTTATCCATCTACGCAGAAAATAAAAAAGGTGTTATGCAGAACATTACCGGGATCCTGAAGAATGAGGACATCAACATTCTGGGGTCAGTTACCAACGACAGTGCAGAGTACGGAATCGTGCGAATGGTAGTTTCTGATCCGGATAAGGCGAAAGAGGCACTGATCGCTGCCGGTTATCTCTGTCACGTGATCGATGTGATCGGGGTGGAAGTTGAGGATAAAACCGGAAATCTGAATGACCTGCTTCTTACATTGAAGGACAGTAACGTAAGCGTGGATTATCTGTATCTCTCTTTTAACCGTGATTCCGGAAAGCCGATCATGGTTTTCCATACCGAGGACACCATGGAAGTGAGAGCCTGCCTGAAGTCCAGAGGATACACCGTTTTATAAAAATAGATTATAAATAAGTTCTATATTATAAACATTAAATATTAATTTTACAAATGTATATGGCCATGCTATCATATAGCCATAATAGTTCTTAACCTGTAAACAGCCACCTCAGGATATGTGAATATCCGATATTATACAGGCCCGGAACTAAAAAACTTATCACATAAAGTTAATAATTACACCCATGAAGGAATCCGTGGATCAGCGTACATGGATTCTTTCGGAAAAAGCTGTCATATCAGCGGAGTTTTCTGTGTCTCCAATGATGTGGCAGCTTTTTCTTTTGTTATACTTTCGCAGTATTTTCACAAATACATGATATATTATAAAGTGCTTTATAATAAGCAGAAAAAAATCAGACGGAAAAGAAATGGCAGAAGAGGAAAATGCAATGAAAATATTGTCAGTAAAAGAACAGAATAATAAAAAAGGAAATAAATGCTGGGTTTATATCCTGGCGTTTCTATTTCCGGTGATGATCTTTGGGGCCGGTTTTGCGCTGAAAGGTGTTTATCCATTTGGAGAAAGTTCGGCCCTTGTGGTAGATGGGGTCCATCAGTATACTGCTTTTTATAAGGAACTTTTGAACCAGTTGCAAAAAGGTCTGGGGTGGACGTATTCGACTCATTCTATGGGCTATAATTTCTATGGCCTGTTTTGTTATTATCTTTGCAGTCCATTCAGCATTCTGGTACTTTTGCTTATGAAATTCATGTATGTGAACGAGGCGGTAACGACTGTAATTCTGGTCAAAATAGGGTTTTGCGGTGTGTCTATGGCTTGGTATTCCGGGAAAAAATATCCGGGCAGAGGAAGTATGGCAGTTTCTCTTGGCTGTATGTATGCGTTGTCCAACTTCCTGATAGGATATTACAGCAACGTGATGTGGCTGGATTGCATAATACTGTTGCCGGTTCTGGCATATCTGATTGAACAACTGGTTTGTATTGGGAAATGGAAGTGTTACTGCCTGGTGCTGGGATTTTGTATTTTTACCAGTTATTATATGGGATTTATGTTATGTACATTTTCCGGTCTTTATTATCTGTCAAATCTTATTACAGTGGAATCAAATCGTCGTCCGGAAAAAGTCAGGTTATCAATTCTGAAATTTTCCGGTGCGTCTGTTGCAGCGGCAGGTCTTGCGGGAATTACACTGATTCCGGGTATTGTGGCAGTGTCCAGAACAGCAGCTGCAGAGGAAGCAGGCACAGGAATTGCCGGTGTTTACGGAGATATCTGGAAACAGATGAGCGCATTGATGGAGGATTCCCTGTCTTTTGTAAAATCCAGCCAGCAGGGAGACGTAAATCTATATTGTGGCTGTGCAGTACTGCTTTTTGCAGGAATGTATTTTTTTAACAAAGAGATCCGTGCAGTGGAAAAAATTGTGGCAGGTGCATTGATTGTCCTGTATTTTGCGGGATTTCATATTACTGCTCTGAATCTGCTTTTTCATGGAATGCATAAACCGGTAGGAATTCCTAACCGTTTTGCGTTTATTCTGATTTTTCTGTTCCTGAAAATGGCCTGTGATGCCTGGGGAAAAGTGGAGAATATGAGCAGAAAGAGGATTTTTGCAGGCCTGGCAGCAGCGGAAATATTTTGTACAGTTGTGGGGATCCGAAGCGGAAAAACAGGAGAGATCCTTCTTACAGACGGAATTCTTGCAGGAATGTTTCTTCCATTGTGGACGGAAAATTATTTTTGTGGAAAACTTTCAAAGCATTCTTTCGGCTGTGTGGAAATCCGAAAGATCTGTGCCGGGATTCTTACAGTTCTGATTCTGGCTGAGACAGGAATTCATGGAATTGTCAGCATCACAGATAATGGAACCGCAAACCGTGATATTTATGTGGAAAGTGAGCAGGAAGTTTGTGGATTACTGGAGGCTGAAAAAGTGGATCAGGTGGATTACCGGGTGGCCATTGTGAATCCTCTTGTAAGAAATGAAGAAATGTTGTATCAGCTGAACGGAGTATCCATGTATTCTTCCACCAATACAGAAGAAATGTGGAATTTTGTAAAAAGTATGGGATTTGAAAATCTGGAGAACCGTTTTCAGTATGCAGGCACTACAGAGGTGATGGATATGCTTCTTGGAATCCGGTATCTTCTGTGCAGGAATACAAGAACCCTCAATACAACCTACGAAAAGATTGGAGAAAGCCAGTCTTTTGATCTGTATGAAAATTCCAGGGCATTAAAAATCGGGTATATGGTTGACAGTTCTGTACTGAATTATATTATGGAAGGAACAAATCCCATGGAAGTGCAGAACCGTCTGTTAACTGGCATTGTGGGAAAAAGACTGTATAAAATGCAGACGGTAAGTTCTGAAGTGGGTGTAATCGGAACAACCGCTTTTAATATTCGCCTGAAAAAAGGAGAACATGGTTATCTCTATATTCCGGGAACAGAGCCGGATACGGTGACGATTCAGGGTCAGGAACAGAAATCGGATTACTGGAACAATAATTTTCTGGATCTTGGTACATACGATACAGATACCACAGTCCGGGTAACTGCGGATACAGGAATGCAGGAAGCAGTTCTTGGCACATATGAGGAAGCGGATCTGGATGAGATTTATAAGGAACTTTCTTCACAGCAGATGGATCTGAGCGATGGAAAAGGAAGCATATCTGTAAAAGAGGATGGAATTCTTATGCTCAGCAGTTTTTACGATTCGAATATGACAATTACCGTAGATGGAAAAAAAGCGGAAACATTTAGTATACAGGGAATGACAGGGGTAAAGCTTTCTGCGGGAACACATAAGATTGTTATGAAATATCAGACTCCGGGGCTGAAAGAAGGAGCAGTTCTTTCTATATTAATAGCAGGAATGCTGGGAATAGTCTGGGTTATCTGTATGAGAAAGGGAAAACACCGCTTTCCGGTTTAAAGTAGATACATATAAGAAGAAATGTTATACTTTTGAGTTGAGAAAAAGGCAGAATAAAAGAGGAGGGGGAAAATATGAAGATTGCAATGATAAACGGGCAGAATCATAAAGGTTCTACCTATCATATAGGAAAAATGCTGGCAGATAAGCTGGGCGGAGAAGTGACAGAGTTTTTTCTGCCAAAAGATTTCGGGCATTTCTGCATTGGATGTAATCAGTGTATTGTGAAGGATGAGAAGCTTTGCCCATATTATAAAGAACTGAAACCGCTGACAGATGCCATTGACAGCGCAGATGTGATCATTCTTACAAGTCCGGTATATGTTTATCACTGTACCGGTTCCATGAAAGCATGGCTGGATCACTATGGCTACCGGTGGATGCTGCACAGGCCAAACCCGGATATGTTTTCCAAACAGGGAGTCTGTATTTCTACCGCAGCAGGCGCCGGAACGAAATGGACCAACAAAGATATGGCAGACAGTATGTTTTTCTGGGGAATGGGAAAGATATACAGGTACGGTACTGCCGTTCATGCCATAAATTATAAATCGATTTCTCCGGAAAAGATGGCGGAGATTGAGAAAGCGACCGATAAGCTGGCGGAAAAGATCCGTAAGAACTATGGCCATGTAAAACCGGGGCTGAAGACCAAAACATATTTCGAGGTGATGCGTAAGCTTGTAAAAAGTGGCTGGAATGAAGTGGATGTGGCTTACTGGAAGGAACATGGGTGGACAGAAAAGGACAGACCCTGGAAGTAAAACCGTCATTTTGGCAAGGTTGTGACATCTATGAAGAAAACTACGTTAAACCCCTGTAAAATCAGCAAAAATTCTTCATAAAACACCTTGACAAGCCCTGTATTTACGGTCTATAATGAGCAAGCGTGCGAATGAAACGTTATATTTTCGCATGCCGTAATTTGTAAATAGCAACCGCAAGGCCCCATGGGAAAGCCCATGGAGAAATAAATCGGGAGGTGAAATGGAATGCCAACATTCAACCAGTTAGTAAGAAAGGGCCGTCAGACAGCTGTTAAGAAATCTACAGCACCGGCTCTGCAGAAAACATACAACTCTTTAAGAAAGAAAGCAGTTGATCAGGCTGCTCCACAGAAACGTGGTGTTTGTACTGCTGTTAAAACAGCTACTCCTAAAAAGCCTAACTCAGCTCTTAGAAAGATCGCCAGAGTTCGTCTTTCCAACGGTATCGAGGTAACAAGTTATATTCCAGGAGAGGGTCACAACCTTCAGGAGCATAGCGTTGTTCTTATCCGTGGAGGAAGAGTTAAGGACTTACCTGGTACAAGATACCACATCATCAGAGGTACTCTTGATACCGCAGGTGTCGCTAACAGAAAACAGGCTCGTTCCAAATACGGAGCTAAGAGACCTAAAGTTAAAAAATAATTTAAGTAGATCAGAAATCTACGCCGCTTCCTGATTGCAGATAATCAGGAGGATTACAAAGATATTATTCATCTAATGTATTACAGCGGAAGACTATAAGGATTTGTACGGTATTCCATATACCCTGTCGGTTGCGGGTTAAATATAGGACCTTACCAGTGCGAACATGCAATAGTTTTACTGCGTGAGTACCGATGATATAATCAATATGATTAAGGAGGGAAGTAACGTGCCACGTAAAGGACATACTCAGAAAAGAGACGTTCTGGCTGACCCGATGTACAATAACAAAGTGGTTACCAAACTTATCAATAACATCATGTTAGACGGTAAGAAAGGTGTTGCTCAGAAAATTGTATACGGCGCATTTGCCAGAGTAGAGGAAAAAGCTGGTAAACCAGCAATTGAAGTATTTGAAGAGGCTATGAACAACATCATGCCAGTTCTCGAGGTAAAAGCAAGACGTATCGGTGGTGCTACTTATCAGGTTCCGATCGAGGTAAGAGCAGACAGACGTCAGGCACTTGCTCTTCGTTGGCTTACAATGTTCTCACGTAAGAGAGGCGAGAAGACAATGGAAGAAAGACTGGCTAATGAGCTTCTGGACGCAATGAACAACACAGGTGCATCCGTTAAGAGAAAAGAAGACATGCACAAGATGGCTGAGGCAAATAAAGCATTTGCTCACTATCGCTTCTAATTCGAGGAGGAAAATTCATTGGCTGGAAAAGAAGGAAGAGAATATCCATTAGAGAGAACCAGAAATATCGGTATCATGGCGCATATCGATGCTGGTAAAACAACTCTTACAGAGCGTATTCTTTATTATACAGGAGTTAACTACAAGATCGGTGATACTCATGAAGGTACAGCGACAATGGACTGGATGGAGCAGGAGCAGGAGCGTGGTATCACAATCACATCCGCTGCTACAACATGTCACTGGACTCTTGAGGAGAACTGCAAGCCAAAGCCAGGTGCTCTTGAGCATCGTATCAACATCATTGATACACCAGGACACGTAGACTTCACTGTTGAGGTTGAGCGTTCTCTTCGTGTACTTGATGGTGCTGTTGGCGTTTTCTGTGCTAAGGGTGGTGTTGAGCCGCAGTCAGAGAACGTATGGCGTCAGGCTGATACCTACAATGTACCTCGTATGGCATTCATCAACAAGATGGATATCCTTGGTGCAAACTTCTACGGTGCAGTAGAGCAGATCAAGACTCGTCTTGGTAAAAACGCTATCTGCCTTCAGCTTCCAATCGGAAAAGAGGATGACTTCAAAGGAATCATCGATCTTTTCGAGATGAAAGCATACATCTACAATGATGAGAAGGGTGATGACATCTCCATTACTGATATCCCGGAGGATATGCAGGAAGATGCAGAGCTTTATCATACAGAGCTGATCGAGAAGATCTGCGAGCTGGATGATGACCTCATGATGGAGTATCTTGAGGGAGATGAGCCTTCTGTAGACAGACTGAAAGCTGTCCTCAGAAAAGCTACATGTGAGTGTACAGCAGTACCGGTTTGCTGCGGTTCCGCTTACAGAAACAAAGGTGTTCAGAAACTTCTGGATGCAATCCTTGAGTACATGCCGGCTCCTACAGATATCCCGGCTATCAAGGGTGTTGACCTTGACGGCAACGAAGTTGAGAGACATTCATCTGATGATGAGCCGTTCTCCGCTCTTGCATTCAAGATTATGACTGACCCATTCGTAGGAAAACTTGCTTATTTCCGTGTTTATTCAGGAACAATGAACTCCGGTTCTTATGTACTGAATGCCACAAAAGATAAAAAAGAGCGTGTTGGACGTATCCTTCAGATGCACGCTAACAAACGTATGGAGCTGGATAAGGTTTACTCTGGTGATATCGCTGCAGCAATCGGATTCAAATTCACTACAACAGGTGATACAATCTGTGACGAGCAGCATCCGGTAATCCTTGAGTCCATGGAGTTCCCAGAGCCAGTTATCGAGCTCGCTATCGAGCCTAAGACAAAAGCTGGACAGGGCAAACTTGGTGAGGCACTTGCTAAGCTTGCTGAGGAGGACCCGACATTCCGTGCTCATACAGATCAGGAAACAGGACAGACCATCATCGCTGGTATGGGTGAGCTTCACCTTGATATCATCGTTGACCGTCTTCTTCGTGAGTTCAAGGTTGAGGCAAACGTTGGTGCACCTCAGGTTGCTTACAAAGAGACAATCACCAAACCTGTTGATGTAGACAGCAAGTATGCAAAACAGTCTGGTGGTCGTGGACAGTATGGTCACTGTAAAGTTAAATTCGAGCCTATGGATGCCAACGGAGAAGAGCTGTACAAGTTCGAGTCTACAGTTGTTGGTGGTGCTATTCCGAAGGAATACATCCCGGCAGTTGGCGAAGGTATCGAGGAAGCTATGAAAGCTGGTATCCTCGGAGGATTCCCGGTAGTTGGTGTACATGCGAATGTATACGATGGTTCTTACCATGAAGTCGATTCTTCTGAGATGGCATTCCACATTGCAGGTTCTCTTGCATTCAAGGATGCTATGCAGAAAGCAGCTCCGGTTCTTCTTGAGCCAATCATGAAGGTCGAAGTTACTACACCAGAGGATTACATGGGTGACGTTATCGGTGATATCAACTCCCGTCGTGGACGTATCGAGGGTATGGAAGATATCGGTGGCGGTAAGATGATCCGTGGATATGTTCCGCTTTCCGAGATGTTCGGATATGCTACAGACCTTCGTTCCAGAACACAGGGACGTGGTAACTACTCTATGTTCTTCGAGAAATATGAGCAGGTTCCGAAGTCTGTACAGGAGAAGATTCTTTCTAAGAAAGACTGATCCACTATAAATAAATAAAATGCTTGCAAATAACCTTGGTTTGCAATATAATCAAGGTTAGCAAGTTTAAATCTGAAAAAATGCTCTAATTACAGAGTCAAGTTTTTTAAGGAGGACATTTTAAAATGGCAAAGGCTAAGTTTGAGAGAACAAAACCGCATTGTAACATTGGTACCATCGGACACGTTGACCATGGTAAAACAACTTTAACAGCAGCTATCACTAAAGTTCTTGCTGAGAGAGTTCCAGGAAACGTAGTAGAGAACTTTGAGGATATCGATAAAGCTCCAGAGGAAAGAGAGCGTGGTATCACAATTTCTACAGCTCACGTTGAGTATCAGACAGAGAAGAGACATTACGCACACGTTGACTGCCCAGGACATGCTGACTACGTTAAGAACATGATCACAGGTGCAGCTCAGATGGATGGTGCTATCCTTGTTGTTGCTGCTACAGACGGTGTTATGGCTCAGACAAAAGAGCACGTTCTTCTTGCTCGTCAGGTAGGTGTTCCTTACATCGTTGTATTCATGAACAAATGTGATATGGTAGACGATGAGGAGCTTCTTGAGCTCGTAGAGATGGAGATTCGTGAGCTTCTTTCCGAGTATGACTTCCCAGGAGATGACCTCCCGGTTATCCAGGGTTCTGCTCTTAAAGCTCTTGAGGATCCGGCTGGCCCATGGGGAGATAAGATCATGGAGCTTATGGATGCTGTTGACAGCTACATTCCGGACCCACAGCGTGACACAGATAAACCGTTCGTAATGCCTGTAGAGGACGTATTCTCCATCACAGGACGTGGTACAGTTGCAACTGGTAGAGTTGAGGCTGGTGTTCTTCACGTATCTGATGAGGTTGAGATCGTTGGTATCAAAGAGGAGACTCGTAAAGTTGTTGTAACTGGTATCGAGATGTTCCGTAAACTTCTTGATGAGGCTCAGGCTGGTGATAACATCGGAGCACTTCTTCGTGGTGTTCAGAGAAACGAGATCGAGCGTGGACAGGTTCTTGCTAAACCAGGAACACTTACATGCCATACAAAATTCACAGCTCAGGTTTACGTTCTGACTAAAGACGAGGGTGGCCGTCATACACCATTCTTCAACAACTATCGTCCGCAGTTCTACTTCAGAACAACAGACGTAACAGGTGTTTGCAACCTTCCAGAGGGAACAGAGATGTGCATGCCTGGAGATAACATCGAGATGACAATCGAGCTGATTCATCCGATCGCTATGAGCCAGGGTCTTACATTCGCTATCCGTGAAGGTGGACGTACTGTAGGATCAGGTCGTGTTGCTACAATCATCGAGTAATACAATCTGAAAATAGATTTGTTATCGCAAGATAACGTTGTGTCCAAACGTAAGATACCCCGGAACCGCAAGGTTTCCGGGGTTTTTCTGTACTCTAAGAAAAGAATTGTTCGTAAATTTATCAGATTAGAAACAGTGAAATATTTATCAGCAAGATGAAATACGGATAAATTTAAAATTGAAAAATAAGGCTAGCGGTGCCAAAACGGTGCCAAAAAGAAACTCCTGCGAATGTTTGCTATTCACAGGAGTAATTTTTTTACCAGCCTTTGATCTGTTTGATCTGTTCAGCACGTTCCGGATCACGATGATATTGCAGCTTCAGACGTATTGTTTCCACAACCTCTTGTCTGGCTTCATCATCAAGCTGATAGAATGATGTAAGCAGATTATCTACATCAGGCATACTGTTCTTACCGAAAAGGTACATCAGCGGATACATGGAATTTTTTAAGTAAGTCTTTACACGACTTGCATCTAATGCTCCGTTCAAACCGTCTGGAAGTGTAGGATAAATCTCTTCTTCCTTAATTGTGCCAGAAAATGGACTGGCAGAACATATCTCATTCACATCAATTTGCAATTCATTCGCAAGTCTTAATGCAAAATCAAATCGAATATTGGAATCTTTTTGAATAATTGAATATAAGGTTGTAGCACTGATTCCGGTTGCCTTTGCAATTTTGCGGACATTTGTGCCTTTTTCATCAAGATATTTCTTTAAATTTTTACCGTCACCCATAGAATCCTCCTTTTTCATATATTAGAAAATTACGAAAAACATAAATCTATAAAATATCATAACACAGACGTGGAATAAAATAAAGAAAAAATAGTGTACGAAGTTCGTAAAAATGTATTTACGAAATATTGACAACGATAGAAATACATGATATTATTAATTTACGAAAATCGTACAGATATAGAAATACAGTAAACGTATTCTATATCTGGAGAGGAAAGGAGGAGGCAATATGGCAAGTTACAATTATATGATGAGTGCTGATGAAGTGGCACAGGAATTAAACTGCTCAAAATCTCATGCCTATAAACTGGTGAAAGCTATGAATAAAGAATTATCTGCACAGGGATATATTACGATGGCTGGCAGAATACCAAAGGCGTTTTGGGCAAAAAAGATGTATGGCTATGAAATAGCAGGAAATTAGGGAGGATCAATATGGCTTACAGAGAAAAAGACACAAAAAAATGGACAGCCCAGTGGTTTGAGACAAATGTCATGGGTGAGAAGAAAAAACGCAGAAAGCGTGGATTTGAAACAAAGCGAGAAGCATTGGAGTTTGAACGAAGCAAAAAGTTGAGCAATGAGCGAAGTATGGATATGAAGCTGAGCGATTTTATTGAGATTTATTTTTCAGACAAACAAAATGATCTGAAAGATCGAACAATCAAAAATAAAAGATATATGATGCAACAGCATATCGTTCCATACTTCGGAAATCAGATGATGAGTGAAATCAAGGCTTCACAGATTATTCAGTGGCAGAATGAAATTCAGAAAAAAGGCTATTCAGATTCTTATCTGAGAATGATTCAGAATCAGTTGACCAGTCTGTTTACACATGCAGCTAAAATCTATGACTTGCCGGTTAATCCATGCAAGAAAGTGAAACGAATGGGAAATTCAGATTCAAGAAGTTTGAACTTCTGGACACTGGACGAGTACAAACAGTTTATACAGACAATGGAGCCGGGAACAAGATATTATCTTATGTTTGAGATGCTGTTCTGGACTGGATGCAGGATCGGGGAGCTGCTTGCGATTACAAAAGCTGATATCAATTTTGAAAAGAATCAGCTTAGTATCAATAAGACTTATTACCGGACAGGAATGCAGGATATTATCACAGAACCGAAAACAAAACAGTCCTTTCGGACAATCGAAATTCCGGAATTTCTGAAAGAGGAAATTAAGGAATTTGTAGATGGTCATTACGGAATGCCGGATACAGAAAGATTATTTCCGGTTGTTCAGGAAGCGGTACAGCATAAGATGAAACGGCAGATTGAGCTGGCAGGAGTGAAGAAAATTCGAGTGCATGATATCAGGCACAGCCATGTGGCTTATCTTATTGAGAAAGGTGTGGAACCGTTATTGATTCGGGACAGATTAGGTCATAAAGATATTCGTATCACATTGAACACTTATGGACATCTTTATCCAAATCAGCAGAGAAAGATTGCAAATCTTCTGGATAATGAAAATGGAAATGCTGTTACCGGATTGGGAGAAGAAAGAGATGAATGTTGAAAAGGCAAAAGAAAAAGCCCAGATAAATAATCTGAGCAAGTTCTCTGATAATCAGATTCACTGATATACCATCTTGGCAGATTCAGTATATCACGAATCGGGAAATACGACAATTCCCGAATATCTGTTCATCAGAGACTTGCCCGGAAGGGCAGGAGGAGATGATGGAATGAATATGAATGAAAAAAATAAAATTGAGAATTGTAGAATAGAACCAAAACTGAAACTGATCAATATGGATTCAGTAGAGGTGGAACAGGTAGAATGGCTGCTTTATCCGTTTATTCCTTATGGAAAAGTGACCATTATACAGGGAGATCCAGGAGAAGGCAAGACAACGATGGTACTTCAGATTATTGCAAAACTGACCAGAGGAGAGCCGATTCTTCCTGTTACTGATACAACGAAAACAAAAGAAAAACGAAGTGATGAAGTCGATAGTGAGAATGAAGATTTAGATGCTGAAGATAATATGCAGGAACAGTCTTCTGTGTCACCTGTAAATGTAATCTATCAGACAGCAGAAGATGGACTTGGAGATACTATCAAACCCAGATTACTTGCTGCAGGTGCAGATTGTTCAAAGGTGCTGGTGATTGATGACAGTGACCAGCCACTGACAATGGCAGATGTCAGATTGGAAGAAGCAATCGTGCAGACAAAAGCAAAAATGGTTGTTCTTGATCCGATACAGGGCTTTCTGGGAGCGGACGTAGATATGCACAGGGCAAATGAGATCAGACCACTGATGAAGCGTATCGCAGTGCTGTCAGAAAAATATCACTGTGCAGTCATTTTAATCGGTCATATGAACAAAAACAGCAACGGCAAATCTTCTTATCGAGGACTTGGCTCCATTGATTTTCAGGCTGCTGCAAGAAGTGTTTTGATTGTCGGGCGAGTGAAAGATGAACCGGAAGTAAGAGTGGTATGTCATACGAAGAGTTCTCTTGCACCGGAAGGAACGTCCATTGCATTCAGACTGGATAAGAATAATGGGTTTGAATGGATTGGAGAATATGATATCAGTGCCGATGAACTTCTTAATGGAGACGGAAGAGGACAGAAAAGTCGGAAAGCAAAAGAATTTCTCCTTGAGATACTGGCAAATGGAGGAATGACTCAGAAGAAAATTGCAGAAGAAGCAGAAGCCAGAGGAATCAAAAGTAAAACGCTATGGAACGCCAAACGGGAACTTGAAATTGATTCCGTAAAACGTGGAAAGCAATGGTATTGGATGTTGCCAGAATAAAAATGGAAGATGGCAAGATTACCATTTCTTAAGAAGAGGGAATCTTGCTACCTTGAAAGGAGAACAGATGCAAAATAAAAGTGTACAGATTCCATACGAGTTATTCTTTCAGCTCTTGCAATATTTTTTGATGGATAACTACGATGGTGAAGAAATAATCCGGTTGGGATTGGAGAAAAAACTGGATGCAATGGTGAATCGTGAAGTATACAGCAAATCCAAAACAGCACCAACGGAAGAAGAAAGAGAAAAGTTCCGGCAGGAATATCTGGACAGACGGGGAATACCGGAGAACTTTCGATGGTAAAGGTTCTTTCTGAACACTTTATTACAGGAGCGTGTCACGCACCTGTAGATAGCAGATAAGGAGAATGTTGGTAAGGTGTAGTCGGGAGTTGACTGGCGTAGAAGAGAATTTTCAAAAGGGAGCCCTGATTCAGGGCGCCCCTGCGGAAACGGTAGATGAAAGGAGATTGGCACAATGAGAGAAGGAAGATTAGGATATAACAGTTATAACAAAAGATATGGATTATTATCATCAGATCTATGGATTGATACAGGATTTCACTGTGGAGAATACCTGGAAGTGTTGCTTGATGATGAATGGGTTCAGACCAGAATGGAAATGAATCCTGCAAGAGAATGGTATCTTGTAGGGACACCGTATTGTGGTGATTTGGAATATATTCGGGCAAGGATACCGGAGTAAAGGTCTCTGTACCCCCGGAGGGCGCAAGGGTACTTTTGATGGACGGTACGGCTGTCGAAAGTGCTTTTGCGTTACTTTTGACAAAAGTAACAAAACCGCCGTATCCGGCGAATATTTCTTTTTATACTATAGCTGGCAAAGATACAAATTTATGTGCCATGTCTGGCACTGGTTTTAGAAAGCGGGGTGAGGAATATGACGATGAAACGAACAATCAGTGGTATGATCGGGACAGGGTCTCTGGCTCATAACAGACGAGATTTTATAGCAGAAAATGTTGATCCAGACAGAGTGCAATTAAATATTTGTTACCGGAATGAGAATCTGAAAGAAGTCTATAAAGAGCTGTTTGATGAAGCTGTAGAACGGTATAATGTCGGGAAAAGAAAAGATCGGCAGATTACAAATTATTATGAAAAGATTCGCCAAGGAAAACAGGAAAAGTTGTTCCATGAAGTGATTTTCCAGATTGGAAACCGAGAAGATATGGCTGTTGGAACAGAAGCAGGAGATCTGGCTGTAAACGTACTGGATGAGTATGTAAAAGATTTCCAGAAACGGAATCCGACACTTCGGGTATTTAGTTGCTATCTGCATCAGGATGAGGCTACTCCACATCTCCATATTGACTTTATTCCTTATGTGACGGACTGGAAAGGAAAAGGAATGGATACCAGAGTTTCACTGAAACAGGCATTAAAAAGTCTTGGATTTCAAGGTGGAAATAAGCATGATACGGAACTGAATCAGTGGATAAATCATGAAAAAGAAGTTCTGGCAGAGACTGCAAAGCAGTATGGAATTGAATGGGAACAGAAAGGTACTCATGAGGAACATCTGGATGTCTATAACTTCAAGAAAAAAGAACGGAAAAAGGAAGTACAGGAATTGGAGCAGGAGAAAGAGCATCTAACTGCTGAAAAAGAAGAATTAACAGCACAAATTGCAGAATCCAGAGCAGATATCCAGAATTTAAAAGACGATAAGGAACAGGCAATCAAGGCGAAGCAAGAAGCAGAACAAAAGGCAGGGAGCGCAGAAAAAGAACTAAAAAGCCTGGAAGATCGCAGAGAACAGCTACAACCGATTATGGATAGTGTGAGCAAAGAAATCAAAGAATATGGAACGGTTAAAATGTTACTGCCGGAGGCGGGCACGCTAGAACGGGCAGTAACCTATCGAGATAAAAAAATTAAACCACTGTTTCTTCAAATAAAGAATAAGGTTGCTGTAATGGCGGCTCAGGTTAAAGAACTCACGAAAGAGGTGGAAGGTTGGAAGAGAAAATATCAAAAGGTGAAACAAAAATATAATGCTATTCAGAGAGAACTGGATGATATACGTAAAGATAATCAGAAATTGTCAGAAGAAAAAGATATATTACAAGGTGTTTCTGATAGGTATGATCGTGTTGTGCGTGTTCTTGGAATAGAAACTGTAGATACAGCAGTACAGCAGGATATTCAAAACGAGAAAGTCCTGGAAGAAAAGCGACGGATGGAACAAATGCCGAAGGGAAATATTCATGAAAGATTGGCATGGGGAATGAAAAAAAGCGAGATGGAGAATCAGCAGCGTAAGAAAACTAAATCAAAAAACAGAGAAATGGAGAGATAAGATTATGGAAACACACATTTATGATGAAAAGAACGGATTAAGCTATACTTTGCATGGAGATTATTATTTGCCGGATTTGGTATTGAATGAAGAAGAACCGATATATGGGAAATATGGAATGCTGAGGAAACAGTTTCTGAAGGAACACAGATTAGCAAAATATCAATATTTGTTGTTGACTGGAAAGCTGACGGAACACCTGAATCAAATTGATCAGGAGAGCAGAGAGCAGGTGGAAATGCTTATGGAACAGATGGCAGAAAAACAGGGCGTAACTGAAGAATTAAAGGTACAGAATCGGACGAAGTGGGTTAGACTGATGAATAATATAAAAGCTAGTGCAGAAGAAATGGTGTTGAGAGAAATACTTTATATATAAGTATTGTTTGTAAAGGACTGAACAGGAAAAGCATAATACTATCCGGCTTATTAAGATTTATTTCACATCTCTTGATTTTTATTACGGTTACTGATATAGTTATTACAGTAACCGTAATAAGGAGGGAATGCCATGAGGGATAATGTGAAAAGTGGTGCACTCACAGAAGTGACATTCTATATTTTGCTTTCACTCTATTCACCTAAACACGGATATGCTGTCATGCAGTTCATTGAAGAAAAAACAGGTGGGCGGCTTTCATTGGGAGCAGGCACTTTATATGGTGCATTAAATTCAATGCTGGAAAAGGGATGGATTGAGCTTTTCGGAGATAGTGAAGGTAGAAAAAAAGAGTATCTTATCACTGTAAAAGGAAAGGAGATAGCTGAAAAAGAACTTATCAGACTTCGTGAACTTGTAGGTATTGCAAGCGGAATTGTAGGAGGTACACTATGAGCAAAAAGTGTTATCGTTTTTTTGGTGGGCTATTAACGGTACAGAAAAACTGGCTGAATAAGATGGCTGAAAAAGGTTATCGCCTTATTCGAACGGGAAAATTACTCTATGAATTTGAAAAATGTAAGCCAGGTCAAGTTCAATATTGCGTGGAGTTTATAGGACAAAAATCAAAAGCTAATGCTGAAGATTACCATGATTTCTTGGAAGAAATGGGATATTCCGTATTCTATAAAAATATCAATCTTAATTATTCTGTTGGTAAAGTTCGCTGGCGTCCGTGGGCTGAAATTGGCGGTCGTGTTGCAACAAACACTACAACATTTAACAGGGAATTGCTGATTGTAGAAAAAGAAAATGATGGAAAACCTTTTGACCTTCATACGTCCTATGAAGATAGGGCAAATTATTACAGTAATTTGCGAAATCCCTGGCTTTTATTAATGCTTATGCTCGCGGTATTTGCTACTGTAAATCGGTCTGTTATTTTAGGCATAGTTGCTGTGATTTTTCTAATCCCTGTCATTATATACCAGTTGCAAATTATGAAAAATAGGCATGAAGCGAAGATGAAGGAGTGGTGATTCAGGATAACAAGGTTGGTTTAGTTGATGCAATGTAATACACTGTCGTTTGAGGGTTAGTAGCCCGTTCTTAAACTTGTGGGCAGTTTGTTGCTGATGATATAAATATTAGAGAAAATTAATTGAAAGTTAAAAAAAGAAAGTAATAAGTAAACAAAGGCTCAATTGTAAACATGTATTGGGAACGCTATAATGGAAATAAGGACAGGAGGTGTGAACAATGCGTATTGGTGAGCAGATAAAAAACTATCGAAAAACTGCGGGATTAACACAAGAACAGGTGGCAAATTATCTGGGTGTTTCTACTCCAGCGGTAAATAAATGGGAAAAGGGAGTTTCCCATAGTTAAAGATACCACACCAAATATGATGAACCCACGCTTATACACTACCAGCTATAATAAACCGCAAGGACAGCAATTTGATACTGCTGTCCTTTCTTTTATAAAATTGCAGTACACAGAAAAAAGCTGTAAAATGATAAATATATTTGTCCTTGTAACAATTCTCGGACATTTGCCTGTTATACTATTTGCAAAAAGAAAAGGAAGTGAGGATATGAAGCAGATTTTAATTGTCGAGGACGACAGTTTTTTGAATAAGATGTTGGCCTATAACCTGACCGCAGACGGCTACGGCGTGACTTCTGCCCTAAATGCCAGAACCGCAGCCGACGCCATCCGCCAGCGGGAATTTGATCTGGTGCTGCTGGACATCAACCTGCCGGACGGGAATGGGTTTGAGCTGTGCAAGCTGATAAAGCCCCAGTACCCGGACACCATCGTAATTTTCCTGACCGCCAACGATCAGGAGAGTGACCAGATACGGGGCTATGAGGTGGGCGCGGTGGACTACATCACAAAGCCCTTTGTGATCGGGGCCTTGCAGCGGAAAATCAAAGCCATGTTCGCCATGCTGGAACATCACAAACCGGCCAAGGACATTTACGACGACGGGCGGCTGTTTCTGGACTTCTCGGAGCAGACGGCTTCCTTAAACGGCAAGCCCCTGACCCTATCCCTGATGGAATATAAAATGCTGAATCTGTTCCGTAAAAATCCCCGGCAAGTGCTGACCCGTGGGCAGCTTTTGGAAAAGCTGTGGGATATAGACGAAAGGTTTGTAGACGAACACACCCTGACAACCTCCATTAGCCGAATTCGCAGCAAGATCGAATCCGACGGCGGCGCGCCCTACATCAAGACCGTTTACGGCATGGGTTATCAATGGACGGGAGGCGAGGCAAAATGAAGTTTCAAAACCTATCGGTAAAGCGGCTGTTTAGCCGGGTGGCAATAGGACTTGTCCTTTCCATGTCCGGGATCACCATAGCCCTGTTTCTTGTGACAAAACAGACGGCGGTGCTGCTGACTGGCGGGGCGCTGCTACTGTGCGCCCTTGTGGGGATTTTTGTACTGACGCAGGCGTTTGGAAAGCGGCTGTCGCAGTTTACCGCTAACCTGTGCCAGACTTTAGACCACATGATCGCCGGAAATGAAGCACCCCAGCGGCCAGAGGACAGCGAAACCCAGCTTGCCAGAATCGGACACCGGTTGGCAAGGCTTTACCAGATCATGCAGGAGAACCGCCGCCGGGTGGACGAGGAACGGCAGGAGTTGCAGACCCTTGTATCGGATATTTCCCATCAAGTGAAAACGCCGGTAAGCAATCTGAAAATGGCGACGGACACCCTGCTGGAAAAGCCTATGACCGAGGCGGAGCGCACCGACTTTATCCGGGGAATCCGCAGCCAGACGGATAAGCTGGACTTTCTCTTTCAGGCCCT
>NZ_WQQE01000087.1:0-206 GCF_018785655.1 Blautia sp. MCC269 | reverse complement strand
ACCATCGGCCGATTGGGTCTTAACCGTCGTGTTCGGGATGGGAACGGGTGTGTCCCCCAACCGCATCGGCACCAGAAATACCGTTATTCAGTTCCCTTGATAACTCAACAGTGAAGCACATTTCTTTTCTCTACTTTTTCCTTAGAAAGGAGGTGATCCAGCCGCACCTTCCGATACGGCTACCTTGTTACGACTTCACCCCAGTC
>NZ_WQQE01000085.1:0-313 GCF_018785655.1 Blautia sp. MCC269 | reverse complement strand
TAAACGCAAAGTATTAAGAAATTAATGCAAACGCAAAGATAGGAAGACATCGATTTATCTGTTATTAAACAGAGTAATCATCATATACGTTACGGACGTAAGTGCTGAGCTTCATGGATCTTCGATCCATTCAGCCGCGACTGCGTCGCATATACGATCAAATTTAAAAAGCCTTATGGAAGCGAGCTTCCAACAGCTTTTCAAATCCGATCGTGCACTTACTGGTAGTAACGCGAGAATCAAGAGACCGCATCACCTACGCTAGGGTGATGAAGCGAAAGGTCAAGCAATAAGGGCACAGGGCGGATGCCTT
>NZ_WQQE01000084.1:0-239 GCF_018785655.1 Blautia sp. MCC269 | reverse complement strand
CTCTGCACCTTTTTCTCGCTGGTAAGCCCGTAATTTTCTTCCAGATACAAAAGCAGGTAGTTCATGTCCATGTCGGTCAGAGTGGTACTGGTGCGCTCCCAGCCCAACGGCTTCACAATGTCAATCTGCTCCGTCAAAAGGTTCAGGCGCAGCGCCCCACGAAACAGAGGGTCACGCTGGAACACCGTCAGGCAGTTTCGGATGCTGTTCTTCACGCCGCCTTTCTGCGTCCCCTCTAA
>NZ_WQQE01000083.1:0-678 GCF_018785655.1 Blautia sp. MCC269 | reverse complement strand
CGAAACAGAGGGTCACGCTGGAACACCGTCAGGCAGTTTCGGATGCTGTTCTTCACGCCGCCTTTCTGCGTCCCCTCTAATGTTTCCCGGATTTCTGCTGGTGTTTGCGCCGGTTCCATTGTGTCCATCGTCCTTTTGACCGCTTCCTGCGTTTCCGGCGGCAAGCTCTGAAATTCGCTGTTCAAGCCGCAGCACCTCCTTTCCCTGTGCGGCGATCAATGCCGCTTTTTCTTCTATTTCTCCGTATAACAAAATATCCAAAAGGTATTCTGTGTAGCTTATCCTCTGCAACGCTTCCACAAAAAGAGGATGCCAGATGGCATCCTGCGGCTGTGGGGCGTATGCTGTTTTCCAATGCTCCAGCAGGCGCAGATAATCGCATAGCACCCGGAAACAATACCGTTCCGTTTCCTGAAATCTCTGCTCCGCTGATTTTTGTCGGGGCTGTGACCTGTTGTGACGCTTCCTATCTGGCGGCGCATTGCCGGATTTCTCATAGGAAACGCCGAAGTCCTCCGCAAGCCTGACCGCAGCTTCCCGTTTCCCCAATCCATGCAGCAAAGCGGCAAAGTCGATCACATCCCCGGAAGCCCCGCAGCCGAAGCAGTAAAAGCGGCTGTCCACTTTCATGCTGGGCGTGCGGTCATTGTGGAATGGACAGCAGACCATGCCGTTTCT
>NZ_WQQE01000082.1:0-62842 GCF_018785655.1 Blautia sp. MCC269 | reverse complement strand
GTGAAAAGCCTAGTTTTTAAGCTACTCACCCTTTCTTATCATAGAAGAATCCTATTTACAGAGATTTTTTCATAGTCTCAAATGCACCGTTAAGTAGGTACCTCTTCTTTTTAAAGAGCTAGCTCTTTTCCTGATACGGGAACTTGCATCTCTGGAGCATTAAGCAGTGATGTGAAATTCTGCCGAATGATATCAAGTGTCTTTTGCTTTTTCTGCAGCTCCTGTTTTTCTCGGACGGTAGCAGCCTGTTCAGATTCAAGATTTTCAATCTGCTTCTGGATTTTATTAGAGCTTGGGATTTTGGTAACGCCGAGATCCTGAAGCTCTTTTTTTAGTGAATCGTGTAGCTGGTATTCTGCCTGATGCTTGGTACGGTAAGCTTTTGGATTTTTAGCAGATTTGCAATCTTCAATCACTTTTCGGCAGAGCCGATAAGAATCACAGTGCTTTTGAATGACTTTCTGTGTGCTCAGCTCACTGTTGATTTGTGCTATTTTTTGGTCGGCAACTTTCACAGAAACTTCAATGTCAGATACATGCTGCTTGAAATCCTCATAATTCAACAGGTTATTTTCGGAAAGATAGTTAAAGGTGCGGGCTGCCTCTTTCAGATTATTGAGCTTTGCCCATCGTTCAAATCCTTCTCGATTGCCGGTCGTAACATAAGTGGAAATATTGATATACAGGCGAGCTTCTCTGGACAGATGCTTCGGAGTTTTCACTTTGTTACGATTTTTAGCCAGGCGAATGCGAACATTTTCTTCTGAATAATAGCTTCCGAGAGATTTCATATAAGTGAAGTTTTTCTGTTCAGGCGCACGGAAGGATAGGTGCTTTCCTTGGCGGATTTCGTATCCGGCTAACTGCATTTTTTGTAGAAATTCCTCATAGTTGATGGAAGTCCAGATTGCTTTATCAACTGCAACACGTAGCTTGGCTTTCCAACTGGTGCCACGATGGTATTCCATGTTCTCTTTATAGCTTTTACCTTTTTCTCCGGTTGGCATACTGGTGGCAAGTCCATTTTCATGGCAGATACGATTACTGATCCGGCAGATTTTATGGTAGCTCCGCTTATTGGAAATATATTTGTGATGATCAACAAAACTTGCTGCATTAAAGATGATGTGGTTATGAATGTGGTTTTTGTCAACAAGGGTACTAATCACGTATTCATATTTTCCTTTCAGTACTTCGTCTGCAAATTGTTGCCCTAAGCGATGGGCAGTTTCGGCATCAACTTCTCCAGGTTTAAATGACTGGATCAGATGAAATGCCAGGTTATCACCTTTGTCCATTCCATTCTTTTTTGCCATTTCTCTTGTCATAGAAAATTCAAGATCTGCAGTTTCCGGGGAACAGCCAAAACTGGAAACTAACAGTTTTTCATCAGTCTTATCAGGATTCGTAATATAGTCCAGAGCTTTCTTGTCTGTTACTTTAATGGGGAAGATCTTAAGATACGCCATAATTCTTTCACCATCTCTTTCAATTCTTGCATTTCTTCCGGATATAGATCTCCGGTGCTGTTTACTTTTTTCGCAATCTGATTAATATTCACACCAATCTTATGCATTTCCTCATACTGTTTCTTCAGTGGAGTAGTATCGGTGTTGACGATGTAACCGTCGATTGCCATTTTACGAAGATAAGCTCCCATGTTTTTGGTCTTTGATTCAATCATCTTTCTGCGGATAAGCTTCCGTTCTTCTTCTGTGACATAGAAATGGATTTCTTTGCTTCTCTTTCTTTCAGCCATTGGCGTGTTCTCCTTTCTGAGAAGGTAGTAGTATCGTTGCTTTCAGCTTTTTTCAATTTAGGGCAGGGTTCCCTAAATTGGGATTTCCCGGAAGTGTATCCTCACTTCCTGTCCTTGCTGTTTTACCCCTCTATTAGTTAAAGTCAGGAGAACCGGGAAAATGCAAAAGAATTTGGCAGGTAGCACGGGAAGTGAAAATATGGTATGATTATGGGCAGGATATCAGGAGAATCAGGAGTTGAATAGATTGTGAAGAAAGAAGAAATTTTTGAATATGTGAAGAAACAGTATGGTACGATGCCGGAGTATTTATGGGCACAATCACCAGATAATGCTGTGTTGCGACATAAGAATGGAAAATGGTATGCTGTGGTCATGAGCGTTGAAAAATGCAAACTAGGATTAGAAGGAAATGAATTTGTCGATATTATGGATGTAAAATGTGATCCGGAAATGACAAGTATGATTATTCAGACCTTTGGATTTTTGCCAGGATACCATATGAACAAACAGCACTGGATCACAATTTTACTGGATGGTTCAGTAAGTGAAGCAAAGACATTAGATTTTTTGGATATGAGCTATGATATGATTGATGGGAATAGAGGAAAGGAAGAATGATGAGAAAGGTAATTGTATATTCATCTGTGCATCATGGAAACACAGAGAAATTAGTAAAGAGCATTGCAGAAGAGTGTCAGGTTGATTTGATTGATGCTGTAAAACAGCCAGATGCAGATCTGAGCAGTTATGATACGATTGGGTTTGCATCAGGAATCTATTTTTCAAAATTTCATCAGTCGATATTGGGATTTGCAGAGAAGAATCTACCGGACGACAAAGGGGTATTTCTGATCTGTACTTATGGTGGAAGTGCGAATTATAAATCCATAGAGCAGATTTTGGGCAAGAAGCATTCTACAGCAATCGGAAAATTCGGATGCAAGGGCTATGACACATTTGGCCCATTTAAACTGGTGGGTGGTATAGCAAAAGGACATCCAGATGGAAAAGATATAAAAAATGCAGTTGAGTTTGTAAAAGGACTCTAAATAGTTTAGCGAAAAAGAAAAACCGGGGAACAGTCCTCGGTTTTCTGATATTTGCGGTTCAGTCTTCAATTTGAAAAATCTCTTCTACTGGCATTTTCAGATAATGTGCCAGACGGATTGCAATTTCGAGAGAGGCATTTCGCTCACCACGCTCAATGCGTCCGATAGTATCACTGCAAGATCCGACAGCTTTTGCAAGATCTGCCTGAACGAGATTTCGTTCTTCACGGATATCTTTAAGTGTGTTGTTAATTGCCATTTTATCACTTCCTTTATTATTTTCAGCAAGAGCAGGCTAGAAGTCTGCAGTTGATCTTTAATGAAAACCAGGGATTTCTGCTCCTTTGCATTTTCCGATTACTTTCCCAAAGATTTTAAAAGAATCAGATTCATAAATCTGGATTGGATGATACTTTTCATTCAATGAAACCAGATAAACTCCATCCGGACCGTCATGTAGCTCTTTGATATAGGTATTGCCATTGAGATAGAAGATACCGATTTCACCGTTGGAGATACTGTCTTGTTTATGAACCCATGCAACATCTCCGGTATGATACATTGGTTCCATACTGTCACCAGATATACGGATTCCAAAATCCGTCTTTTCAGGTGCGAGATGACCGACATTGTAACTTTCTTTTACACTGTCTTCAATATAATTTCCAGTACCGGCAGAAGCTGGCTCTACTGCAATCGGCTGATAATTTTCAAATGGAATGATATCGGCTCTATGCGGAAGATACTTTCTGGACGCCCGCAGAAGATTGGCAAATTCAATAATCTTAGCTTTGCCGTCTTCATTCAAATTTTCCATGACATGATCAAATGGATTTTCACCTAAAAATTCTTCGTATATATCTTCAATATCTAAAATCTGACAAACTGTCAGGATTGTGTGTAAGGAGGGTTCTCTTGTTAGATTCTCCCATTTGGAGACTGCTTTCGTAGTAACTTCAATTCCTTCCTGAGCAAGTAAGTCCACCAGATCCGCCTGGGAGTAGCCTTTCCTTTTTCTGTTTTCTACTAATACTTCTCCGAAAGCACGCATATGTTCGCCTCATTTCTTTTTGATTTTTCTATATGCATTATAACCCGAATAAAATCAAAAATCAAGAAAAATCTCCGAAAAGGAGATAATACGACCAAGATGTCGCTTGACTATCTCCAATACGGAGATATATACTAAGCATACAGAAATTGATAAGACAATAAACCAAACAGAGAGAAGGTGGTGGAGTTAATGGGAGACAGGACAATTCTTCATAGCGACATGAATTCATTTTATGCAAGTGTGGAAATGCTGCATCACCCGGAATTTGCCGGAATGCCTCTTGCAGTTGGCGGTGATCCGGAAGCCAGACATGGAATTGTGCTGACAGCAAATTATATTGCAAAGCGAAAAGGTGTAAAGACCGGAATGGCATTATGGCAGGCAAAACAGATTTGTCCGGAAATCATTTTTGTGCCACCACGGATGGACTTGTATTTGAGATTTTCACAGATGGCAAGAGAAATCTATTCGGAGTATACGGACAAGATCGAGCCATATGGGATTGATGAAGCCTGGCTGGATGTATCAGACAGTAGAAATCTGAAAGGAAGCGGAATAACGATTGCAAGAGAAATCAGCCATCGGATTAAATACGAACTGGGTGTAACGGTAAGTATTGGAATTTCCTGGAATAAGATTTATGCGAAACTTGGTTCAGATTACAAAAAGCCAGATGCGATTACAGAGTTTAACCGGGAGAATTATAAAAGTATGATTTGGCAGCTTCCTGCATCGGATCTGCTTTATGTTGGAAGACAGACTCGGAAGAAACTTCAGAAGCTGGGGATTCGAACCATTGGGGAACTTGCAGAAAGTGATGAAGCAATGTTAGAAAGCCATTTTGGAAAGATGGGAATTGTGTTATGGTCATTTGCAAATGGCTGGGACGATGATCCAGTTTGCAAAGATGGGTATACAGCTCCGGTGAAGTCAATTGGTAATAGTACCACAACTCCAAGAGATTTAGAAGATGATCTGGATGTCTGGATCATTCAGATGGCACTGGCAGAAAGCGTTGCAGCAAGATTAAGAAAACATGGTTTTAAATGCAAAACGATAGAAATTACGGTCCGAGACAATGGCTTGTTTCGTTTTTCGAGGCAGAAACAATTACATCATCCAACAAATATAACAGATGAGATTGTTACAGCAGCATTTCAATTGTTTAAGGATTATTATAAATGGGAGCATCCAATCAGAAGCCTTGGTATTCGAGCAGTAGATCTTGTGTTGGATGATATTCCCGTCCAGTTGGAACTTTTTGGTAATCAAGAGAAACAGGAAAAATTGGAAAAGATGGATCGCACTGTAGATGAGATCAGACGACGGTTTGGTTATTTCAGTATACAGAGAGCAGTTATGTATCAGGATAAAGTCTTATCCCACTTGGACGCTGGTACACATACAGTTCATCCACACAGTTATTTTCATGGATAATGGGAGGGATAGATTTGAAACAGACATTAACCATAAAACAGGAAGAAAGCTATCAGTGCATTTTGAATTATACGAAGGAGCATGGATATCCGCCGACAGTTCGGGAATTTGGAAAACTGATCGGAGTAAGATCAACGTCATCTGCTTTTTCCAGAATTAAGCAGTTGGAACAAAACGGATATATCCGAAGGATTCCGGCATCGCCAAGAGCAATAGAGATCTTATAGTGAGGTGTCGGTATGAATAAAGTGTATGTAGATGTAGTGGCAGAGTTTCGGAAAGACGGAAAACTGGTTCCTATATTTTTCACCTGGGAAGATGGAAGAAAATATAACATTGACAGAATTTTGAAAATTGAGCGATGTGCCAGCAGAAAGACAGGCGGTGTAGGAATGATGTATACCTGTATGATACAGGGACAGGAAAGCCATTTGTTTTATGAAGTGGATAAATGGTTTATGGAGAGAAAAACAGCATAAGGAGAGATTGGTATAGACGATATTATTTGGATTATTAACCGGCAGGGATAGTCACTTTCCCTTTATATTCCTGTAGGTTTTACATAAGAAGATGGATTCCGGTCAGCAAAGGCAGCTCCCACAATGCCTTTTGGATATCCGCTTCTGCAAGTTGTAGTAAGTAATTGCTTCCCATCAAAATCATGGGGAAAGCGAACTGGTCTGAAAGACCGCCAGTTAGTGTGATGATGATAAGGAGATTTTGAAACTGATGACAGACAGAGATTATGCAATTAAATCAATGAAAGAGATTACCTTCCAGATGGCAAGCCATGCACAGGATTATCTGGAAGTAACGATGGAGAGACATTATACAGATATCAAGGAACTGATGACAAGCTACCAGAAATTGATTTTGGAAAATCAGATTGTGTTAGAAGAATTGGATATGGAGTGCCAGGAGAAAATCAATGAAGATATGGCATATGCGTTGAGTTATCTGAGCATTTATAACAATCAGCTGAATGTGCCAAAGATGCACCGGGAAATGAATAACCTGATGATTATTTACGGCTTGTCAGATATGATCTATCGTGGAATGACACTGGTAAAGTTCTATGCACCGAATGGTGTGATGCTCAGTGAGATTCTTCATTCCTGCTTTTGCAGTCATTATAATAAGACAGATGTGGAAGTACAGCAGGAGTTAGGCGTAGGCAGGACTTCTTTTTATAAAATGAAGAAGCAGGCACTTGGATATTTAGGATTTTATTTTTATGAGATAGTGGTACCGCAGGCAAAAGATAAAAGATTTAAACCATCACTGGGCGTTGAGGAAGAGTAGGTGAATAATATGAGATACGAAGATTCGATGAAGGGTGTAGCTGATCAGATAATCAAAGAACAGCAGCGAGCCAGTAAAATTAAAAACAATCCAGAAGAATTCCATTGGCATGACGAATATGCAACGTTGAATTTCTTTCGGTTTATCTGTAAAAATATCGGTAACTTGGGAAATGGAGAAATTGAAAAAATGGTCACACGCTTAAAGCACATAGATCAGAAAGCAGTGGAAAACCATGTGAATGGTGCTGTCTGGGCATTTGATTATGATAAGATGTTCTGTGTACTGATGGAAAATGAAATTTGCCGAAAGGTGTGTGAAAAGAATAAATATAATAGTTGGACGAAGCTGATTGGACAGTATTGTGTTTCAATGGCTTAAAGATGAAGAAAGTGCTGCTGGAGAAAAATACTCTCCAGCAACTTCGTTTTTGATGAATAAAGGTCAGTTTTTTGTTTAACTATTCTCACTATTATTTGATTCAGTGATTTTTTTCTTCTTTGGAGAAACCAGTTTGTGACCGGAATAAATGGACATGCCCATACAAAGCAATGAAGAATAGGCAAAATATTTATGTGCAGTCATAGATTTTCTGATTCCAGAATAAATGCATCCCAACATACAGAAAAGTGCTCCGAGGGACCAGTATTTATGCGATTTCATGATTTGATACCTCCTTTGATTTAACTGATTCTATCATAACGCTTTTTTACGAATATGCAAAGAAAATCTTGAAATATAGTTCTATAGAATTAGAACTTGGTTTTGCGATTCTGTATATTTAAGATATTCACAAGTATACTAAATTCAGAACGATTATTCGTTCTGGAGGAGGTGTTACGATGGATTTGAAAGCAGTAGGACAGCGAATCAAATCAGCACGAGAAGCAAAAAATCTCACGCAAGAGGAACTGGCTGCATTAGTACATTTAAGTCCGACGCATGTGAGTGTAATAGAGAGAGGCTTGAAAGTTACAAAATTGGATACCTTTGTTGCAATTGCAAATGCATTAGATGTTTCTGCAGATACTCTTTTGATTGATGTTGTGGCACATTCAGTTACAGGTGTTACCAATGAGCTGGCAGAGAAAATAGAAAAACTTCCGATCAAAGAGCAGAAAAAAATTATCAAAGTAATTCATACATTATTGGAAGAGTAATATGACAAAATGGGAAGAGCAAGTAGCTCTTCTTTTTTTTGACTTTTTATTCCGCTTTAAATTGTAAAGTGTCTTTTCATGATAATAGAAATATGCTAAATTAGTTCTATAGAACAATGTGTAATTCTACTTATATATTGGAGGAAAATGAATGAGAGAGAAAACTATTTATGAGAAAATTGCAAAAAAGTACAACACAACACCAGAAGAGGTATGCAGAGAAATGCAGATAGCCATAGATGCAGGATTTGATAATCCTGATCCGGATGTGCAGGAAGAATGGAAGAAAATGACACTTAAAGGAGACAGACCCACACCGGAAGAAGTAATCAATTACGCAGTAAAACAATTAAAAGGAAATTAATGAAAATATGAAAAGAAAGATAATTGCAGTAATCTCAGGAGCAGTCATCTTGATAATTGCTACAGGAAGTATTTATGGGAAACCTGAATCTGGTCATAAGGAAGGTGAACCTGATGTAGTAGGAACATTTTCCATAAATCAGGATGAAAATCTAACCGTAGTAGCTAACCGGGAAAATATTGAGGATAGAGAAGCGTTTGCAAGAGAACTTTTGCAGATGTACAAGGAGAATTCTTTTCATTCGACAAAATTCTCCACAGACAGGGGATATGCGACGAGTCTTGATATGAACATCTATTTATGGAAAGAGGATATTGAAGATGGGGAATCGGTAATGACAGCCGAATACAGACCTGTAGAATATGGAAAGGAGTATGATGTTGTCAATAATCCTGATAAATTTCAACTATATATAGATGGAAAAAATGTAGAAGAATAACACGGTGAACTTTTTACACCGAAATATGTACGATTCCTGTTATGGTATGAACTTACAGGGATGTATTGCGGATACTTTGTGAACTTTATCCTGATACAATGATTATGCTGAAGAAAGAAGGCATAGATAACTGAATATTAGATAAGAGACGAAAGCCTCAGTAGTTAAGAAAAAACTACTGGGGCTTTTTTTCGTGCCTGAATTTCTCAGCCAATAACTGCGGGTATGTCCCTGCAGGATAAAGGTGGAGCAGGCATGATCCTAAACAGAGGTCCGCCTTCTGGATTTGAAACGAGCAACAAGATTTCAAATTCAGGAGGAACGGATATGTATATTGAACACCCATATTTTTATGAAGGAAAGTACTACGCAAATATTGATGGAGAAATGATTGAGATTACAAAAGAGGTTGCGTATGCGATGAACAATTTTTATAGAAGCAGCAAGGCAAAAAAGGTAGAAATCAAAAACGAATTGGGAGAGGTCGTGGACAAGATGTTGAGGGAAGTACCTTACAGTGGTCAGTCCATTGATGGAGAAGGCTTTATGATAGAGGATTTTCCGGATCTGAATTGTGATGTGGAGCATAGTGTGCTGACAAAAATGGAACAGCAGGATATCCACAAAGTGATCAATCAGCTGAACTCCGAGGAACGCATGATTATTTACGGTATTTTCTTTGAAAACAAGACACAGACACAGATGGCAGAGATTATGGGAATTTCCAGACAGATGCTGTCATACAAGCTGAAATCCATTCTTAATAAGATGCGTGAAATGTATATGAATAAATTTTTTTAAAAAATTTTTCAAAATCTTTTGCATCTTCCGAAGTCATTTGACTTTAGTAATTAGAGGAGCTTTAAGGACTCCCTAAAACGCACCGTGATAACTGAATATCCAATAATAACTGACGTGACATTTCATACAGTGAGCACGAGGAAGATGCCGCTATAGGATTATAAGACGTAAAAACATTTTTAGAGCTAATAATGCTGCGAAAAAGCACTGACCAAAGCCAGTCGGCAGGCTGGTGATGCGATGACATGTGTGAGATGCGATACACTTGCAGACCCTGAGAAGTCTGTAATTGGTAAACCTATGAACTGCCAGAGCCTGGAAACGAGAGTTTTTGGGTTGTGGTCCGGAGTATAGCATTCGGACAGGTTATTATTCCCTTCCTGCAGATGCAGGAGTAACGATTCGGGGTATCGAGGATAAATAGAATCGAGCGAGCACTGTTTAATAATCAAATTGGTTATAGAGGTTATGCGGCAGAGCTTTCCATCTTGGAAAGGAACTCTGCCGTATTCCTGTGGAGCCAATATAGCGCTAGGGATGCTTTACAAATAAAAAAAGATTGGAGAGATGACAAGTGACGATTCGAAGAGGAGATATCTTATGGGCGGATCTCGGTATGTTTCCGACAACTTCGGTTCAGGGTGGAGTAAGACCGGTGATCGTAATAAGTAACAACAAAGCTAATACATACAGTTCAGTCATTACAGTAGTTCCGCTGACGTCAAGAATATATAAGAAGCGGTATTTGCCAACACATGTATTTATCAGTAAGTACGATATGACAGGGATCCGAAAAGGAAGCCTGGCATTGGCTGAACAGGTTATGAGTATTTCTACAAAATGTATTATTGAGAAATGCGGAAGAGTAAATAAGTGGAGCCTGGATCGGGTACTGAAAGCAGTACGGATTCAGATGGGAATGGAAGGAGAAGGGCATGACAGCAGAGGAATATAGAAATTATCTGGATCAGGATTTCAGTGATGTGGATATCAATGAAATGACTGATCTACGGATGATAAAAACAGACAGAAATAAATCGCTTCAGGAACGGAGAGATATTTTTCTGAATAAAGTAGGAAATCCTTATCTGGTCCGGATCGGTAATATGAAAGTAAAAGTCAGATTTGCAAATAACGGTATATCTATGGAGCAGGCATTTGAGAATATGCTTCTGAGTGTCTGAAAAAGTACTGGTAAAATTGAGGGGACTGTGTTAGAATGTCGGTAAGGACAAATTATGCAGCCCCCTTTTATTACATGGATTTTCTGACGTAATAAAAGGAGGTAAGATATGTATCAGAATATCAACAAAATCTATCATGCCGCCATCTATGTCAGATTATCTAAAGAAGATGGCGATATTTCCAGTTCAGCAAAACTGGAAAGTAACAGCATTTCTAACCAGAAAGCTTTGATTCTGGATTTCCTGAAAGACAAAAAAGATATTGAAGTTGTTTCAGTCCGAGTTGATGATGGCTACTCAGGCTCTAATTTTGAGCGCCCTGCATTCCAGGCAATGCTGGAAGATATCCGGCATGGGATTGTAGACTGCGTAGTGGTAAAAGATTTATCACGATTTGGAAGGGAATATATTGATTCCGGGAAGTATATCGAGAGATTATTCCCGGCTCTTGGTGTGCGTTTTATTGCCATCAATGATAATTATGACAGTCTTAAGGGAAAGAATCAGGCAGACGAAATCATTATCCCATTTAAAAATTTAATCAACGATGCTTATTGTCGTGATATTTCTATTAAGATCAGGAGTAATCTTGAGATTAAGAGGAAAAAAGGCGAGTGCGTGACTCCGTTTGTAGCATTTGGATACAGGAAGACAAAGACAGATAAGCATAAATTAGAGATTGATCCATCGGCGGGCGGTGTAGTACAGGATATTTTTAAGATGAAGCTGCAGGGAATGAGTCAGGATGCGATCGCTAATCGTTTAAATGAACTGGGTATTCTTTCCCCATTTGAGTATAAAATAAGCAGCGGCAGTCGTTATGAAACAGGTTTCCGGCAGAAAGAACAGGCACTTTGGAGTTCCGTTACGGTCCGCAGGATACTGGAAAACGAGGTTTATATCGGAAACCTTGTACAGGGAAAAAGGACAACTCCAAACCATAAAGTGAAGCAGACTTATGTGAAACCGGAAGATGACTGGATCCGGATTGAGAAAAATCATGAACCTCTGGTGAGTGACCGTGATTTTGAAATTGTTCAGAGGCTTCTTGGCATGGATACACGTACTTCACCTGACCAAAAGCAGGTATATCTGTTATCCGGAATTGCTGTATGTGCGGATTGTGGAGCACCTATGACAAGAAAGGTTTCTACTGTGGCAGGAAAAAAATATGCTTATTATCTATGTTCCACAAATAAAGAAACAAAACGCTGTTCCAGTCATAGAATACCGGAAAAGGATCTGGAAGATGCCGTATTAGTGATGTTGAAACAGCATATCCAGAATATCCTGCACCTGAAAAGAGTCCTGGAATTTATCGGTACTGTGCCATTTCAGGAGATCAATATGAAAAAGCTGCAGGACAGGCTGGAGAAGAAAAAGCAGGAGAAAGAACGCTGTAAGGAGTTACGGATGATGCTCTATTCGGATATGAAAGAGGGCATTGTATCAAAAGAAGACTATGTAGAGCTTCATGCAGCATATGGAAAGCGGCTTAGAAATGCGGAAGAGAGTATCCGTGCGATCCAGAAAGAAATGGATAACGAGCTGGAAAAAGCAGACAAAGCCAATACCTGGCTGGATTATTTTGTGAAATATCAGGATATTGAAGAACTGTCCCGCACTGTGGTGGTAGAACTGATCAGGCAAATCAGAGTATATGATAAAAAGAATATAGAGATCACTTTTGATTTTGATGATTGTTATCAGACATTGCTGAATCAATTACCTGCTATGGGAGTTGATATGGTAATAGATGATGATAACAATCTGCAGGTCAATGTAAAGGAGGTTGTATAAAATGGCACGAAAGAGCAGGAAAAACATTCCGGAAGTAGTCAGCAGTGCAACCGTCCAGACAGAGGTGAGCAGACCGTTCCGGGCAGGATTGTATGCCAGAATTTCAATGGAAACAGAAGAAACCTTAGAAAGAGGAACGATAGAAACCCAGGTGGAACTGATGAAAAACTTTGTGGCAGATACGGAAGACATCGCAGTTGCAGAAATATATAAGGATTCTGATTATTCTGGTACAAATTTCGACCGTCCTGGTTTTACGCAGATGATGGAAGATATCAAGCATGGAAAAATTAACTGTGTGATTGTAAAGGATCTATCCAGACTTGGAAGGAATTATGTAGAGACAAGTAATTATATTGAGCGTGTATTTCCGTTTTTTCATGTGCGGTTTCTTGCTGTGACGGATGACTTTGATTCTTTCCGTGAGGGAGTGGATCTGACAGTTCCCTTAAAAAATATCATCAATGAGTTTTATTCCAAAGACCTTGCAAAAAAGAGCAGCAGTGCCAAAAAAGCCCTGTGGAAAGAAGGAAAATTTACTGGTGCATGGGAACCTTATGGATACAGGAAATCAGAACAGGACAGACACCAGCTGGTAGTTGACGAGGAGGCTGCCGGACATTTACGAGAAATTTTTACTATGTATATGGATGGATGCAGCTACAGCGATATTGCAAAAAGACTGAATACAGATGGTATCCTTTCCCCGACTTTGCAGAGGGAATATTATAAAACAGGCGAAAAGCCTTCACCGGAATCCAAACCTTGGAATAATTATGAAGTGAAACGTGTACTTCAGGATGTCCATTGTACCGGAGATTCTGTATATGGAAAATATCAGCAGAGTGTTTTTCAAGGAAACAAGCAGAGAAATCTACCGGAGAGTGAGTGGCTCTATGCTGAGAATACCCACGAAGGAATTATTGATAAAGAACTGTTCCGGCAGGTACAGGAAAAAATCCGGGAATTTACGGAAGCATACAAAAAGAAGCATCAGCTGAATAATGGAGCCATTCGGAATCATAATTTCTATACCGGCAAGATCAGGTGTGGGGGTTGTGGGAACCGCATGGTGTTGTCCAGAGAAAAAACAGGGACATTTTATTATATCTGTGGTGCAGATGCGAACCATAAATCCGGAGGAAATCAGTGTAAGGGGCACAGAGTCAAAAAAGAATACGTGGATGAAGACGTCCTTCGCCTGATCCAGTCACATATGAAAGCCGTATTGGATACAGAGAAACTGATCCGTGAAATGAATTCTGCTTCCAGAAACCAGACACAGTATTTGCTTCTGGATAAGGAAGTGGGGAAACTTCGGCGGGAGTTGAGCAGGATCAGCAAGCGTAAATCTGATTTATATGAGGATTATTCGGAACGTCTGATTACAGAAGAAGAATACATGCAGTTTTCCCGTATCTATTCCAATGAAATAGAAAACATCAAGAACCGCCTGGATGTAGTATTGGCGGCACAGGTACGGTATTCCAAGGATTATCATATCGAGGAAGGATGGGGAAAAGTGATACATACTTATATGTCAAAGCGTAAGCTGACAAAAGAAATGGCAGATGCCTTTGTGGATTCAATTATTATCCATGGTAAGTATGATTATGAGATCAAGCTGGTATATGACGATCAGTTTGCAGATTTACAGAAATTAAAGAAAGAGAAGGAGGCGCAGTCAAGATGACAGATCATAGAAAAACAGCTGTTTACATCCGTTTATCCGCAGAAGATGACAATGTAGATGGCAGAGCTAAAAAAGAGAGCGACAGTGTAACTTCTCAGAGAATTCTGTTAAAATCATTTGTGATTGATCAGCTGGGTGTAGATGAGGCAGATATCCTGGAATATGTGGATGATGGTGTCAGCGGTACTCATTTTAAACGGCAGGGATTTCAACAGCTGCAGGATGACATGAAAAGTGGAGAAATCGGCTGTGTAGTTGTAAAAGACTTTTCCAGATTCGGAAGAGACTATCTGGAAGTTGGATTTTATATTGAATATATTTTTCCACTTCTGCAGATTCGATTTATTTCGATTAATGACAGCTATGACAGTGCAGCAAGCAGCGGAATGACTGGTGGAATGAATGTGGCATTGCAGAATCTGGTATACAATATGTATAGCCTGGATTTGTCCAAGAAAATTTCATCAGCAATGCAGACGAGAACAAAAAATGGTACACGTCTTCCGGTAAATGCCAGATATGGCTATAAAAAAGGAAAAGATGGAAGGCTGGAAGTTGATCCGGAGGCTGCAAAAGTCGTGAAAATGATTTTTCAGATGGCAGCGGAGGGAACAAGTTTTGCAGATATTACAAGGGAATTGAACAGACAGGCGATTGCTACTTGTGATGAGCAGAAATTATCAAGAGGGGATCAGGTGCAGTTCCAGAGGTTTGACACGATCAAAAAGAAACACTGGAGCCCTACGACAGTATCGGCAATCGTCCGGGATGAGATTTATATTGGAACCAGAATCTGGGGCAAAACACGTTGCAGTATGCATACGGGCCATAAAGCAGTTCTGAATGATGAAACAGAATGGGTTCGCCTGGAAAATCATCATACGGCAATTATAGACAGGGAATTGTTTGAAAAAGCAAATGAAATGCATCCGAAAAAGAAGAGAAGTGTTGCAGAATCACGCACCAATTTTACTCTGGAAAGACGTAAAAAACAGCCGGCCTTGCTGATATGTGCCAACTGTGGGCATTCTCTGTTAAAAGAAACAGAGCATCTGCTGAAATGTTCAGATGCCAGAACCAATGGTGATCCTGTGTGCCGAAGTCTGGTGATTCGTAGGGAACCGATGGAGGAGAATATCCTTGGGCTTGTCCGTCAGTATGCAGCGTCAATGTTGAAAAAAGGAAAGAAAGTATCTTCCAAAAGACAATGTGAATACAAAGAGATCAATACTACAGAATTGCAAAAACAGAGCCGACAGTTGACCTCGGAAAAGATGAAACTCTATGATGATTACAAAGATGGTCGTATAGATCGTGATTCGTATAAGCAGAGAGCTGAAAAGATAAGTGTACAGCTGGATGAAATAAAACGAAAGATAGAAGATGCGAAGAATAGTAAAAAGCTTCTTGAACAAAATGAACTTTCTGATAAAATAAAACTAAAAGATTTCTTGGGAATTCAGAAGTTCGATACAGAGAAGCTGCGTGAGGTTATCAAGGTGATCCGTGTTCATAGTCAGGATGAAATTGAAATCGAATGGAATTTTGACGATATTTTTTCAGAACAGAGATAACTTGAGCAGGACAAGAATGACTTATCAAAAGATAATAAAGGTGCTGGGACTACCTGATGGAAGCGTCAGATAGTCTTCGGCAGAAAAAAATAAAATTTTTTTTGTCCTATACTTGACACATCCACATATGCTGAGACATACGTTTTGCACCAGATGTGCAGAAGCTGGTCTAGATATCAAAGTTTTACAAATGATCATGGGACATAGTGACATAAGCATTACAATG
Organism: Blautia sp. MCC269; assembly: GCF_018785655.1. NCBI lineage: Bacteria > Bacillati > Bacillota > Clostridia > Lachnospirales > Lachnospiraceae > Blautia > Blautia sp. MCC269. The sequence continues at coordinate 46,997 of NZ_WQQE01000082.1, read as the reverse complement.
AACATATACAATCATGTAGATGCTGCAAGAGTACAGAATGAAATGAAAAAGCTTGAAAATGTAATGTAATAATCAGAGCCATTCCCTTTATTGGGCGTGGCTTTTTATTATGATAATTTTTGTGACAAACAAAAGAAAATAGACGCAACCAGACGAAACATTGTTTGGCGTAGAAACACCGGAAATCCTTGAAAATAAAGGATTTTTGCTATATGATGAAACAAGTTGAACTCTATCATTGCGTAATAAAAAGAAATCCTGTATAATACCAAACTGTAATATTGTATCATTCAGCGGATTGAAACGTACGCTGTGAATTATCAAGATAAGTCAGGAGGATATAAATACATGCGAGTCGATGCGGACGATTTTGCCCGACCTTGCAGCTGCGGGAGGGAGCACCACATAGACGTTAAGGAAATTGTGATTGAATCAGGAGCCATCGGGAAACTGGAAGAAGAAATGTCAGACGGAGATCTGAGAGAATATATTTCCCCGCTTCTGATCTGTGACACAAACAGTTACAAGGCAACAGAGGAACTGATGGAAGACATCTACGACCGGTGCCAGGTACTGATCCTGGATGCCGAAGGCCTTGAGGCAGATGACCGGGCCGTGGAAATCGTAGAGAATTATATGGAAGAGGACATTGATCTCGTTCTTGCGGTAGGCGCAGGTACGATCCATGATCTCAGTCGGTTTGTGGCCCATCAGTACCGGATTCCTTTTGTCTCTGTGCCCACCGCAGCCAGTTCAGACGGATTTACTTCTACAGTAGCAGATATGACATGGAATGGTGTGAAAAAGACAGTAGCAGCATCTGCGCCACTTTTTGTTTTTGCGGATACGGACATTTTTGCAAAAGCACCGAAGAGACTTACCGCTGCCGGTGTGTCGGATATTCTGGGAAAATATATTGCTCTGGCAGACTGGAAAATAGCCAGTATTCTTTCGGAAGAGTATTACTGTGCAGAGGTGGTAAATCTGGAAACAAGAGCTGTCCGGACTGTGAAGGATAATCTGAAGGAGATTGCGGCTGGCGAAGAAGAAGCATGTGAGAAGCTGATGTACGCCCTGGTGCTGTCAGGGCTTGCCATGCAGATGACCGGGAGTTCCAGACCTGCATCCGGAGCAGAACATCATCTGGTACATCTCTGGGATATGGAAGTTGTGAACGGGCATCTGGATGCGCTCCACGGTGAAAAAGTTTCCGGGGGAACCATGCTGGTACTTCTGGAGTACAAGAAAATTGCGGATGCCATCCGAAGAGGAACCTGCAAAGTCCATACCTGTACAGAGGAAGACCAGGAACTCCTTAAGGAGACTTTTGGAAAAAAAGGGATTCTCGGAGCACTCGAAAAAGAAAACACTCCGGAACCTCTGGATGATGTGAGCACGAGAGAACTTTCCGATGCGCTTCCCCGGATCCTTAAGATCATTGACGCGCTTCCGGCAGTTACAGATATGCAGGAGATGATGAATACAGCCGGATGTGTAAGTAGAGTCCGGGATATCGGACTGCCAGGCGAGGTGATCGAAGAGAGTCTTTTGCTTGCACCGTATACAAGAAGAAGGCTGAGTCTTTTAAGACTTCGAAAGATGCTCACATACTGATCAGAAAAGATCACAATAAGTTCTGTTGACTTGGCATAAATTTCAGGAAAGGCAGTGAGGAATGGTTTGATGAGAGTAGGAATGGGATATGATGTACATAAGCTGACAGAAGGCAGAGATCTGATCCTTGGAGGGGTAAACATTCCCTGGGAAAAAGGTCTTCTTGGCCATTCTGATGCGGATGTACTGATCCATGCGATCATGGATGCGCTTCTGGGAGCTGCGGCTCTTGGAGATATCGGGAAACATTTTCCGGATACAGATCCTGCATATAAGGGAATTTCCAGTGTGAAACTTCTGGTACATGTTGCCGGGCTTCTGAAAGAAAACGGTTATGCGGTGGGAAATATTGATGCCACGATCATTGCCCAGAAGCCAAAGATGGCACCACATATTCCGAAGATGAGAGAAAACATTGCAAAAGCACTTGGAATTGAAATATCACAGCTGAATATCAAGGCAACCACAGAAGAAGGCCTTGGCTTTACAGGACAGGGAGAGGGGATTTCTTCTCAGGCGATCTGCTCCCTGTATAGAATCGGGAAATTGGAGGAAGAGTAACATGAAGATTTTTAACACACTCACAAGAAGAAAAGAGGAATTCGTACCTCTGGAAGAGGGCAAGGTAAAGATGTATGTTTGCGGACCTACAGTTTACAATCTGATCCATATCGGAAATGCCCGTCCTATGATTATTTTTGATACGGTACGAAGATACATGGAATATAAAGGATACGAGGTTAATTATGTATCCAACTTTACAGATGTAGATGACAAAATCATCAAAAAAGCCATTGAAGAGGGTGTTTCCGCAGAGGAAATTTCCACCCGCTATATCAAAGAGTGCAAGAAAGATATGGCAGACATGAATGTAAAACCTGCCACAACCGCACCTCAGGCAACACAGGAGATCCAGGGCATGATCGACATGATCCAGACCCTCATTGACAAGGGATACGCATATCCGGCAGCTGACGGAACCGTATATTTCCGTGTAAAGAAATTCAAAGAGTACGGCAAGCTTTCCCACAAGAACCTGGATGATCTCCAGTCTGGTTTCCGTTCCCTGAAGGTATCCGGCGAGGATCAGAAGGAAGATCCGCTTGACTTCGTACTCTGGAAACCGAAGAAAGAGGGCGAGCCGTCCTGGCCGTCACCGTGGTGCGACGGACGTCCTGGCTGGCATATCGAGTGCTCTGTCATGTCCAAAAAATATCTTGGAGAAGAGATCGATATCCACGCAGGCGGAGAGGATCTGATCTTCCCACATCACGAGAATGAGATCGCACAGAGTGAGTGCTGCAATGGCAAAATTTTTGCAAGATACTGGATGCATAACGGTTTCCTGAACATCGACAACCGCAAGATGTCCAAATCTCTCGGAAACTTCCGTACTGTACGTCAGATCGGTGAGCAGTATGATCTTCAGGTTCTCCGTTTCTTTATGCTGAACGCACATTACAGAAGCCCGCTGAACTTCAGTGCGGATCTGATGGAAGCAGCCAAGAATTCTCTGGAGCGTATCTTGGAGGCTGCAGGCAAGCTCAGCGATCGTAAAGACAATGCGGCAGCAGAAAATATCACAGAGGAAGAACTTGCACTTCTCAAAGAGGCAGAAGGCTTTGTTACCAAATTTGAAGCTGCCATGGATGATGATTTCAACACTGCAGATGCACTTGCTGCCATCTTTGAGCTTGTTAAATTTGCCAATACGAATGTAAACGAAAACAGCTCAAAAGAATTTGCGGCAGGTCTTTATGAGGAACTTTTCAAACTCAGTGATGTGCTGGGACTGAAGATCGAGAAGAAAGAGGAAATCCTTGATAAAGAGATCGAGGATCTGATCCAGGAGCGTCAGGCTGCAAGAAAGGCTAAAGATTTCAAGAGAGCAGATGAGATCCGTGACGAGCTTCTGAAAAAAGGTATCATTTTGAAAGATACAAGAGAAGGTGTGAAATGGCAGAGAGCTTAAGGGAGCTTAAAGAGCTGTTTGATCTCAAAGACGCGGATCTTCGTACCTATTCACCACTGACACTGGCTTATATCGGGGATGGTGTTTATGAACTGGTGATCCGTACCATCCTCGTAAAAAGAGCAAACTGCCCGGTAAACCGTCTCCACAAAAAAGCCAGCAGTCTTGTAAAAGCGTCCGCGCAGTCGGGTATGATGGAGATCATTGAACCGCTTCTGACAGAAGAAGAAAAAAGCGTATACCGGAGAGGAAGAAACGCCCATTCCGCTACCATGGCCAAACATGCGACCATGGCAGATTACCGGCGTGCTACAGGTTTTGAGGCGTTGATGGGATATCTTTATCTGAAAGAGGATTTTTCAAGGATACTGGAGCTGGTCCACGCAGGACTTGAGAAGGAGGAAGTTTAAAGTGACTGAAATGATAGAAGGAAGAAATGCGGTACTTGAGGCATTTCGTTCCGGCAAATGTGTTGATAAACTGTTTATTCTGGATGGCTGCCAGGACGGCCCGGTCCGTACTATCGCAAGAGAAGCCAGAAAACATGATACCATTGTGAAATTTGTTCCGAAGGAACGTCTGGATTCCATGAGTGAGACAGGTGCTCATCAGGGCGTGATCGCACAGGTTGCGGCTTACGACTATTCTACTGTGGAAGACATCCTGAAAAAAGCAGAAGAAAAAGGGGAGCCTCCTTTTATTATTCTTCTTGATAATATTGAAGATCCCCATAATCTGGGAGCAATCATCCGTACTGCCAACCTTGCCGGTGCCCATGGAGTGATTATCCCGAAACACAGAGCAGTAGGTCTGACAGCTACCGTTGCAAAGACTTCTGCCGGTGCCCTGAATTATACACCGGTTGCCAAGGTTGCCAATCTTGGACAGACCATTGACGAGCTGAAAGAAAAAGGAATCTGGTTTGTGTGCGCGGATATGGACGGAGAAGTGATGTACCGCCAGAACCTGACAGGACCCATCGGCCTTGTGATCGGAAATGAGGGAAATGGCGTCAGCCGTCTTGTAAAGGAAAAATGTGATTTTACTACCGCGATCCCGATGAATGGAGACATTGATTCCCTCAACGCTTCTGTAGCAGCAGGAGTACTTGCATTTGAGATCGTGAGACAGAGAATGGCGAAATAACAGATACAGCTTAAGCTGTTCGGAGAAAAAATGTGCCGATATAATGAGACAGAGGACGAAGTTCTCATCCAGAGACTTCGTGCCGGAGAATCCATGATTGCAGATTATCTGATGGAAAAGTACAAAGGTCTGGTCAGAAAAAAGGCAAGAGCCATGTTCCTTATTGGCGGGGATACCGATGACCTGATCCAGGAAGGTATGATCGGACTGTTTAAAGCAGTCCGGGATTATCAGCCTGACCGGGAATCATCCTTTCAGTCCTTTGCGAATATGTGTATTGACAGACAGATCTACAGTGCGATCAAAAGTTCAAACCGTCAGAAACACCAGCCGCTGAATACGTATATATCCTTAAGTGACAGGGAAATGGAAGAAAATCTCAGAGATTCCTGTGCGGAACATGATAATCCGGAAGCAATCCTGATTGACCGGGAAAATGTAACAGCGCTGAAAGAAGAAATGAAAAAGAGCTTAAGTTCTCTGGAAAATCAGGTGTTTCAGCTGTATGCTGCAGGAAACGGCTATGTGGAGATCGCGGAAATCCTGGGCAAAACGCCGAAGGCTGTTGATAATGCCTTGCGAAGGATCCGCAAAAAAATGAAACGCTGTTTTGGAGAAAGTTAATTCCCCTCTTTTCTTTTGGATATAAAAGTATTAAAATGATGTTAAAAACAGCGGAACAAGAAAGGAGACCAATTATGGCAAAGATCAATAAATACTGGGGACTGGTTGCAGTAGGAGCTCTTACCGCGGCAGCAGCAGGAGCTATTGCAGCGATTATATCCAGAAAATCTGTATGTGAAGACGATTTTGAAGATGACTTCGATGATCTCGATGATATTGAAGAGGACGAGAAGAAAGAAGAAAAAGAAGAGAAAGAAGTCTTCCAGGACTGGGACAAAACCGCATCTGAGACTGTAGAAGTTTCCAAAGAGACAGAAGAAGATGCAAAAGAAGCGCCAGCTGAGGAAGAAGAGACGGAAGCGGAAACAGAGGAAACTGCAGCTGATGAGGCAGAAGAAAAAGCAGAAGAGACAACGGAAGAATAAAGAATAGAGAAATCCCACAGAATTGCCGGATAAAGCGAGTTCTGTGGGATCTTTTTTGTTTATAATAGTATTTAAGATAAAAAATAAAGCTGCTGACGGGAATCGAACCCGTGACCTCCGCCTTACCAAGGCGACGCTCTACCGACTGAGCCACAGCAGCTTGTTTTGCGACGCGACGTTTGTGCCGCTCACAGTTGAATATATTATCAGATGAGTAGAGAATTGTCAACATATATTTTGTAAATTTCTTTATTTTTTTTCGTGCAGATAAATTTTTTAAAAAACTTTCAAAAACTCCAAATTTATGATAAGATAAAACATCAGGACGATATCTAGGAGGGAGAATCATGGACAACGAGACAGTTTCCAAAAACTTTATTGAGAATATTATAGACAAAGATCTTGAAGAAGGCGTTTATGACACTGTGCATACACGTTTTCCACCGGAACCGAATGGTTATCTTCACATCGGACATGCAAAATCCATTCTTTTAAACTACGGACTTGCAAAGAAATACAACGGAAAATTTAACCTTCGTTTTGATGATACAAACCCGACAAAGGAGAAATCCGAATTCGTAGAATCCATCAAAGCTGATGTAAAATGGCTTGGTGCAGACTGGGAAGACAGACTTTTCTTTGCTTCTGACTATTTTGACCAGATGTATGAAGCTGCTGTGAAACTGATCAAAAAAGGCAAAGCTTTTGTCTGCGATCTGACTGCAGACCAGATCCGTGAGTACAGAGGAACTCTTACAGAACCAGGTAAAGAGAGCCCGTACAGAAACCGTACTGTAGAAGAGAACCTGCAGCTTTTTGAGGAAATGCGCGAGGGTAAATACGGAGACGGTGAAAAAGTTCTCCGTGCAAAGATTGATATGGCATCTCCGAATATGAACATGCGTGATCCGGTTATCTACCGTGTAGCCCGCATGACACACCACAACACAGGAGATAAATGGTGCATCTATCCGATGTATGACTTCGCCCATCCTATTGAGGATGCGATCGAAGGCGTGACCCATTCCATCTGTACTCTGGAGTTTGAGGATCATAGACCGCTTTATGACTGGGTTGTAAAAGAACTGGAGTATCCACATCCGCCGAAGCAGATCGAGTTTGCAAAACTGTACCTTACAAACGTTGTTACAGGTAAACGTTACATCAAGAAACTTGTTGAGGATGGAATCGTAGATGGCTGGGATGATCCGAGATTGGTATCCATCGCTGCACTTCGCCGCCGTGGATTCACACCGGAATCCATCCGTAAATTCGTAGAGCTCTGTGGTGTTTCCAAGGCTAACAGCTCTGTAGACTATGCAATGCTTGAATACTGCATCCGTGAGGATCTGAAACTGAAACGTCCACGTATGATGGCGATTCTTGATCCGATCAAACTTGTGATCGACAATTATCCGGAAGGACAGGTTGAGTACCTGGAAGCTCCGAACAATATGGAGAATGAGGAACTTGGAACCAGAAAGATCCCGTTCAGCAGAGAACTTTATATCGAACGTGATGATTTCATGGCAGAGCCGCCGAAGAAATACAAACGTCTCTATATCGGAAATGAAGTCCGTCTTATGAATGCATATTTTGTAACCTGTACAGGATATGAAGCAGATGATGACGGAACGATCCGTGTGGTTCACTGCATTTATGATCCGGAAACCAAGGGTGGAAACGCACCGGACGGACGTAAAGTAAAAGGAACCATCCACTGGGTAGAGGCATCCAACGCAGGCAAGGTTGAGGTAAGACTATACGAGAATATCGTAGATGAGGAGAAAGGTGTTTACAATAAAGAAGACGGATCTCTCAATGTAAATCCAAATTCTCTTACTGTGACAAGTGCTTACGTTGAGCCGGAGCTTCTGAAAGCAAAAGGCTACGACAGCTATCAGTTTGTCCGCAACGGATTCTTCTGTGCAGACATCCATGACTCCAAAGAGGGCGCACCGGTATTTAACCGTATTGTGTCTCTTAAGAGCTCTTTCAAACTGCCGAAGGCATAAGATCAAAACCGTAATCATATATAACAGACAGTACGCCGGGATATCTGTACATCCCGGCGTATTATATTTTATAATCCGGAAGAAATTCTCTTTTGACAATTCCGGTTGCACCTCCTTCCGTAAAAGGTTATACTGATAACACAGAAAGAGAGGAATACACACATGAAAAAGATCGTGCTTGCTTCCGCGTCTCCCAGGAGACGGGAGCTTTTGAGCCAGGTGGGAATCATATTTGAGGTAAAACCTGCCAGTGGGGAAGAACGTATCACCAGCACAGAGCCCTCGAAGGTGGTTGAGGAACTTTCCTGTCAGAAGGCCATGTTTACCGCACATGCACTGGAAAAAGAACAGGCGGATGATCTGGCGGATATCCTTGTAATCGGAGCGGATACCATAGTCTCCTATGAGGGAAAGATCCTCGGTAAACCTTCAGATCCGAAAGCAGCAGTGGATATGCTGAGTATGCTGCAGGGAAACACACATCAGGTATATACGGGTGTGACAGTTCTTGTAAGAGAAGAAGAAAGCTGGAAAGTTCATACGTTTCATGAATGCACAGATGTAATTTTTTACCCGGTAACCCAGGAAGAGATTACAGAATATGTAAACAGCAAAGATCCCATGGATAAGGCAGGAAGCTACGGAATCCAGGGCGCCTGGGGAGCTTATGTGAAAGGAATCCGCGGCGATTACAACAACGTAGTCGGGCTGCCTGTGGCACGGCTGATCTATGAGACAAAGAAACTGGGAATAAACCTGAGAGGATGAATGACAAAATGATAAAAGCTTGTATTTTTGACCTGGATGGAACAATTGCAGATACGCTGGAATCCATGGCATATGTGGCGAATGAGATCATGGAGAAATTTTCCCTGAAACCACAGCCGGCAGACAATTTCCGCTATTACAGCGGAGAAGGCGCAGACATGCTGATAAAAAGATGCCTGATCGATGCAGGAGATCCGGAACTGGTCCATTACGAAGAAGTCCGGGAACTTTACCGCAAAAAATTTGATGAAGATCCCCTGTATAAAGTTGTACCATATAAAGACATGCCGGAAACCCTTCAGAAACTGAAAGATGCGGGACTGAAAATGGCAGTATGCTCCAACAAGCCACACATTGCGGCACAGAAAGTCGTAAAAGTAATCTATGGGGATGTTTTTGACGAAGTAATGGGACAGCAGGAGGGAATCCGAAGGAAACCAGCACCGGACGGCCCGTTAAAGATCGCGGAAGAATTCGGAGTGAAACCGGAAGAATGCATGTATATCGGAGATACAAAAACAGACATGCAGACAGGAAAAGCAGCCGGAATGTATACGGTAGGTGCGCTCTGGGGATTTCGTGGCCGCAGGGAACTTGAGGAAAACGGTGCGGATATTGTGGCAGATGGCCCGATGGATCTTTTTACCATATATCAGGAGAAAAGTTATAAATAAAGGAGGATTTTTAAATGTACAAAAAAGAATATGTCCAGACATTTCTGGAAAAACAGGGACAGCTCTTTGATGAGCCGGTAGCAGATGATTTTGAAGAGGCAGAGGCATTTCTGGAAGACTGTATGGCAGTTGTTCTGGATTCTCTGAAAGATGTAAAGAAATATCTGGATGGAATGGGTGCAGATGTGGAAGGCCTTTCTCTGAAAGAACTGGAAGAAGAGAGTGAAGTGTTTAAACTTCCGGATGGAAAATATATGATTGTTGAAGGCTGATGGAAAAATATGTCGGAAAACAAGAATTACATCCCCGAAAATTAAATATGGTAAACTTACATCAGCAAAGAAAGGTCTGCAAAAATCTGACAGAAACGCAGAAAATTAAAAATGATGTAAAGGAGGATGGAATATGAAGAAAAACAGAGTACTGGCAGTCATTATGGCCGTGCTTATGATGGTTACATTACTTCCATCTATGGTATTTGCCGCTGCAGCTCCCCAGGGAGCACTTGATGGCAAACTGAAAATTAAAGGAACAATTGCAGTAGGCGTTACCTTAAGCGCAGATTATTCCAAGGTAAAACCAGAAGGAATTACAGATGATTATGTGAGTTTTTCATGGTCTCTGAAAGACGGTGATCTGCTTACAGAAGTAGGAACCGATAAAACCTATAAGGTGGAAGAAAAGGATCTGGGACTTCCCATTGTTCTTAAAATTACAGGTAAAGAAGAAATGGGAATCAGCGGTGAACTTACGGTAACGACGCAGGAAGTTTCCGCGACGGAGGAAGAAGCAAAAGCTCTTGCACAGCAGAAGAAGGAAGAAGCTGCCGATAGTGAGAGCGAATTGGATGAAACTTCAGAACAGGATTCTACAGAAGAAAGTACAGAAACGGAAATTTCTCCGGCAGCAGACCAAAATACAGAAACAGATGAGAGTGCACAGCCTGATGAAAGTACGGAAACCGAAGAAAGTACAGAAGAAATCGGCACAGATGAAAATACGAGTTCTCAGGAAGAAGTATCCAATACAGAAGAAAAACAGGATTCTTCTACAGAGACTTCCGAAATTATTGAGGTTGGAGGAAACCAGGAGGAAAAGACCGAGCAGGCCGAAGAACTTACCTATTCGGCGGCGGCTTCCACAGAAGACGGAAGTGGTGTCCTGAACTTCGGATCTGTTGAAGAAGGATATACGGAAGTACCAGGAGAACAGTATGTTATTATTACCAATAATGGAACCGGAGATCTGAATTTTAAAGAAATTGCGCCGGAGAATTTTATGGCGCAGGATATTAACGAGCAGCCATTGAAAAGTGGTGAATCAGTTACCGTATGGGTGAAACCAAGAGAAGGGCTGAAAGCCGGAGAATATAAAGATCTGATTACCTATCAGACAGAAGAAGGCGCAGATGTTTTCTTTGAGGCAGATTTTTCAGTGGAAGCAGGAGAAAAAGACGATAAAGCGGACTCTGGAAAAACAACCGAACCAAAAGAAAATGAAGATAAAACCTATAAACTTACCGTAGACTCCGAAGAAATTTCTTTTGATGATCTGACAGCAGGTTATGATAATGTTGAAACAAGAACTGTTACAGTCAGAAATGATGGTACAGAGACAGTGACGCTGGTACAGCCGGTTTCCGAAATATTTGACATTGCACCGGTCAGCGCAGTGGAAAGTGACGGAAATATTCAGCTTGCCCAGGGGGATGAGCAGATGTTTACCGTACAGCCAAAAATCGGTCTTGAAGCAAAAGCAGATTCTTACACAGAAGATCTTGTCTTTGCCTCATCGGATAACAATGCATCGGTAACAGTAAAAGCATCGGTAACTGTGAAAGAAGAACCTCAGAAAATAGTATCGGTAAGCGTTAATCCGGAAAAACTGAATTTTGAAAGCCAGGAACAGGGATACAGTACAGCGCCAGAAGCGCAGACAGTAACAGTTGAAAACACCGGAACAGAAGCGGTTCGTTTGGTACAGCCAACCGCCAGAAACTATGAAGTAGGTACAATTTCGGCGGAAGTGATTAATCCGGGAGATTATGCTACGTTTACCGTACAGCCGAAGACAGGTCTTGCAGCAGGCAGCTACAATGGAACAATTCAGATAACGGATAAAGATGGAAACATAAAAGATGGAGTTTCCGTATCATTTGAAGTGACAGAGCCTGCACCGATTTATAATCTATCTGTCAGCCCGGAAAATCTGGAATTTGGAAATGCAGAGGAAGGATACAAAAATATTCCAGAGGCACAGACGGTTACCGTTACCAATACCGGAAACACAGCAATTACATTGCAGCAGCCTTCCGGTATGAATTATACAGTGGGCAGTCTTTCCAAGACAGAGATTAACGCAGGAGAAAACGCTACATTTACTGTACAGCCGGCAGGTGGCCTTTCTGCATCTGAATATGTGGAAGACATTGCGGTTTCCAGTAGCGCGGATGTGGAAGTTTCTGTAAATGCACATTTCACTGTCACAGAAAAAAAGACGGATAATACGAAAAAAGGAAATAATCTGACAGGAATAAAAAAACCGTCTGACATTAAAGATCTTCCAAATGGTACCGAGAAGACACAGAAAGCACTGAAACTTCCGGAAACAGTAACAATTAAGACAACAAAGGGAGAACAGAAAGCTTCTGTAACATGGGATGTAAATGGCTGTTCTTATAATCCGTCCTCTGCGGACAGACAGACATTTAATGTAAAAGGTACTGTCAAACTTCCAGATGGGGTAAAAAATCCGGATGGAATCAGCACAGTGATTGCAGTAAGTGTGACTGTAAACGGATACAGTGGTTCCAAGGCAGCTGCTTCCGATAATAAGATCACAGGAATTGATCCGGATGGCAAGTATGATACCAACACGAAGATTACTTTTACAGCAGTGGGAGCAGGAATGGATAATGCCAGCCCGCGTAAGGGAGATACCAGATATCTTCCGAAAAGCTGGAAAATTACAGAGGAGCGTACATGGGATGCAGCACCGTACACAGCAACATTCCGCGTAAGCAAACCGGGTAATTACACCTTAAAAGTTACTTTTGGACAGCAGAAATATGATGGCACCAACTGGAAAGATACAGGTACACAGTCAGAAAGTACCGTTGCTTTTGCTGTATCACAGGCCGAGATTCTTACAGCAACACCGAGTCCTGCAGTTACGCAGTCAAACAAAAAATCGGCAGTGCAGACAGGAGACAGTACACCGGTTATGACATTTGTGATTGTTCTGGTTGTTGCAGCAGTATGCATTGGTGGTATTCTTGTGTATCGCAGAAAGAAAAAATAAATAAATTATACGCAGATAGCGTCCCCTCGCATGACTTGATGTGCGAGGGGATTTTTACATGGAAAATACAAAATTGTTACTAGCACTCGAAAATGGTGAGTGCTAAATTTTCCTTGACTTTTGTAAAAAGTCGTATTAGTATATATTTAGTCAGTCGGATAAAAGAATCCGCAGGATGATAAAGTAAAGACAGAAACAGTTTTCCGGTTCTGCCGGGAATATAAGGAATAAAAGTAAAAGGAGAGTGACATACATGTCAGCAAAACATGGAAGTTTATCAATCAACAGTGAAAATATTTTCCCGATTATCAAGAAATGGTTATATTCAGACCATGATATTTTTGTAAGAGAGATGATCTCCAATGGATGTGATGCAATCACCAAGCTGAGAAAACTGGAAGTTATGGGTGATTACACATTTCCGGACGGATATAAACCGGCAGTGAATGTTATTGTGGATCCGGATCAGAAGACTCTGAAGTTTATTGATAACGGTATCGGTATGACGGCAGACGAAGTAGAGGAATATATTACTCAGATTGCATTTTCCGGTGCAACAGAGTTTCTTGAGAAGTATAAAGATAAGACAACCGATGATCAGATGATTGGTCATTTCGGACTTGGTTTCTATTCCGCTTTTATGGTTGCGGACGAAGTTCATATTGATACTCTTTCTTATAAAGAGGGTTCCACACCGGTTCACTGGACCTGTGATGGTGGTACAGAATACGAGATGGCAGATGGAAATAAGACAGAGCCTGGAACAGAAATCACTCTTTTCCTTAATGAAGAAAGCCTGGAGTTTGCAAATGAATACCGCATGCGTGAAGTAATTGAGAAATACTGTTCTTTCATGCCGGTAAATATTTATCTTTCCAAGGCAAACGCAGAGCAGGAATATGAAACTATTGACGAAGCAGATCTCCGTGACGACGATGTAGTAGTGGAGCATATCCATGAAGAAGCCAAGACAGAGGAGAAAGAGAACGATAAAGGTGAGAAAGAAGTTGTTGAAGTTTCTCCTGCCAAAGACAAGGTAAAAATTAATAAACGTCCGGTATCGTTAAGTGACACACAGCCATTGTGGATGAAACATCCAAATGAGTGTACAGATGAAGAGTATAAAGAATTTTACCGTAAGGTATTTATGGATTACAAGGAGCCACTGTTCTGGATTCATCTGAATATGGATTATCCGTTCAACCTGAAAGGTATCCTGTATTTCCCGAAAATCAGAACCGAGTACGATTCTATTGAGGGAACAATCAAACTTTATAATAATCAGGTGTTTATCGCAGATAACATTAAAGAGGTAATTCCGGAATTCCTTCTTCTTCTGAAAGGTGTCATTGACTGCCCGGATCTGCCACTGAATGTATCTCGTTCCGCACTGCAGAATGACGGTTTTGTCAAGAAAATTTCCGAGTATATTACAAAGAAAGTTGCAGACAAACTGACAGGAATGTGCAAGACTGACAGAGAATCCTATGAGAAATACTGGGATGATATCAGTCCGTTTATCAAATTTGGCTGCATCAAGGATTCAAAATTCGGTGAGAAGATGAATGACTATATTCTCTTCAAAAATCTGGATGGCAAATATCTTACCCTGAAAGACTGTGTTGAGGAAAATAAAAAAGAAGAAGCCAAAACAGAAGAAGAGAAAACTTCGGATGAATCCAAGAAAGAAGAAAAGGAAGAACCAGAAAAGACAGTTATCTATTATGTTACAGATGAAGTACAGCAGAGCCAGTATATTAACATGTTCCGCGAGGCAGGAAAAGATGCTGTAATCCTGAAACATGTGATAGATTCTCAGTTTATTTCTCATCTTGAGCAGCAGGATCAGGAAATTCAGTTCAAGAGAATTGATGCGGATCTTACAGAAGAGCTTCGTGAAGATGGCGAGACAGATGAAACAACAGTAAAGACTCTGACAGATGTATTCCGCAAAAACCTCGGCAAAGATAAACTGGAAGTAAAAGTAGAAAAACTGAAAAATGAAAATACTGCAGCGATGATTACACTTCCAGAAGAGAGCCGCCGTATGCAGGATATGATGAAGATGTACAATATGTATGGAATGGATCCGAATATGTTCGGAGGACAGGAAATACTTGTTCTGAACGCAAATCATCCACTTGTGAAATTTGTGGCAGAAAATCAGGAATCTGAGCATGTTCCGGTGATTTGTGAACAGCTCTATGATCTGGCAATGATGAGCCATAAACAGCTTTCTCCGGAGGAAATGACAAAATTTGTCAAGAGAAGCAATGATATTCTTATGGTTCTCACAAAATAAATAACGGAATCAGGAACAGAGAGGGCTTTGCCTATTAGGGCAGAGCCTTCTTTTTTTATAAATAGAATAATTGTCTTTTTTATAACAATATACGCATCTTTAACACAATTTTGGATATTATGGATATATAATACATATTAATTAAATTCTTAGGTAAAAATGCTGTAAAAAAATGAAATCAGTATCTAATATGTAAAAAATAAATTTTCAGAAGAAAGCGAAAAATACGAATAAGTGTCGTATTATATATGAGGAAGTGAATTTAAAAAGAGAAAAAATAGAAATAGGGAGGAAAGGTGTATGAAAAACATATATGGTCTGATAAGAAGGTTGGGAGCGAATTCGAAATATAAAGGATATTTCTTCACGGCGGAGGCTGTGAAGATTTCAATGGGTTATCAGTATAAACCGTTACGGATTACAAAAGACATTTATCCGTGTCTGGCCAGAAAATATAAGTCAACGCCAACAAATGTAGAACACGATATTCGGACACTGGTAAATGTCTGTTGGGAGGGAAACAGAAGACTTCTGGATGAAATTGCAGGATATCAGTTAGAAGATAAACCGACGAACAGTGAATTTATTGATATGCTGGCGTATTACCTGAGAGAAATGGAAGAAACCAGCTGACTACAGTTTTTCAAAAATTATCTGGTTCTGAGTCAGAAAGTTAAGAACCATATCATCCCAGAGCTGTTCCGGCCGTTTGTCCATGGAAAAAGTCCGAAGAGAGGTTCCGGTGGTACAGAGAAGACTTCCATTTTTAAACTGAAGATTTAAAAATAATCCGTCAATCTGCTCGGAGGAAATTTCAGAATCTGTATTTCGTATTGCGGCTTCCACTCCGCTTCTGCTCAGATGAAGCACGATTTTAAAACTTAACGGTGTACGTTTTCCGCGGATTACAGACCAGCAGAAGGGTTTTGTGTCCCTCCAGAGAGAATGCGTCCGGCCGTGTTCTGTGATTTTGTTCAGACTGTCTGTATCAAAGAAATCTTTTTGAAGTCTGCCGTCGATGGTGAAAGTATTAAAAGTAGTGATCACTGCTTCGGACAGGCAGAATTTATCGAATACTTCTCCTATAAAAAGCTTGTTTGTAAAATCCCGGATATCTGTGATTTTTAATGCCAGCATGCCGCACTTCCTTTCTTTTTTGATTGCGTGTAGATATTATATCTCAGATACAGAAAAAAGGACAGACTTTTTAAAAAACTCTTTTCAAATACCTGTTTATGTGATACCATAGATGTGGTATTGAATACTACATATAATGGAAAAGAGGACGATATAATTGAGTTATAAGATTGCGATAGATAGCTGTGGAGAACTCCTGAATGAATGGAAAGATGATGAGAGAATAGAATCTGTACCGCTGACACTGATGGTTGGTGGCGAGAGTATTATAGATGATGAAACTTTTGACCAGAAGGACTTTCTGAAAAAAGTTGCTGCATGCCTGGAGTGTCCGAAATCCGCATGCCCGTCGCCGGAGCGTTATATGAAAGCTTATGAGTGTGAAGCAGACCACATTTATGCAGTGACACTTTCTTCTGAGCTGAGCGGTTCCTACAACAGTGCGGTTCTTGGAAAGAGTCTGTTTCTGGAGGATAACCCCGGGAAAAAAATTCATGTATTTAATTCCAAGTCTGCATCTGGTGGAGAAAGCCTGATTGCCATGAAGATTGTGGAATGTGAAGAAAAAGGACTTTCTTTTGAGGAAGTCATAGAGACGGTAGATAAGTATATTGAAGAAATGAGTACATTTTTCGTACTGGAAAATTTGGAAACGCTGCGTAAGAATGGACGTCTGAGCAGGGTAAAGGCTCTGGTAGCCAGTGCACTGAAGATCAAACCGGTTATGGGATCTACTCCGGAGGGAAGTATCTGCCAGTTTGACCAGGCAAGAGGAATGAATAAGGCGATTGTAAAGATGGTGGAGCTTGTTGGAGAAAAAGGAATCAATATCCACGAAAAGACTGTTGCCATCACATACTGTAACTGCCCGGAAAGAGCGAAGATGCTGGAAGAAGCTATCCGGGAGAGACTGAATCCTGCGAAGATCGTTGTTATGGATACTGCAGGAGTCAGCAGCATGTATGCGAATGATGGAGGCGTTATTGTTGCTGTCTGATCTTGCGGCAGTGCAGGTCCTTGGCTTATTGTTCAGAAAATTATCACATTTCTTTCTGGAGTTGCTGCTTTTCTTTTGAAAACAGATGTGCTATAATAAACGGAGTATTTGAATCGGCAAAGGAGAACAACAATGAGCCAGAAGAAAGTTGACAAATATAAAAACAACAAATTTGGACGAAGCAGTGTTCAGAAGAAAGAACGGGTGGAATTTGTTCTTGAGATGGTAGCGTGGATTCTGATCGCGGCACTGTTTGTAGGCTGGATCGGCTATTCCGCTTATGCGAAGATCCAGGCGAAAGAGGCCAGTGTGAAAGTAGATACAGTAATGGATACATCAGCACTGACAGATTATATTTCAGGATTATCTTCAGACAGCGCCGAGTAAAGGCTTGTTTGATGACAGTAACCAAAATAAAATAATTAAAGATGAAGAAATCTCCAGGATGTAGGAATGAGCATCCTGGAGATTTTTTACGTAAAACAATATAATAAAAAACAGGTCTGCTCTGAAGCAAACCTGTTTTGACTTATACGTTTTTTATGGTTATAGATTTATCGGGTAAATTATAACTTTGTAACGTTAGCAGCCTGCATTCCGCGAGCGCCCTCTGTTAAGTCATAGGATACAGCCTGTCCCTCTTCAAGAGATTTGAAGCCTTCACCGTTGATTGCGGAGAAATGTACGAATACATCCTGTCCGTCCTCACCTGTGATAAAACCATAGCCTTTTTCTGCGTTGAACCACTTTACAGTTCCCTTGTTCATTTTGTGTTACCTCCATAAAAATAAAAAAGTTAAAATAGCCTTCTGATGATAATAAAAAATCACCAGATTTTACAGACTATATTCATGTAAATATAATCTCTAAAAACTAGTGATTTTACATTAAATATCTTGCCATGTTCTGATTATATAACCCGTGTTTTGAAATGTCAAGGAGAAAATTCCAACAATTTCAGTACATAAAACAGGACTGAAACGCTTTGTAAAAAAATTCTTTATAAAAAGAGAATTTTCGTGTATGATATAGTAGATATGGAAAATAAAAAGATGAGAGGAGAACATAAATGGGGATTCTGATTCGAGGAGGCCGGATCGTGGATGCGGCTACAGATACGGATAAAACAGGCGATATTTATCTGGAAGACGGGATCATCACGGAAATTGGCCAGAAGCTGAAAAAGAAAGACGGCGACCGTGTGATTGATGCAAAAGGAAAGCTGGTCATGCCGGGAATCATCGACCTTCATGTCCATTTTCGTGATCCGGGACAGACACATAAGGAAGACATTATGAGCGGTGCAGCGGCAGCTGCCCATGGAGGCGTGACCACAGTAGTTGCCATGCCAAATACAACTCCTACCATTGATAATCCGGACAGAGTAAATTATGTACATAATAAAGCGGCCCAGTTTTCCGGCATTCATGTGCTTCAGGCAGGTGCTGCCACGAAGGGTGAGAAGGGAACGGAGCTTTCGGATATCGCAGGAATGGTAAAGGTCGGTATCCCGGCAGTTTCCGAAGATGGTAAATCAGTGATGAATACAGCACTCTGTAAAGAAGCAATGAAAATTGCGGCAGAATGCGGAGTTCCGTTTTTTGATCACTGTGAAGATATTGACCTGCGTGGGGACGGATGTATGAACGATGACGAGAATGCCAGAAGACTGGGACTTCCGGGAATCTGCAATGCGGTGGAGGATACCATTACGGCCAGAGATATCATTCTGGCGCTGGAAACAGGTGTGCATCTTCACCTCTGCCATTGTTCCACTTATGGTGATGCCGAGATGATGAAGTTCGTAAAAGAAAAAGGATATGATAATATCACGGCAGAAGTGTGCCCTCACCATTTTATCCTTTCATCTGATGATATAAAAACCGATGATCCGAATTACAAGATGAATCCGCCTCTTCGTACACCGAAGGATGTGGAAGCGCTGAAACAGGGGTTGAAAGATGGTACCATTGAGGTAATCAGTACAGATCACGCACCACACAGTGCAGAGGAAAAAACAGGTTCCATGAAGAATACGCCATTTGGAATCGTAGGACTTGAGACAAGCCTTCCGCTTACCTACACAGAGCTGGTAGAAAAAGGTGTGATTACATTAAAACAGATGGTGGAGAAGATGTGCCTGAACCCTGCAAAGATTCTGGGACTCGAAAGCGGAACGCTGCAGGAAGGCCACCCGGCAGATGTGATTATTGTAGATACGGAGCAGGAGTATACTATCGATAAAAATAAATTTGTTTCCAAAGGTCACAATACGCCATTTGACGGATGGAAAGTAAAGGGAAAAGTTCTTTATACCATCTGTGACGGAAAAATTATATTTGAAAATCAGGAGGAGAAATAATCATGATTAACAAACTGATCAGCAACATTCGCAAAACAAATGCACCAATCGTTGTAGGACTGGACCCTATGCTGAATTATATTCCGGAACATATCCAGAAGAAGGCTTTTGCAGAGTTCGGGGAAACCTTGGAAGGTGCTGCAGAAGCAATCTGGCAGTATAACAAAGGAATTGTGGATGCCACCTATGATCTGATTCCTGCAGTAAAACCACAGATTGCCATGTATGAGCAGTTTGGTATCCCGGGGCTGATCGCATACAAGAAGACCGTTGATTACTGTAAATCCAAAGATCTGGTTGTGATCGGTGATATCAAGAGAGGTGACATCGGATCTACATCTGCAGCCTATGCAGTTGGACATCTGGGACAGGTTCAGGTAGGCTCCAAGAAATATGCAGGTTTTGATGAGGATTTTGCTACAGTCAATCCGTATCTTGGTTCTGATGGTGTGAAACCTTTTATGGATATCTGCAAAGAGGAGAAAAAAGGTATTTTTGTTCTGGTAAAAACTTCCAACCCGTCAAGCGGTGAGTTCCAGGATCGTGTTATTGATGGCCGTCCGCTCTATGAGCTGGTAGGCGAGAAAGTTGCACAGTGGGGCGATGAGCTTATGGGCGACGAATACAGTTATGTAGGCGCTGTTGTAGGTGCAACTTATCCGGAAATGGGAAAAGTATTAAGAAAAATCATGCCGAAGACATTTATCCTTGTTCCTGGATATGGGGCACAGGGTGGAAAAGGAGCAGATCTTGTCCATTTCTTTAATGAAGACGGACTTGGAGCTATTGTAAACTCTTCCAGAGGAATCATTGCTGCATACAAGCAGGAAAAATATAAAGAGTTTGGTGCTGAAAATTACGCAGATGCCTCCAGAGCGGCTGTAAAAGATATGATCGCGGACATCAGCGGCGCACTGGAGAACAGATAATACAGGAGGCATTTTATGAGCACGTCAGAAAATAAGAAAACAAAAAAGTCCTGTAAGATTCTAAGCCAGGAATGTATAGGTACAGATATTTACAGCATGTGGCTGGATGCGGGGGAAATTGGGAAAAATGCAGTGCCGGGACAGTTTGTATCTCTTTACAGCCGCAACGGCAGCAAACTTCTTCCAAGACCCATCAGTCTCTGTGAGATCGATAAGGAAGAGGGAAAACTGAGACTGGTATATCGTGTTACCGGAAAAGGAACTGGTACGGAGGAATTTTCCAGACTTCATGCAGGAGTACCTGTTGAGACATTGGGACCTCTTGGAAATGGTTTTCCACTGGATGCAGTAAAAGGCAAAAAAGTATTTCTCATGGGCGGTGGAATTGGAATCCCGCCAATGCTGGAAACTGCCAAAGAGCTGGATGCAGAGAAGATCATGGTTCTTGGATACAGAGATGAGCTGTTTCTGAATAAGGAATTTGAAGCTTACGGAGATGTCTATGTGGCAACGGAAGATGGATCTGCCGGAACAAAGGGAAATGTCATGGATGCTATCCGTGAGAATGGCCTTGAGGCAGATGCGATCTTTGCCTGTGGACCGGCGCCAATGCTCCGTGCCATCAAGGCATATGCCCTTGAAAAGGGAATTCCCTGCTGGATTTCCATGGAAGAGCGTATGGCCTGTGGTGTAGGTGCATGCCTTGCCTGCGTATGTAAATCCAAAGATGTAGATTCCCATTCCCATGTACATAACAAGCGAGTATGTAAAGATGGACCTGTATTCTTAAGTACGGAGGTAGAGTTATGAGCAGAATGAAGGTAAATCTTGCCGGCGTAGAGCTTAAGAATCCGGTAATGACAGCGTCCGGAACATTTGGTTCCGGAGCGGAATACAGTGAATTTGTGGACCTGAATAAACTTGGTGCGGTTGTGACAAAAGGTGTGGCCAATGTACCGTGGCCGGGAAATCCTACACCAAGGGTGACTGAAACAGCGTCCGGAATGCTCAATGCCATCGGCCTTCAGAATCCGGGAATCGATGTATTCTGTGAGAGAGATATTCCGTTCCTTAAGAAATATGACACAAAGATCATTGTCAATGTCTGCGGAAAATCCACGAAGGATTACTGTGAGGTTGTGGAACGCCTTGGAAATGAGCCTGTGGACATGCTGGAGATCAATGTTTCCTGTCCGAATGTCAAGGAAGGCGGGATTGCCTTTGGCCAGAATCCGAAAGCTCTTGAAGACATTACGAAAGAAGTTAAGAAATATGCAAAACAGCCGGTGATCATGAAGCTGAGCCCCAATGTTACCGATATTACCGAGATGGCGAAAGCAGCAGAAGCCGGTGGTGCAGATGTGCTTTCCCTGATCAATACTCTGACAGGAATGAAGATCGATATCAACCGTCGTACATTTGCGCTGGCAAATAAAACAGGCGGAATGTCCGGCCCTGCAGTAAAACCGGTCGCTGTCCGCATGGTATATCAGGTGGCAAATGCGGTATCCCTTCCGATCATCGGAATGGGTGGCATCGCAACCTGTGAGGATGCACTGGAGTTTATCATGGCAGGCGCTACTGCCGTATCTGTGGGAACCGCAAACTTTTTCAATCCTTATGCAACAGAAGAAATTGCGGAGGGAATCCAGGCATTTCTTGAAAAAGAGAAGGTTGAAGATATCAATGAACTGATCGGTGTGGTGAAATAACGGGAATTTCCATAATTTGCAATTCTGTTATACATATGTTAGAATGAACGCGGATAAGCAAAGTGATTGCACACACGAATCACAGCAGAACAAAGAAAGAATATCCGTTTTGCTGTGTACATGAAAAATATGGAGGATTAAATAAATGGAACAGTATAAGCAGGAATTTATTGAGTTTATGATCGACTGTAATGTCCTGAAATTTGGAGATTTTACTACGAAATCGGGAAGAAAAACACCATTTTTTGTAAATACAGGATTTTATCGTACCGGTGCACAGCTTCGTAAACTGGGTCAGTATTACGCAAAAGCGATCGAGAGCAAATTCGGACTGGATTTTGATGTGCTGTTTGGACCGGCATATAAAGGAATTCCTCTTTCTGTGGCAGCAACCATGGAAATCAGTGAAATGTACGGAAAGGATATCCGTTACTGTTCCAACCGTAAGGAAGTAAAAGACCACGGAGATAAGGGAATCCTTCTTGGCAGCCCGATCCAGGATGGGGATAAAGTAGTGATCATTGAGGACGTTACGACTGCCGGAACATCCATTAAGGAAGCACTTCCGATTATCAAAGCACAGGGAGATGTAAATCCGATCGGTCTTGTGGTTTCTGTTGACCGTATGGAACGTGGTCAGGGAACCAAGAGTGCTCTGAAAGAGATTGAAGAGAATTATGGTCTTCAGACTACAGCAATTGTAACCATGGCTGAGGTGGTTGAGCACCTCTACAATAAAGAATACAAAGGCCGTGTTGTGATTGATGATAAGCTGAAAGCAGCCATCGATGCATATTATGAGCAGTACGGTGCAGAATAATACTGGTACAGAATATCATAATAAAAGAGCAGCGGATTCCGAATGTCCGCTTTTACTGGGAGGACACAGACTTATGAATGAAAAAATTTATAAAACCATGGCGAGCAGCGGGGCGGGAAGTCTTGCACTCGGTATTGTCGTTCTGGTGACGGGACTTGTCACAGGGATTCTGATGATCGTGAACGGTGCGAGACTGCTCAAAAGAAAATCAGAGATTTTGATCTAGGAAAAATATAAACAAAAATTCCGGAAAGCCGCACTCTGTTTCGTGTGGCTTTTCGGGCATTTAAGCAGGGGAGAATATTGAAAAAGGGGACAAAACACAGAGTAAAAAAACTCGGGACAGCTTTTTTTGTGCTGTATGTCCTGATACTTGTATACCTTCTTTTCTTTTCGGAAGGTTATGGCCGGGTAGCAGACGCGGAAAGAGAATTTCGATATAATTTTGTTCCGTTTGTTGAAATCAGGCGTTTTTGGGTCTACAGGAAACAATTAGGGATGTTTGCACTTTTTACAAATATTTTCGGAAATGTGCTGGGATTTATGCCATATGGGTTTGTTCTTCCGGTGATAAACCGAAGAATGCGAAATGGCTTTTTTATTATATTATCCGGTTTTTCCATCAGTCTGACGGTGGAGGTGATCCAGCTGATCACCAGGGTCGGATGTTTTGATGTGGATGATATGATACTGAATACTCTGGGCGCGGCACTGGGATATGGAATTTACGCAGTCTGCGACAAAATTAGGAGAAAACATTAATGGCAAGAAGATATCGATATGCATTTGCAAAAAAAAGAGAAGCTGCGAAAGGAAAGTGGTCCGTAGGACTGGCAGCAGCTTCCCTCGTGCTGTTTATTGTGGCAGTTGTGCTTGCACTTTTTCTTGACGGAAAGCTCGGGGGCCTGATTGGCGGAACCGGGCTTTTTGCGATGCTGCTGTCAGCATACGGCTTTGCACTGGGCCTTTCCAGCTTTTCAGAGGAAAACCGGAAACACCGCACAAGTATGATCGGATCAATCTTAAACGGTGTGATTCTGGTAATCTGGCTGGGACTTTTTTTATCAGGAGTATAAAAAATGGAAGAAAAAGAACGATTAAAAAAACAGCTTGATTTTATCCTGGAAGTAGATAAAGTCAAAAATATTTTCCGTCAGACGTATCTTGCAGACGGAAACAGGAAAGAAAACGATGCGGAACATTCCTGGCATCTGGCGCTGATGGCAGTGCTTCTGAAGGAATATTCCAACGAGGAAGTGGATCTGTCGAAGGTAATTCCCATGGTACTGGCACATGATCTTGTGGAGATTGATGCGGGAGATACCTATGCGTACGATGAGAAAGGGGCAGCCACCAAGGATGCCAGAGAGCGAAAAGCAGCGGAACGGATCTACGGATTGCTGCCGGAAGATCAGGGACAGTGGCTGAAAGCACTCTGGGAGGAGTTTGAGGCCTACGAAACTCCAGAGGCGAAATTTGCCCATGTGCTGGATAACTGTCAGCCATTGTTTCTCAATGATGCTTCCAACGGAAGAAGCTGGGAAGAACATCAGGTAAAGAAAAGTCAGATTTATAAGAGAAACCAGAAAACAGGAGAAGGCTCCGAAGTGATCTGGGAATATATGAAAGAACTGATCGACAAACATATTGCCCTGGGGCATGTGATTGATGATGAAAAAGATGGGAGATGAAGTTTTGGACGAATGCATGAAAGAACGTTACGGACTTGCAAAAGAGCGGATCCGTGAGGTCATAACAGAAGAGACGGTAAAAGAACCGTTTGGAGATTTTTTCAGAAAGATGGCGCAGTTTCTTTCCATGACAGCAGATGTGATGGATGAGGAGAATGTGGAACTTACCCTGGAGGAGCTGAAGGAGCGAAATCATCGCTTTTATCAGGATATCCTTCCGGAAAACTATGAAAGCAGTTATGGAAATCCGGCTTATGCAGTAAATAAGCTGGGAGATTATGGAAAAGCTTTCAGTTTCCTGTATGCAGAACTTGCCGGAACAGTGGCTTATGCACATGAGAAAAGACTGTGGGATATGACAGTATCCATGGAACTGTTTCTGGAAGTATACTCTGCATTTTGTGAGGAAGAGCTTCCGGAGGCTGCAACAATAGAGGGAATCCTTCGTTCCTATGTGAATGACTACTGTCAGGATATGATGGAACAGAGAATCCGGGAGGGCGTAGATCCGGAACTTGATTTTGCAGCAGAGATTATTATGAATTCTGATCTTTCTGATCTGAGATATCTGTATCGTTACGGAGAGTATGTTTCTGAGAATGAGACAGGAGTGGCGGAGTTCTTAAATTCCCTTTCCCAGGAAGAGATCGATAAGATGGCTTCTACTTATACAGAAGGTTATCGGATCGGATTTATCACCGGACGAAAAGATATCACAAAGAAGAAAACCGTAAATATCCGTTACAGCCTTGGATTTGAGCGTATGGTAAAGGCTGCGATCCTTCAGTTTGAAAAAATGGGACTGAAACCGGTGATCTACCGTCATGCAACACATGCAGTGAACAAAAGAGGCGCAGTTCGTGTGGGCTATACCGGTGGCGTTGCCAATCCGCAGTACGATTACGATCATCGTCAGGACAGTGCACTGTTCCTGGACGGAGATTTTGTGCAGCGAAAACTCCGTGCCATGCAGACTTCTTATGAGAAGTACAGAGAACTGGCAGAGGTACATGGAGGCCCGGCCTGCATTGACACGTTTGGAGAAAATCCGTTCTCTCCGGTAAGCAAACCGGAAGCTTACGCATTAAGTGAGGCACAGCAGAAGCTGCAGACAGAGCTTGACAATGAATCCGGACAGATCGTAAACCGTTACATTAAAGGTGATGAGAGAAGTTTTACCATTATTGCCTATCCGGTTCCTGAGATCGGTGGAAATTATGAGGAAATTTTCCGTGAGATCGTAAAGATCAATACTCTGGATTATCATCTTTATCAGGAGATCCAGCAGACGATCATCAATACTCTGGACACCTGTGAGTGGGTGGAGGTCAAAGGCCGTGGAGATAATGAGACGGATCTTCTGATCCATCTTCATGAGCTGACAGATCCGAAGAAACAGACGAATTTTGAGAACTGCGTGGCAGATGTGAACATTCCGGTAGGAGAAGTCTTTACCTCCCCGCAGCTTGCAGGAACCGGCGGGATCCTTCATGTGAAAAAAGTATATCTGAACGGATTGCAGTTCCGTGACCTGAAACTGGTATTTGACTGCGGTCAGGTGATCGATTATACCTGCTCCAATTTTAAAACAGAAGAAGAAAACAGGAAGTATATCGAGGATAACATCCTCCATCATCATCCGAAGATCCCGATGGGTGAATTTGCCATTGGTACAAACACCACAGCTTATGTGGCAGCACTGAAATACGGAATTGCGGACAAGCTTCCGATCCTGATCGCAGAGAAAATGGGACCGCATTTCGCAGTGGGTGATACCTGCTACAGCTGGGCAGAAGATACACCGGTATACAATCCGGACGGAAAAGAGATCATTGCCAGAGACAACGAGATTTCCGAGATGCGTAAGGATGATGTAAGCCTTGCTTATTATGGATGCCACACGGATATCACCATTCCTTATGATGAGCTTGGAAGCATCCGTGTGATTGATGATGAGGGAGAAATGATCTCCATTATTGAAAATGGAAGGTTTGTTCTTCCTGGAACCGAGGAATTAAACCGTCCTTTTGAAAATCTTCCATTAAATATTAATATAAGTTAATTAGTAAATTTACAGTTTTTCCGATCGTATTGACAGAAAGTGAGAATATACGTAGAATAACCATAACAATAGTCAAACAACTACAGGTAAACATTCAGTTAGTGTACCACGAAAGGAGAACACAATGGCAAAAGTAGGAATTGTAATGGGTAGTGATTCAGATATGCCGGTTATGAGTAAAGCAGCAGATATCCTGGAGAAACTGGGAATTGATTATGAAATGAAGATCATTTCCGCACACAGAGAACCAGATGTATTTTTCGAGTATGCAAAGACAGCAGAAGTAAAAGGCTTCAAAGTGATCATCGCAGGCGCAGGAATGGCAGCTCATCTTCCGGGAATGTGTGCGGCGATCTTTCCAATGCCGGTAATCGGTATCCCGATGCATACAACATCTCTGGGAGGAAGAGATTCCCTTTACTCTATCGTACAGATGCCAAGCGGTATCCCGGTTGCCACAGTAGCGATCAACGGCGGTGCCAATGCGGGACTTCTTGCAGCCAAGATCCTTGCAACTTCTGATGCAGAGCTTCTTTCCAGACTGAAAGCGTACAGCCAGGATCTGAAAGAACAGGTTGAGAAGAAAGACGCAAGACTTCAGGAAGTTGGATACAAGAACTACTAAGAACCGGTTATAAATTTTTTACCATAAAAATAAAAGAGTGTTGTCATAAGGAGGACATTATGGATTACAAGACTTCAGGCGTAGATATTGAGGCAGGATACAAATCAGTAGAGCTGATGAAAAAACACATTGCCAAGACAATGAGACCGGAGGTACTTGGAGGAATCGGTGGATTCTCAGGTGCATTTTCCATGGAGAAATTCAAAGATATGGAAGAACCTACACTGGTTTCCGGAACAGACGGATGCGGAACCAAGGTTAAGGTAGCCATGGTTATGGACAAACATGATACCATCGGAATCGATGCCGTAGCCATGTGCGTGAATGATATTGCGTGTGCAGGCGGCGAGCCACTGTTTTTCCTGGACTACATTGCCTGCGGCAAAAACTATCCGGAGAAGATCGCAGAGATCGTAAAAGGTGTTGCAGAAGGCTGCGTACAGTCTGAGGCGGCTCTGATCGGCGGTGAGACGGCAGAACATCCTGGACTTATGCCGGAGGATGAGTATGACCTTGCCGGATTTGCCGTAGGAATCGTTGACAAAAAAGATCTTCTCACAGGAGAGGCCCTGAAACCGGGAGATGTCCTGATCGGTATGGCATCCACAGGTGTTCACAGCAACGGATTTTCTCTTGTACGTAAAGTATTCGACATGACAAAAGAATCCCTGGATACTTATTATGATGAACTTGGAACAACTCTGGGAGAGGCACTGATCG
The DNA here is from genome assembly GCF_018785655.1 of Blautia sp. MCC269. Classification (NCBI taxonomy): domain Bacteria; kingdom Bacillati; phylum Bacillota; class Clostridia; order Lachnospirales; family Lachnospiraceae; genus Blautia; species Blautia sp. MCC269. The sequence goes on along the minus strand of NZ_WQQE01000082.1, from coordinate 19,102 downwards.
CACCGACCAGAATCTATGTAAAAGCACTGAAGAGCATCCGCGAGACCGGAGTGAAGATCCATGCATGCAGCCATATCACAGGCGGCGGATTCTATGAGAACATTCCGCGTATGCTGAAAGAGGGAACCAGAGCTGTTGTCAAGAAAGACAGCTATCCGGTACTTCCAATCTTCAAACTTCTTGCAGAAAAAGGAAATATTGAAGAGCATATGATGTACAATACATACAATATGGGCCTTGGAATGATCCTGGCAGTAGATCCAGCAGATGTTGACAAAACAATGGAAGCGATCCGTAAGACTGGTGACAAGCCATATGTAGTAGGAAGCATCGAAGAAGGAGAAAAGGGAGTGACCTTATGTTAAAGATCGGCGTTCTTGTTTCCGGCGGAGGAACAAATCTTCAGGCAATCCTGGATGCCATTGATGCAGGAGAGATCACAAACGCAGAAGTGGATATCGTGATCAGCAACAATGCTTCTGCCTACGCACTGGAAAGAGCCAGAAAACATGACATAGAAGCGATATGTATCGCACCAAAAGACTATCCGGACAGGGAGGCTTTCCATAAAGCATTGCTTTCCAAACTTCAGGAGAGAGGGGTAGACCTGATCGTTCTTGCGGGATATCTGGTTGCGATTCCTCCGATGATGGTGGAGGCATATCCAAACAAGATCATCAATATCCATCCATCTCTGATCCCGTCTTTCTGCGGAAAAGGTTTCTATGGACTGAAGGTTCATGATGCAGTTCTTGCAAGAGGAGTAAAAGTAACCGGTGCTACGGTTCATTTCGTAGATGCAGGTACAGATACAGGCCCGATCATCCTTCAGAAAGCGGTGAAGGTAAAAGACGGAGACACATCCAAGGAGCTTCAGAGACGTGTAATGGAGAAAGCAGAATGGAAGATCCTTCCGGAAGCCATCAATCTTATCGCCAATGACAAGATCACAGTGACAGATGGAATTGTTTCTTTAAAGTAATCACAAAACAGATGAAACAAAGGAGTAAACAGATGAAAGTATTAATCGTAGGAAGCGGCGGAAGAGAGCATGCAATTGCATGGAGTGTTGCAAAAAGCCCGAAAGTTGACAAGATTTACTGTGCACCTGGAAATGCAGGAATCGCAGAGTACGCAGAATGCGTAGATATCGGAGCAATGGAATTCGAGAAACTGGCAGCCTTTGCCAAAGAAAAAGAGATCGATCTTACCATCGTGGGAATGGATGATCCTCTTGTGGGCGGAATCGTAGATGTATTTGAGGCAGAGGGACTTCGTGTATTCGGACCGCGCAAAAACGCAGCCATTCTGGAAGGCTCCAAGGCTTTTTCCAAGGATCTTATGAAGAAATACGATATCCCTACTGCAGCTTATGAGAATTTTGATGATCCGGAGAAAGCTCTGGAATATTTAAGAACCGAAGCAAAATTCCCGATCGTTCTGAAAGCAGATGGCCTTGCACTTGGAAAAGGTGTTCTGATCTGCCAGGATCTTGCAGAGGCAGAAGCCGGCGTAAAAGAGATCATGGAAGATAAAAAATTCGGAAATGCTGGAAATACCATGGTAATTGAAGAATTCATGACAGGTCGTGAAGTTTCCGTGCTTTCTTTTGTAGATGGAAAGACCATTCGCACCATGACATCCGCACAGGATCACAAACGTGCCAAGGATGGAGACCAGGGACTGAATACCGGTGGAATGGGAACATTTTCCCCAAGTCCGTTCTATACTCCGGAAGTAGATGAATTCTGTAAGAAATATATTTATCAGAAGACTGTAGATGCCATGGCATCTGAGGGACGTCCGTTTAAGGGAATTATTTTCTTTGGACTGATGCTTACTGCAGATGGCCCGAAGGTACTGGAATATAATGCAAGATTTGGTGATCCGGAAGCACAGGTTGTTCTTCCGCGTATGGAGAATGATATTATTGAAGTGATGGAAGCCTGTGTAGACGGAAATCTGGATCAGATTGATCTGAAATTCGAAGACAATGCGGCAGTATGTGTTGTTCTTGCAAGTGATGGATATCCTGTAAAATATGAAAAGGGTATTCCGATTCAGGGATTTGAGAACTTCAAGGACAAAGATGGATACTACTGTTTCCATGCTGGAACCAAATTTAAAGACGGCCAGATCGTTACAAACGGAGGCCGTGTTCTTGGTATCACTGCCAAGGGAAAAACGCTGAAAGAGGCAAGAAAGAACGCATATGCTGCTACTGAGTGGATCAGTTTTGCAAACAAATATATGCGTCATGACATTGGAAAAGCGATCGACGAGGCATGAATTGGTCAGTTTTCACAGGCACAGCTTGACGAAAACAGGGATTTCATTGTACAATAGTAACAACTATGAAACACAGTGAGTAGTTACGAATAATAAAAAGCTGGATGCCATTTCTTTGCTGAAGTGTCGCATCCAAGTGATGAGGCAGAGAGGACAGAAAAATGGGAATCAGTGTAGAAGAAGCAATTCATGAACTCAGAAACAGGGAAGAAGTATTTGTTGCATATTCACAGGCAACCAAGCTTCCGTATGTAACCTGTGATGATGAGACATTTAATGATCAGGCGAGAATTTTTGCCACAGAAGAAGAAATAAAAGAATATGGAAAACAGCTCCTGGAGGATAAGATCCTTCTTATGGGCATGAAATATGAGAAGAAAGATTTTCCGAGACTGTATGGAACGCTGTATGCAATCGGAGTAAACAGTGTAATCTGGATTGACGGAGAAGAGCAGATTGAAATAGAAATTGGAAAAATCGCAAAGCAGAGAGATATGAGTAAAATCGAGCCGGCGAAGAGACCGCTTCTGAATCCATCTCTTGAGCTTTCCGGTATTTACTTTATGCAGGAACTTCGCCGTCCGGTAAAACAGGAAGAACACAAAAATATCCGTGAGCTTGAAGAAGAGCTGATCGCGAATTTACGAAAAGCAGAATTTCTGATTGCTATCAATGCAGAACAGGAAGAAGACGGAAAACTTCATATTCCATATCTGAAAAACAAAGAGGACAAGATTCTGCAGCCTGTATTCACAGATGTTATGGAGTTTGAGAAATTCGGAAGAGGTAAAAATCTCCGTGTTGCAAAAGTAACCATGGACAAACTTCCGAGCCTGATGATTCCACAGGCAAACGCTTATGTGATAAATCCACTGGGCTTTAATCTGATTCTGAACAAAGAACAGGTAGAAAAGATTGCAGGGATCAGCAAATAAAAACAAAAAATTACAGCAGGCTGCCAGGATGAAACTGGGCAGCCTTTTGCTGTTGTAGAGGAGAGATTGCCCTATGGTGATAGAAATCGATTTTAACAGTGATGAGGCGATCTATATGCAGATCACCAATCAGATCATAATGGGGATAGCTACATCAAGACTTCATGAGGGGGATGCTCTGCCCTCTGTACGGCAGCTTGCAAGTATTGCAGGAATTAATATGCATACGGTAAACAAGGCATATGCACTGCTTCGGCAGGAAGGTTTTGTAACCATTGACAGACGGAAGGGCGCTGTGATCTCCATTGATGCGGATAAGGTCAGAGCTCTGGAAGAAATGAAACAGAATCTGACAGTGGCAATGGCATGGGGATGTTGTAAAAATGTAACAAGGGAAGAAGTTCACCAGCTGGTGGATGAGATTTTTGACGAATATGACACAGACAGATAGGAGGAGACATCATGCAGGAACGATATACAAAACAGGCGGAGAATGTTCTTGTTCTGGCAAAACAGGCAGCCAGCTCCTGCGGACATAGTTATATTGGCACGGAGCATCTGTTGGTCGGTCTTGTGGAAGAAAAAGAGGGAACTGCTGGAAGAGTGCTGGAAGAATTTGGTATTCAGGCAGATAAAACCCTGGCACTGATTGATGAACTGATCGCACCGCCGGGAAATACGGCAGTTGCACAGAAACCGGGATTCAGTCCCAGAACAAGACGGGTTCTGGAAAATGCATATGCGGAAGCGGAGGCCATGCATTTTGAGGAGGCAGGCACCGAGCATCTACTGCTGGCAATGTTAAAAGAAACAGACTGTGTAGGTACAAGACTTTTGTATACCATGGGAGTGAATATCCAGAAACTTTATGCGGCAGTTCTTGCTGCTATGGGAATGGACAGCGATGCTATTGCGGAAGAATTCCAATCTGTAAAGGCTTCCAGAGGAAAAAATGGAAGTGCCACACCAACGCTTGACCAGTACAGCAGGGATCTTACAGAAATGGCGGAAGAGGGCAAACTGGATCCGGTTGTGGGAAGAGATAAGGAGATTGCCAGACTGATCCAGATTTTAAGTAGAAGAACCAAGAACAATCCATGCCTGACAGGAGAACCCGGAGTCGGAAAAACAGCTATTGTAGAGGGGCTTGCACAGCGGATTGTCACAGGAATGGTTCCGGATACTGTAAAAGATAAACGTGTGGTAGTTCTGGATCTTTCCGGAATGGTAGCAGGAAGCAAATATCGTGGAGAATTTGAAGAACGTATTCGAAATGTCATTGACGAAGTAAGGGAACAGCAGGGAATCCTTCTTTTTATTGATGAGATTCACACAATTATCGGCGCCGGTGGGGCAGAGGGTGCTCTGGATGCCTCTAACATTCTGAAACCTTCTCTTTCCAGAGGAGAGATTCAGCTGATTGGGGCGACGACTCTGGAGGAATACCGGAAATATATTGAAAAAGATGCAGCTCTGGAACGCCGTTTTCAGCCTATTACAGTAGAAGAGCCTACGGAGGAAGAAGCAATTGAAATTCTGAAAGGCCTGCGTCCATACTATGAGAAACATCACGGGGTAGAGATTCTGGATGAGGCACTTGAAGCGGCGGTAAAAATGTCTGTCCGTTATATTAATGACCGTTTCCTTCCGGACAAAGCCATTGATATCATTGACGAAGCTGCTTCCAAAGTGCAGCTAGCTGGATATCATCCGTCGCCGGAGGCAGAGGCGCTGGAGCGGGAAATTCACGATATTCTGAAAGAAAAAGAACAGGCGGTTGTAAATGCAGATCTGGAACATGCGAAAGAAGCGCAGGCCAGACAGAACGAAGCGGAAGCAGAACTTGAAAAACTCCGCAGAAAAGCAGATCGCCGAAACAGACGGAAAGCTCTCACTGTTGGAGAGGCAGCAGTTGCGGATATTGTATCCGACTGGACTAAAATTCCGGTACAGAGGCTGACAGAAGGAGAATCCAGACGTCTGGCAAATCTGGAAAAAGTTCTAAAAAAACGTGTAATCGGCCAGGATGAGGCGGTTTCTGCAGTTGCCCGTGCAGTAAAAAGAGGTAGGGTAGGCTTAAAAGATCCGGCAAGACCAATCGGTTCTTTCCTATTTCTGGGACCTACCGGAGTTGGAAAAACGGAACTTTCCAAAGCACTGGCAGAAGCTGTATTTGGAAGTGAGCAGGCAATGATTCGTGTAGATATGTCTGAATATATGGAAAAACACAGCGTATCCAAATTGATCGGATCTCCTCCGGGATATGTAGGATATGAAGAAGGCGGACAGCTCAGTGAAAAAGTGAGAAGAAATCCGTACAGTGTAATTCTTTTTGATGAAATCGAAAAAGCGCATCCGGATGTGTTTAATATTCTTTTACAGGTGCTGGATGATGGCCATATCACAGATGCTCATGGCAGGAAAGTGGATTTCAAACAGACGATTATTATTATGACTTCCAATGCCGGTGCACAGGTGATTATGGAACCGAAGCATCTTGGCTTTATGTCCGGCGACACAGAAAAACAGAATTACGACCGAATGAAAAACGGAGTTATGGAAGAAGTTCGAAGGATGTTTAAACCGGAATTTCTGAATCGAATTGATGAGATTATGGTATTTCATTCTCTCAATAAAGAGAATATCCGCAAAATTGTTACGATCCTGCTCAAGAATCTGGAAAAACGATGCCAGGAACAGCTGAATATCACTCTGAAAATTACAGGAGCGGCAAAAGATCTCATTGCAGATGAAGGTTTTGACAGTAAGTATGGTGCAAGACCACTGCGTCGTGCAATCCAGACAAAAATCGAAGATGAAATGGCAACGGAAATTCTGGCAGGAAAGATCAAAGCAGGAGATACGGTACAGGTAAAAGCAAAAGATAAAAAAATCTGCTTTTCTATTACAGTTTCCGGGGAATGAAACCGGAGTTTTTGAAAAGTATAAGAATTTTGTCACTTTCTATGGCAAAAAGAAAAAAAATAAGCTATAATTAACATCATCTTAAAGATACAACAAAAGAATTTCAGGAGGACATAAGATCATGGCAGTGGTACAGGAATTGATCCGTACAGAAGATAACGGTACTATCAGTTTTGGAGATTACGAATTAAACCAGAAATCCAAACTGTCGGATTATCAGTATCAGGGAGATATGTATAAAGTAAAAACATATAAGGAGATTACCAAGCTTGAGCGCAATGGAATGTTCGTATATGAGTCTGTTCCGGGAACAAGTGTATTTCATCTTCAGCAGGATGGAACTACAATGAGCTTTGAGGTACAGGGCTTTGAGGACTCTCAGATCACAGTAGAACTTGAAGCTGAGACAGAATATCAGGTATTTATCGATGGAGCGAGCACAGGCACCATGACTACAAACCTGGGTGGCAAGCTTTCTTTCAGTGTTGAACTGGATGCGAACACCAAAGCAGAAGTAAAAATCGTAAAATGCTAAAAAATAAAAAAACAGTATATTTCTGCCAGGAATGCGGGTATGAATCGGCCAAATGGATGGGGCAATGTCCTGCATGTAAGGCATGGAATACATTTGTGGAGGAAACGGTTTCTTCTAAAAAAACCGCTTCCTCCGGCGTAAAAGTATTGCAGAAGAAGACAGAACCTGTAATTTTAAAAGATATCAGCCTTTCGGCAGATGAACGTCAGAGCTGTGGAATCGGTGAATTGGACAGGGTACTGGGAGGCGGAATTGTTCCTGGCTCCCTTGTTTTGGTGGGTGGAGATCCCGGAATCGGTAAATCTACCCTGCTTCTTCAGGTCTGCAGAAATCTTTCTTCCCAGGGAGTATCCGTATTATATATTTCCGGTGAGGAATCTCTGCGGCAGATTAAATTAAGGGCGGACAGACTGGGGAATTTTAATGATAAACTGAAACTGTTATGTGAAACCAATCTTGAAAATATCCGTGAAATCATAGAGCGGACGAAGCCGGATGTGGTAGTCGTGGACTCTATTCAGACAATGTTCCATGAAGATATTACTTCTGCACCGGGAAGTGTTTCACAGGTAAGAGAATCGACCAATGTTCTGATGCAGATTGCAAAAGGCATGGGTGTATCTATTTTTATTGTTGGCCATGTGACAAAAGAAGGTAATGTGGCCGGCCCCCGTGTGCTGGAACATATGGTAGATACCGTGCTTTATTTCGAAGGAGACAGGCATGCTTCCTATCGAATTCTGCGAGCGGTAAAAAACCGCTTTGGATCGACCAATGAGATCGGAGTTTTTGAGATGCAGAATACAGGGCTGGAGGAAGTGAAAAATCCTTCCGAGTTTCTGCTGAATGGAAGACCGGAGAATGCATCCGGTTCCGTAGTAGCCTGCTCTATGGAAGGAACCAGACCGATTCTGGTGGAGATTCAGGCACTGGTGTGCCAGAGTAATTTTGGGATTCCCAGGAGAACGGCAGTTGGTACCGATTTTAATCGTGTAAATCTTCTTATGGCAGTATTGGAGAAAAAAGCAGGAGTTCATCTTGCATCTTCTGATGCTTATGTAAATATTGCCGGAGGAATGAAGATGACGGAACCGGCCATTGACTTAGCAATCTGCCTGGCAATTATTTCCAGTGCCAAAGATATTGTTATTCCGGATTCTGTTATGGTTTTTGGAGAGATTGGCCTAAGTGGCGAAGTCCGGGCTGTCAGCATGGCTGGACAAAGGGTGCAGGAAGCAAAAAAACTGGGATTTGAAACGGTAATCCTGCCGGAAGTGAACCGGGCAGCAACAGAGAGCATGAAAGGAATCCGGCTGATATATGTGGCCGGGATTCGTGATGCGATTTCATATATAATGAGGTAAACAAATATGCAAAAGGTTTTGTCAGTTATCATTCCAGTGTACAATATGGAAAAGTACATCCGTCAGTGCCTGGAATCGCTGATGATCAGAGAGATTCTGGATAAAATAGAAATACTGGTGGTTCTGGACGGATCGACGGACCGGTCTGAAGAGATTGCAATGGAGTATGTGGCAGCACATCCGGATTCTGTCCGTGTGATCAGTAAGCCAAATGGCGGACATGGATCGGCGATCAATACAGGAATGGACCATGCTGCCGGAGAATATGTAAAGGTACTGGACAGTGATGACTGGGTAAATAAAAAAGCTTTTATCAGGCTTGTGGAAGGCCTGGAAAAATTTCACACAGATATTGTCTGGAGCAATTTTTTCTGGGTTTATGAGCAATCCGGGAAAATGAGTATTCAGAACAGACATCCGTTTCCGGGTGTGGAATATGGCAGGAAATATGATTTTCATGAAGTTGCGGAAAAAACATTTGTAAAGATGCATTCCATGACAATTCGAACAGATCTGGTTCGAAAAACAGGAATGAGAATTGATGAAAACTGCTATTATGTAGATGTGGAATTTGTAATGTATCCGATTCCGGAAGTCAAAAGTATTGTATTTCTGGATGAATTTGTATACATGTACAGACTGGGGCGCCAGGGTCAGAGCATGACACTGGAAAAAATGCGAAAGAATCACAGAAATCATGAGAGGGTTCTGAAAAGCCTTCTGAAATATTACCGGAAACAGAGAACAAAAGGGGCCGACAGAGAATACCTGGTATATCTTGAAAATGGAATTTCCAATGTTTTAAGCAGCCATTTTAAGATCTATTTGAGTTTTCCGTGCTCTGTAAAAATGTGCCGCAGACTGCGGAAAATGGATGGAAAAATTCATGAGAGTTATCCCGATATTTATAATGCGGTAGAAAATAAATTTGTATGGGCTATCAGAAAAAGCGGATATCTGTTATACTATCCAGGACACTTTATTATGAGGCTTAGGGAGAAACTAAATGAAGTATAAAACAGTACAGACAATGATGCTTCCTGACAGTACAGAAGAAAATCATGGACTTTATTATCAGGGAACAGAAGGCGTACATGTAATCAATGAAGAAAAAAAATCATTATACATACCGGAGAACGAAAAAGCAGAACTGTTTACATATTTTAATGGTTTTTATCCGGGACAGTGGTCAGAGTATACCGAACTGAACGGGCTTCATGTGGAGGTTACGGTTTCCGGAAATTGCAAAGTAGCGCTCTGTTATACAGATGGAAAAAAAAGTGCTGTATACGAGGAACGAAAATGTATCACCGAGGGAGATACGGCTTCTTTTGAAATGCCTGATCCGGAAAAATTTTCGGCCGTCTGGATTCGAGTGGAAGGACTGGAGCAAGGATGTTATCTCCGGAATATTGTTTTTGGCTCTGAAGTGGAAGTACAGCAGGATGTTCAGATTGCAGTAGTGATCTGTACCTGTCGCCGTGAAAAAGAGGTAATCGGAAATCTTGAGAGGATTTCCAGAATGGAGCAGGAATATCGTCCGAAAGTTTTTCTTATAGATAATGGAAATACACTGACAGAGGAAATGATTCCGGACTGGGTACATCTTGTTTTGAACCGGAACTGTGGAGGCGCAGGTGGATTTACAAGAGGTATGATCGAGGCGCTGAAGATTCCGGAGTTTACTCATGTAATCCTGATGGATGATGATATTGTCCTGAATCCGGATGTGCTTAAAAAAACAGAATTATTTTTATCTGTTGTAAAGAAAAAATGGCAGAAGGCACCTCTTGGAGGTTCACTCATAGAAAGGGATGTTCCATGGAATCAGTTTGAATGCGGAGCATTATGGAACCGTGGAAAAATTCAGGGCGGCAGACAGAATCTGGATCTTCGGAAACCGGAAACTCTTCTCGAAAATGCAAAGATCGAGAACTGGGATTACGGTGGATGGTGGTATTGCTGTATACCGGTACCGTCAATCCGTGAAAAAGGACTTCCACTTCCTGTGTTTATTCACAGAGATGATATTGAATATGGAATTCGTATGGGCAGCCTGATGACTTTGAATGGAATCGGAGTCTGGCATGAGGTCGTAATCAAAAAACTTCCGCAGATGGGAGAATATTATGATATCCGAAATATGGCGATCTTAAATGCTATTCATTATGAGGACTGGACCAAACGTCAGTGGAAAGCCTTTCTGATGAAATGGGCAGCAGGAAATCTACTGAGAGGAAGATATTCCTATATTTATCTGAATATCTGTGCGATGCTGGATTTTCTGAAAGGTGAAAAATGGCTGGAAGACACAGATGGCGTAGAGATTCAGCAGAATGTTGTCAAACGTCTTCCAAAACTGGAAAGACTGGATAAAAAAGAAAAGAATGTATTCTACACAACTCCGGATGTCAGTGTTTATACTGCAGCCAGAAAAAAACGTGTAGTTTATGAAGATTCTGCGGGACTTTGCCTGAAAGCAGACAAAAATCTTGCGGAAACAATACGTCTGAGCATATATTTGTTACTGGCATTGAGGAAAACAGACAGGTACTTTGAAAGAGCCAGGGAAAGCTATCGCAAGAACTGGAAGAAACTGATAACAGAAGAATTCTGGAATAATTATTTGGAGATTGATAAGAATGAGTAAGAATTACAAACTGCAGAATATCCTGTTCTGCGACAATGACAGACTGGAAGCATACTGGGAAATGTTCTTCAAAAGCAGCCGTCCGGTATATGACAGAGAAAAGAAAACAATTGTTTTAGGTGCAGGCCAGGTAATTGATTTCTGCACATATTTTAACTCTATTTCACTTCTGAAATGGAAAACTTATACTTATGCGTCAAAATTAATACTGAAACTGCGTGTAAAAGGTGAAATGGAGATTATCCTTACAGGCTATGAGAAAAAAGATACGCAGTATATCCGAAAAGTTTTGCACAGAGCAAAAGTTTCTGCCGCAGAGCCGCAGGAGATTAGTCTGGAATATCCGGAAAATAATCTGATGCTTGCTGGTTTTGAGATCCATACACATGGAATATGTGTGGTTTATGGTGGAGAGTATGATACAGAAATCGATGAGGAACAGGTACGTCATGTATCTCTTCATCTTTGCACTACTACATTTAAGAAAGAGGATTATATCCTTCCTAATATTCAGCTTCTGAAGGATACCGTACTTGCAGGTAACGATAGCCTGGCGAAGAATCTTTGGATTCATGTAGTGGATAATGGACGCACACTTCCGGTAGAAGAGCTGGAAACAGAACATGTAATGGTACATCCCAATCTGAATGTAGGCGGGGCTGGTGGTTTTACACGAGGTATGCTGGAGGCAATGGACCATAAGGAGAAGCCGACACACGTTCTCCTCATGGATGACGACGTTATGATCCTTCCGGAGAGTCTGATCCGTACCTATAATCTTCTGAAGATTGTTCGTCCCGAGTATGAGCATCACTTTATCAGTGGAGCAATGCTTTTCTATGAAGAGATGAATTACCTGTATGAGGATGTTGGATTTATGGATCATGAGGGAACTTATGGACCGATTAAAGACCGTGTAGACACAAGAAAGATGGAAGATATCCTTCGTTGTGAGGAAATGTTCCATCAGCCGAAGAATGCTTATGCAGGATGGTGGTATTGCTGTATCCCTGCAGAATTTGTACGTAAAGATAATTTACCGTTGCCAGTATTTGTACGTGGTGATGATGTAGAATACAGCCTGCGTAATAAAGCAAAATTCATTACACTCAGTGGTATTTGTATCTGGCATATGGGCTTTACAAACAAATTTAACGGAGCAATGGAATTTTATCAGGTGCACAGAAATACACTGATGCTTCAGGCAGCCAGTGGAGTATGCCAGAATGTGGATATTATGACCCGTATCCGTAAACTGATTCGTGTAAACCTTCTTCGCTTTAACTATGATGGGGCGGAGCTCCTTCTTGATGCGGTTGAGGATTACATGAAGGGATATAAATTCTTCATGAAGAATCAGGGTGAGAAACTTCTGAAAGAGAAATCTCAGAAAAATGAGAAGATGGAACCACTTTCTAAGTTTCCGGAAGCACCAACAAAGGTACTTAGTGTTTATGCACAGGATCTTCCACGTAAATCACTGGAGACATTTCTGTACAGGATTACTTACAATGGGCATTTTTGGCCAACAAAATGGCTGAAAAAGTCAGTTGTTCCAGTGGCTTATGACTGGTATTATTCACCGCACAGATATTTTTTCAGAAGGAAACTTCTTGCAGTGAACCCATATCTGAAGCAGGGTGCATACAGAGAAATGGATAAGAAGAGATTTTTTGAGCTGTTCAGCAGGGAAAGAAAGCTTTTCAACCGTTATGCTAGGATTCATGAACGTTTGGAGAAAGAGTACAGAGATCACAGAAAAGAATTTACTTCAGAAAGTTTCTGGAGAAAATATTTGGAGATAGATAAATGAGTGTAAAACATATAGGGGATTTAAAAAAAGACGAATGCTATGGCTGTACAGCTTGCCAGTTTACCTGTCCTTTCGGGGCAATTAGCATGCAGAATGATCATGAGGGATTTCGTTATCCTGTAGTGGATGAAGAAAAATGTACAGGATGTGGAAAATGCCGAAGAATATGTCCAGGCTTACATGATAAAGACAGAAGCAATATCGCATCACCAGAATCTTATGTAATATGGGCGGATGATAAGATCCGCCTAGACAGCAGTTCAGGTGGGGCATTTACACTTCTGGCAAAATACATTTTCTCCAAAGGAGGAGTTGTCTGCGGAGTTGTGATGGATGAAAAATTTCATGTTTATCACACTTTTGCAGAAAATGAAACAGAGCTGGAACCTATGCGTAGATCTAAATATGTAGAGAGCGAATTGGGCGAGGCTTATCCAAAAGTAAAAAAATTGCTGGATGAGGGAAGAACGGTATTGTTCACAGGAACGCCGTGTCAGGTTGCCGGTTTAAAAGCTTTTCTCGGTGAAAATACAAAAGGTCTGTTTACTGCAGATCTTATGTGCCATGGACCGACATCTCCAAAAGTTTTTGAGCAGTATTTAGATGAAACTTTTAATGGACGTGAAAATATAGACAAATTTTATTTCCGTTCAAAACGCTATGGTTGGAGCGGAACCACCTGTGAGGTTATCCTGAAAGACGGACGAACATATATGGGATCCGGTGTGCTTGATCCATTTGAAATTGGATCTTTCAAGAGTCTGTTTCTCCGTCAATCCTGTGAGGATTGTAAATTTGCGGCAATTCCTAAACAGGCAGATATTACGATCGGTGATGCATGGGGAATTTCGGCATATAAAGAATCACTTAATGACGATGTCGGAACATCCATGATTTTAATCAATAATGAAAAGGGCAGAGAATTATTCAATGGAATCAAAGATAATGTTAAATTTATCGAAAAAGTTCCGTTGGATGCATTGAAGAGAAATCGATTTGGTGCTCAGAAAATGAAGGTTCCACCACAGAGAGGCCGCTTTTTTGAAATGATAAATTATACAAGTGTTCATAAAGCGGTAGATTATTGTATGAAAGGCCGTTACGACGTGGGTATTGTCGGCGTATGGTTTGGCAATAACTATGGAAGTATTGCGACTTATTATGGTTTGTACAAACAGTTGGAAAGCTTGGGCCTTGCAGTGCTCCTGATCGATAATGAAGGTTTAGGAAAAACCCCGGCAGATGTTGTGGCAAAGAGAAACAGCCGCGTTTTTGCAAGAGAACACTGCCATGTAAGCCGGAAATATAAACTTTCTGAAATGGGACTTTTAAATCAGGTTTGTGATGCGTTTGTTGTAGGATCTGATCAGGTATGGAACTTTGGAGTAGCCCGGAATTTTGGACGGAGTTTCCTGTTGAACTTTGCAAGACCTGAAAAGAAAAAAGTTGCAGTTGCATGTTCTTTCGGACATAAAAGAGATTACAGATCAGATCGGGAGAGAATTATAACAAGTGATCTTCTGAAAAAGTTTGATGCGATTTCTGTACGGGAAGAATCAGCAGTTGATATCCTTGATAATGTTTTTGGCGTGAATTCCACCAGGGTATTGGATCCTGTATTTTCAACAGATCGAAAAGTATATGATGATGTTGCAAAAGAATCACAGCGTTCAGAAAAAGAGCCGTATCTGTTAGCATACATTCTTGATCCAACACCTGAGAAACGTGAGGCTGTTAAACATCTGGCAGAGAAAAAAGGATTGAAAGCGGTATTTATTCTGGATGGCGAAACAGGAACTTTCAAGAAAAACAAAGAAAAAATGGGTGATGAGAAAGTCCTCGAAAATGTAACTTTCCCGGATTGGGTCGCTTATTTTAAAAATAGCAGTTATGTTGTAACGGATTCCTGTCATGGTATGAGCTTTGCTATTTTATACGAAAAACCGTTTGCAGGTATTGGAAATGAAGCCAGGGGTATGGTTAGATCAGAATCTCTGGTGAAATTGTTCCATTTAGAAGATAGACTTGTGAAAAATTCCAAAAATATTATAAATAATGGAACATTATTAAAAGATATTGATTATGCATCTGTGAATGAGATTTTAGAATCAGAGAGAGAACGCTCCAGAAAATGGCTGGAACATGCAATGTTTTCTGAAAAAGTTGTAAAAACATATCAGGCTTATCCTGTCAGGGTGGAAGCTGATCAAGAAAAGGAATTAGTTGTAACTAAAGAAGAGATTGAGCAGGTAAAACCTACATTTTGGCGGGGACTTTTATATCGTCTTCCAATTGGCATGCAGAAAAAAGCTAAAAAAATGGCGAAAAACTATGTTACACAAAAAGAAGAAAAGAATGTGTAATTAAGGAGGATTCGTAGTGAATCAGGAATTTTTACGAAAAATATATGACAAAATGTCACCGGAAACTCAGGTGAAAGCAAAGAAAATCGTAAAAAAATATGGAAAAAGAAAAACAGAGTCTGTGGATACAAAGAAAAAAGTCCCAGAATTTGTACCTGCAAAACTGAAAAAAGCAGATGATATAACGGTTGCCGCAATTTTTGAACAGGATTGTTGTGGATGTGGAGTCTGTGCAGAAATTTGTCCACAAAATGCAATACAGATGGAAACGGATGCGGAAGGGTATGTATATCCTCAGATTGATACAGATAAATGTGTGAAATGTGGAAAATGTTTAAAGCATTGCCCGGCCGTTCAGGTGAAATATGAAAATAGTAAGGAGCCGGAAAGCTATGTTATGATGGCTGAGGATGAGATTCGCAGAAAGGGATCAGCTGGCGGATGCTTTACACTTCTTTCTAATATTATATTGGAATCCGGAGGGTATGTCTGTGGAGCGGCATATAAAAACGGAACATCCGTAGAACATGTCCTGATCCGTAAAAAGGAAGATCTTGATCAGATTCATAATATAAAATATGTTAAAAGTGATATTAGGGCTGTTTGTCCAGAAATTGAAAAACTTTTAAAAAAAGGAAAAACGGTTCTGTTTTCCGGAGTGCCTTGTGATGTTGCTGCGTTATATGCGTTTTTAGGTCAGGAATATGAGAATCTTATTACTGTAGATATTTTTTGCCATGGGCTTCCATCACAGGAAATGTTTGAAAGATACTTAAAAGATTCTTTTCCGGATAAAGAAGTTGAATCAGTAAAGTTCAGAAACAGAGGGGCATTTGGATGGGCCAACACGATCAGTGTTTATTTTAAAGATGGAACAAGCTTTTTTGAGAGATCATCAACAAATGCATATCTGAGAGCAATGTTTATCGGATTGAGCAGACGACCTGCATGTAGCTCCTGTAGATTTTTGGCTATACCACGACAGGCAGATATTTCTTTAGGGGATTTTTGGGAAGCAGGCGATATAAAACGGGAATATTCGGATGGAATTGGAACATCGGCTGTACTTGTTAATTCGGAAAAAGGAAAAAAACTTTTCGAAGTTGTAAAAACTCGAATGAAAATGGTACAGAATATTGAGCTTTCTAAATTGTTAGATAAGAGCAGACGTGAAGGTGAGATCAATAAGCCGAATGGTGCTCATCCATCCAGAAAACGCTTTTTCCAGCTGTTAGAAACATCTTCATTCAAGAGAGCCACAGAGTATAGTCTGCGGGGAAAATATGATATTGGTATTATTGGTCTGTGGTATGGACGTAACTATGGAAGTATGGTCACTTATTATGCATTGCATCATGAATTAACTTCCATGGGACTGTCTGTTCTTATGATAAATAATCCATTATCCCGTGAAGGCGATACCATGACAAAAACCGATCCACGAAGATTTGCAAGAGAACATTATAATATCAGTCCAATTTATCCTATGCATAAGCTTAAAAAATTTAATGATCTTTGTGATGGATTTATTGTTGGATCGGATCAGTTATGGAATTATGGACTCAGCAGAATTTATGGACAATATTATTTCCTGAATTTTGCAGATGATAATAAGAAAAAAATAGCTTACGGTACTTCTTTTGGTAAAAGTGAGTATAGAGGTCCGGAGCCATACAGAGAACTTTCGGCATATTATCTTCAGAGATTTGATGCTGTTTCTGTACGAGAAGAATTTGCGATTGAGATGTGTAAGAATGTGTTTGGTGTTGATGCCACATGGGTAACAGACCCGGTATTCTTCTGCAAGAAGAATCAATATGCAGAGATAGAAAACGTTAGACCGGAATGTGCTGAGGGACCATATATTTTGGCATATATTTTGGACCCAACAAAAGAAAAAACAGAAGCACTTCTCAATGTATCTAAGAGAATGAACAAAAAAGTAAAAGTTATTCTTGATGAGGCACCAGGACAGCGAGAACGAAACAGGCAGAATATGAGAATTCCTGCGGGGGTGCCGATAGAAATTCTTAATGAAGTAGATTTGCCGGAATGGCTGTATTGCTTTGATCACAGTGATTATGTTGTGACGGATTCATTCCATGGTACTTGTTTTGCGATTATCTTTCAGAAGAATTTTAGTGCGATATCTAATAAAAAACGAGGAAGCCTTAGATTTGCGTCACTTCTTGGCGGATTTGGGCTTTTAGATCGTCTTACAGAAGATGCTACAACAATTATTGGTCATCCTATGGTTGAGGAACCAATTGATTATGTAAAAACGGAACAATTGATTGATGCACAGGTTGAAAAGTCAAGAGAATGGTTGCGTAATGCAGTATTTTCTGAGAAAAAAGTAGATAATTTTACAGTATTTCCAATGGTAGATAAGCGCAGATAACAGATGATTTTTATAAAATAATAGACTAAGATTAATAATAGTGGCTGCTGTGCTTGGTGATGATAGCATGGCAGCTACTGTTGTATAGAACGAGGATGAAAGATATGGGAATTGGTAATTTTGGAAACATGATGAAGATTATGAATGCTTGGAATACTTTTAAACAGAATCACCCGAAATTTCCTGCTTTTTGTAATGCGGTATCCAAGAGGGGAATCCGGGAAGGAAGTATTCTTGAAGTAACTTATATCAGCCCTGAGGGGGAAAAATTGACTACGAATATTAAAGTATTACCCAGCGATATTGAGTTGTTGAGAGAGATTTCAGGAGGAAATTAGAAGACTTTTTAGAGCTGGGTTAGGGAGTTGTGAAGTAATGGAAAAGAAAAAGAGAGAAGAGTTTATAGATATTGCGAAGGGAATTGCAATTTTGTGTGTTATTATAGGACATACATGGAAAAATGCCTATCCTGCGGATAAAAGACTTATGGTATTTATTTATTCTTTTCATATGCCACTGTTTTTCATTTTATCAGGATGGTGTTTAAAAAGTACGGATGTAAAAATCAGTTCTGTAATAGTAAAAAAGATTAAACAATTAGTGGTACCGTACGTAGTTATTAATTTTATCCGTACGATGATAATGAGCCCTGAGCTGTTTTTAAAAACAGAATTCTGGCGTTCACTTTTTTATGCTGCCGGAAGAGATATGCAGAAGGGAATTGATGGAAAACCTGTAAGTCAGATTGGTATGACCTGGTTTCTGATGTCGTTATTCATGTGCCAGATATTGTATCTATGTGTAAAAAAGATATCTGAAGAATATGAAGTTTCAATGTGGTTGCTGATAATCTGTCTTGCAATGATGGCTTCACAGTTGAGGGATTATTTTTGGCTGCCGTTGGGAATACAGGCGGGTGTGTATGGAATGTTCTTTTATCATTCGGGATGTGTGATGAAAGAGAAGAAAATATTCGAAAAAGATCTGAAAAAATTACCGGTGGGAAGTATTTTGATTGGTTTGTTTGTATGGCTGCTTGATATTAAAGTGGGGTGTGTTGGGGTACATCAGGCTTCCTATGGTGGAATCATTTCTTTGGCGGCTCCTGTTTGTGGTACATATTTTGTAGTAAAGTTATCGCAATTTATTTATGTGAAAGGTGCAAAGATCAGCAGATTTTTGAGTTGGTGTGGAAGATTTTCGTTGTATATTTATGCAATTCATGCTTTGGATGTGATTGGGCTTTCGGTTATTAAAAGGATGGTGTTGTGTGTATTTGGGCTTCCGTCAAAAAAGGGAGCTTTGTTGTATTGTGTGATTCGTATTATGGTGGTTGTTATTGGTGCAAGGGTGCTTACGGTGGTGAGTGAAGTGTGGCGTATGCGGAGAATGCATCGAGCTGGGTAGGGACTTTGTTGGGGGATATAATTAAAGCTCCGGAAGGTGGAGAGAAAGAGGTACGCCAGAGGGAGAGGATATCGGCCCGAGCAGGGACTCCGTCGGGGGATACAACTAAGATTCCGTGAGATGGCTAAAAGCATTGCGGCAGGGCCAGAACTCGCCTGCGGCTCAGACAGCTGACCCTGCCGCAATAACGCCCTCTCCCGCAACCTAAGTTGTATCACCCCTCCTCCGCAACAGCCCGAACCGATATCCTCTCCCTCTGGCTGACACTTCCAGCCGGTAAGAAAAAGAATAAGACCCTTGCAGAGGACAGAAGCGGACGCGGGGCGTCCTGTCCTGGGAGTTGAATTGGGGCTTTGGGATGAAATTTCGAAAAATCCAAAAAAATTTGAATTTTATGGTTGACAAGCATAACTCCCAGTG
>NZ_WQQE01000081.1:0-530 GCF_018785655.1 Blautia sp. MCC269 | reverse complement strand
GGACCGATGACTGGGGTGAAGTCGTAACAAGGTAGCCGTATCGGAAGGTGCGGCTGGATCACCTCCTTTCTAAGGAAAAAAGTAGAGTAATTGAAATGTGTTTTACTGTTGAGTTATCAAGGCAACTGAATAACGATATTTCTGGTAGCGATGCGCTTAGGGGACACACCCGTTCCCATCCCGAACACGACGGTTAAGACCTAAGCGGCCGATGGTACTGCACTGGAGACGGTGTGGGAGAGCAGGTGGCTGCCAGATCAAATGGGGATGTAGCTCAGTTGGGAGAGCACCTGCCTTGCAAGCAGGGGGTCGAGAGTTCGAATCTCTTCATCTCCACTGAAATCGAAAGATTTCAAGATGGGCTTATAGCTCAGCTGGTTAGAGCGCACGCCTGATAAGCGTGAGGTCGGTGGTTCGAGTCCACTTAAGCCCACTGGTTTAAATGAACCAGAACCCCGTAAAGTTCATAATCATGAGCCATAGGGCAAAGGTCCACTTAAGCCCATTGGGTTTTAAGTTAATTAAGCCCA